>SKFT01000050.1 GCA_007117865.1 Puniceicoccaceae bacterium | reverse complement strand
TCTTCGACGTTGGCGGCTGCGGCTCGCGAGTAGTAGCCACTTTTCTGCACCAGCACTTTTTCCGCTCCCAACTGCTTGGCAAACTGTTCCCCGAACCACTTGCCGGGGTTGACGGCATCCAGCTTGACGTGACCAAAGGCGTCGCGTGGCACACTCTCGCCGGCCGCTTCCATCTCGGCAACGATCTTCTCTACCCCGGCACCCTCGCTAATAAACAAGTTGACGCAGTCAAAATCATCCATCACCTGCCGCAAGCGTTTGGCTTCAGCTGGCAAGTCGATTTCCATTTCCGGAATAAACACGGCATGGACCTCGCGTCGTTCGCGGCTCAAGCCGATCTCAGGAACAAATTCCATACCATCCAATAGCTTGCGATAAGCTACGGCGGTAGCGGCTGTCAACCATCCGCAATTGCGGCCCATCACTTCGTGAATGATCAACATCCGAGGATTGGCATTGTGTTCGGAAACCACATTGTTGAAAAAACGTGCTCCTTCTTCCGCCGCAGTCCAGGCACCAAGGCTTTGGCGAATGGGAAAGACATCGTTGTCAATAGTCTTGGGCAAACCGACGACGGTAAGGTCATAACCATGCTCGCGTAGATAAGCCGCCAAATCAGCTGCCGTGGTATTGGTATCATCGCCGCCAATGGTGTGCAGCACATCGACACCATCCGCTTGCAGACGCTCTGCCGCAACTTGCAAGGGGTTTTGTCCTTCTTGGATAAGACCACGTTTGAGGCAGTCTTTGACATTGGTCAGCTTCACCCGGCTGTTGCCAATCGGGCTCCCTCCGAAACGATGCAGCACACCGGCCGAAGCGCGTATTGTGGGGGTGATTTGGATGGAATCTCCCAGAAGGAGCCCCTTGTAACCACTGCGATAGGCAATCAGTTCCACGTCTGGCGCCAGCTCGGTGTAACGCTCAATCAGACCGCCCACAGCGGACGACAGGCAGGGAGCAAGCCCTCCTGCTGTAAGAAAAGCAACTTTTTGAACCCTTTTTTCCTTCATATCCCTTAAGCCTTAATAAAGACCTGCAATGTCTGGCAAGCGTCAAAGTCCTCTCTGGCGTCTTATAATGGGACTGGGCGCTTGCAGGTTTTTTGGACGAATATCGGCGCGGCGCGCTTGGATATAAGAGCTCTTGAGCGCCCCATACGGGTCAATTGCATTGTCCGTAACGGAGCGGTAGCCGCGTATAAGCCCCGGTGAGGCATTGATGAACTGAGTGATACTCAAGGTCCAATCCATCGTGGAATCATCCCAGACGGAATAGGGGTAGTATAGAGGATGCGCGGATCGGTTGCCGACAAATGCGAGCGCATCACGTCCACTGGAAGGTCCGAATACAGGCAGGACCAGATAAATGCCTTCGCCCATGCCATAGGCGCCCAGCGCATGGCCGATATCTTGAGGGGTGGGTCGCTCAAGTCCCGCCATTCCGCTGGCAGGATCGAGGAATCCGCCCAGACCGGCGGTGCTGTTGACAATAAAACGTTCCGTTTCGATGCGGGCGATGGCGAAATCGCCTTGGATTAAATTGCTGGCCAAGCGTATGGGATAGCGGAAATTGCGAAAGAAACGGGTCAACCCCCGGTCGACAGGAGCAGGAATCACATCGCTGTAAAAACGCGAAATGGGCTCAATGGCTTGGCGGTAAACGACATCGTTAAATTGGAAAATGACTCGGTTTAACGGTTCCAGCGGGTCGGCAATTACCACCATCCCCTCAATCGGTTCGTCGAACAAATCGTCCTCTGTCAGGAACTCGGCTTCATCGTTCAGCTCTGCCGAGAGTTGCGCTGAAGTCAGCGCGAGCGCGAACAAGCAAGCAATGCGAAGGGCTAGGTTAAAAGTGGCTTTGATCATAATTCAACCTCTCCCTTTTGGGCCATTTCGCGGAAACGATTGATGAGGCTTTCGGCATCTCCGCGACGGAAATGATCATCCAGCTGTTGGCGATAATTGGCGACCATACTGACGCCTTCAGCCACCACATCAAATACTTCCCAGCCGGATTGCATCCGACCCAAGCGGTAGATCAGGTTAACATCGCGACCATTGGCTGTAACGGTCGAGGGAATTTCGATACGATTAGACGTTAGCTCAACCAGGCGGCCATAGCGGATCTGCGGACGTTGGCTGCCAGCAAAGCTTTCAACATAGGTGGTGATGAGTGTCTCTGTCACCAGATTGACCACTTCGACCTGCTGCTCGGAGTCAAGCTGTTGCCAATTGCGACCAAAGGCGCGCCGGATGATGAAGGAAAAGTCCATGCGGTCATCGACGACTGCCCGCACGCGTTGACGTTTTTCGTCAGCGGATAGTGTGGCGGCTTGTTCATCGAATAGCGCATCGATGACTGCTTCCACTGCACCGATGAGCTTTTCTTCAGCGGGATGCTTGGCATGGCCTATGGTGGCAAAAAGCAGACACATGACTAAACTGGCCAGTGTTATGTGAGTTGTGTGTTTCATTAGGATAAAAAATTATTCGTCGTCGATCGAACCAAAAGCGAAGCGGCTAATCAAGCTTTCAATATCCACGGCTGATTCAGTATCGATGATCAAGTCGCCTGGTTCAAGGCGAATTCCTGAGCCACCTGGAGAGAGGCTGATGAATCGGTCGCCGATAAGGCCTGCGGTGCGCACGGAAGCGATGGTATCGTCGTCCAATTCAATACTGCTTGGAATCTCGAGGGTAACGATGGCAACAAAGTGCTTTTGATCGAGTGTGATCGCGCGTACGGTTCCTACCCGCACGCCAGCGATATCTACCCGACTGCCGACGTTGAGACCCGCCACGTTGCTAAAGCGGGCATCAAGCCGGTAGGTGTCGCCGCCCCATAAGCGGGCACCGCCTATGGCGATCGCCAGGTAAAAGATTGCGGCCAGCCCTGCAAGGACGAACAAACCAACGCCAAATTCCATTTTGTGTTTCATAGGATTTTTTCTTTTTTAAGGTTTTTTAATGGATCTATCATATCAGTTTGCCCCCTGACTCCTGTCCTCCGCTCGCTTTGTTATTCCCCCGCCGTAAAAAGCCTGCCAGAGCGGTTTCAACCTCGCCCTTGATGTCTGATGGGGCACCTTCGAATCGGATCTTGCCATTATCCAACCAGGCAACCCGGTCGGAAATGGAAAAAACTTCCGGAATATCGTGGCTCACCAGCAGGGCGGTAAAGCCAAAGTCGCG
The DNA here is from genome assembly GCA_007117865.1 of Puniceicoccaceae bacterium. Taxonomy (GTDB): domain Bacteria; phylum Verrucomicrobiota; class Verrucomicrobiia; order Opitutales; family Coraliomargaritaceae; genus SKFT01. The sequence continues at coordinate 20,757 of SKFT01000050.1, read as the reverse complement.
CCGGTATTCCGCAATCAAATCAAAAACGCCAAACTTGCGTTCCGGATCCAATCCCGTTGTGGGTTCATCAAAAAAAACAATTTTGGGATCGGTGACAAGGGCGCGGGCGAATGCGACCCGCTTGCGCATGCCTCCACTTAATTCGCCCGGATAGCGACTTGCCGCATCACTGAGCTCCATGCGCTTGAGCAAGCCGTTGACCTTTTCGGCGATGGCCCTGCGGCCCAAATGCGTCACCTCCCGCAGCGGCAGGGCGATATTCTCAAAAGCCGTTAAGGAATCAAACAAAGCATTGCTTTGAAACATAAAGCTGGAGGCCATTCTGTCCGGTTGGTGCTTCCGGCGGGGAAATGTCCGATTGCCGCCCAGCCAAACCTCGCCGCCATCGGGTTCGAGAAGGCCGACGATTGCCTTCAAAAGAACGGATTTACCCATTCCGCTTTTGCCAATAACAGTTGTTACCGTGCCTTCCGTGACCTTTAGATCGACGCCATCCAGGACCTGGTTGTCACCGAAGGCTTTGGTTAGCGACCGAATTTCCAGTAATGAATTGCTAGGCGTGGCAGTCATTGGGTTCTACAGGAAAAATGAGGTGATAACGTAGTCGGCGGCCAGGATGCTGATAGACGACCAAACCACTGCCCGGGTAGCGGATTCGCTGACACCGCGCACACCGGGTGCGGATGCTTTGCGGTGGGTGTTGTAGCCGCGGTAGGAGCAAATACCGATGGTAATGACGCCGAAAGTGAGGGCCTTGACAAAGCCGCCGGTGACATCCTTGGGCTGCACACTTTCGAACACCCTTGCCCAATATACCCCCGCATCCACATTCAATAAAACGGAGCCTGTCAGGTAGCCGCCGAATATCCCCAGCAAATCAAAAACAGCAGTCAATGCCGGGAAACAAAACAAGGCTGCCAGCAGGCGCGGTCCAACCAGAAAGCCGGAGGGCTGAATGCCCATCGTTTGCAGCGCATCGATTTGTTCATCGTTTCGCTGGATGCCGAGTTCCGAAGCTAGTGCGGATCCCGCTTTCCCGACGATCATCAGCGCTGCCAGCACCGGACCCAGTTCACGGATTAAAATGAGCGAAACCGCCGCCCCGAGAGCACTCTCGCTACCGAACTTGACCAATGTGTAATAGCCTTGCAGGCCCAGCACCAATCCGGTAAAAAGGCCGACAAACAAAATGATGGGCAGGCAGCGAACGCCCATTTCGTGGACCGCGCGCAGCCATTTCTCCATACGCTTACGCTGACGCAGGTAACAGAAGGTAGAGGATACCAGGAAACCGGTGAATTCACCCAGTTCCCTTATCCCGCCCAAAGCAAAGCGACCTGCTGTTCTAACCATTTATTGTTTAGTTGTTGTTCGAAGTCACCTCGTGCGTCCGACAGAGTGGTGCGGGTAGACGGAATCGAACCGACGACACCTGCTTGGAAGGCAGGGGTTTTACCTCTAAACTATACCCGCGTTAAGAGTGCTTCCTATAAGAGCCAAAAAAATGACTGGGTCAAGTGCGTAATTGTGGGATTGTTGCAGCGCGGCATGCTGGCGATCTTACTCCGACACCGAAAAAGGCAGGGGCGACCGCGTGCCCTACCTAATGGACATAGCCGAGCTGGTTTCCTCCTGTTGGTGGACAATCTGCAGTGCTGGGCGCATTGTGGTAAATCACGCGAATGGGATTTCTCGATTGGGGAATTACCACCACTGGGCGGCGATGGTAGGAGGAATCCCACCAATGAACACTCCTCGCGGCATTGGCTCGGGCGGCATCCTGACGGGCTAAATCCGCCTCGCGGGTCGCCCGGAATGCAGCCGCTTCCGCCATCGCCAAACGGTTGCGCAGATCGTCCATCTCTGCTTGCCGCCTACGTTCAGTTTCCTCGGATTGGTGAAGCGCAAGCGCATCTTGCAGTTCGGAGGAGACATCAATTTCCGGATAGCTGGCCTGGAACTGTCTCCAAAAGCGGACTTGGTCAGCGCCATCCAGAGAGAGGAAGCTGGGGGAACTCAGGCGTTGCTTGCGCAATGCTTCGCCTTCCTCAATGCGTTGTACACGTAAGCGTTCGACTCGCTCCAATGCCTCCGCGCGATGAACTTTGGCGAGCGCATCACGTTGCGCCAGCTGGGCTGGAGTGATTAGGCTGGCGCGTTCAACCAAGCTCTCGCGCAACCAAACCTCCCCCAGCCGAAAATAGGCGATAGTCGTCCCTGGAGCCTCTACGATGCCAACCGGTTCCTCACCCAGGACCGCTACAACTTCTGCCAAACTCATCCCTACGACTTGCGGAGGGCCAGCACTTGCTTGGATGTAACTTGACAGGTAAAGCAGCGCAAAAAATAGCCAAATCTTCGGACTGAGGTAATTCATGGGAGATTTAAATAATGAGAGGAGAATGCCATGCATTCTATTCCCGACAGTGTGGGGCAAAAGGCGAACGGCTAAAACGACGCGATAGGATTGCCTGTGGTGAGTTGGTCACACTTAAAATGTGCTCAGTCCGCTGCGTTCCATCAACTGGTATAGCAGACGGTGGGAGAGGCGTTCATCGGCGTAAGCTTCGTAGGGGAGTGTGGTGGTGAGTTGTGGTGGAAGCTTGTCAAAGGCTTCGGTGCGTCCGTCCCATAGCATCTCAAAGTAATCGTTGGCGCGACATAGAGCCGGAAAGTTGCGCGGGCCGGTAAGCAATACGTTGGTTTCCAGATTCAGGTCGTTGAGGTTGCGCCGGGTCCAGTTGGCGGAACCGATCAGCAGGCTTACCTTATCCTCAGCCATGCGTTGAAAGAGTGCCATCTTGCTATGGAATTGCTCTCCTCCAGTGGCATACCAGCGCACATTCGCACCAGCCTTTTTTAAATAGTAAGCGGTTTGACGATTGGGGATGCCATTTTTTGCCCGGCCAAAAGCATCTTTGTTGGGGTCTAGGATAATCCGCACCTGCGCGCCACGTTGAAGTGCTTCTTGCAGTGCGCGTCGCAAGTCGATGTCGGAAAAATAAAACAGTGCCAGATCGGCCCGATCCCCTTTCCCGAGTGCCTCGATTTGCGACAAGGCGGCTTGCTTGATTTTGCGTTCGGTTACGATGCTCAGGAGTCCACTAGCGGGATCGGATTTCTGCTCGGTTGCTGGATGCTCGTGTTGTTGCTCGATCCAGGTTTGCAGCTCCCGGGTAACATTCTGATCTTGCATGCCGGGAACCGCGAGCTCGGTTTTCACCAAATCGCATACTGCTGGACCCGAAAATTGCAGGGCAACGTTGCCATGTAATCCGCTGGCGGTATGGGGATTGGCGGAGGTGACCAATCCTTTGGGCTCGGAACCGCCGACGGCAATGACTTTGCGATGGTTGGCCTTGAAGTTGAGCAATTCCAACAAGCTGCCGATCCCGACATTATTTTCGCCGAGTGGATTTTTTACCGCAAAGCCCCCGCCCTTTGGTAGCCACCAACTGATGGCGGAGCGCCAGAGCGGAGAGTAGGGGATGTTGCTATCGGGGAGTTTGCGCAGCTGGGTAAAGACCACTGGGATACCGACAGCTTCAAGTTGGGTTAAGGTTGGATTATCGACTCCATGATAAACGGTGTTCAGCGGGTCGGTAATCAACACCATGGGCAGGTTGGGATCCGCAAGTCGCCTTTTCATGAGCGATGTTGCCAACTGCGATGTGAGCGGTGGCAATGGCGGTCCCCAGGTTTCCCCGGCAAATTCGTTGATCAGAAAAAAATCGGCCAACACAAAGTCGGAAGATTCGCGAATGAGGGTATTTACGCGATCAAAGATCTCCTGATAAATGAAGACCTCCTCGCTTTCCGGTAAACGGGCGGTTAGGTCGAAGAGAAATGACACTTGATTTGCTTGGACAACACGGGCCGGGTGCTGAACGCTTAAGCCATCGGGTAGCCGTTTTATTAGATGACGACTGCCGATCAGCCATAGCAGAAGAAAAACGATCAAGAGCACTGCGATAAGGCGTTGAAAGATTCGCATGGGAGTGGGTGTTTCACTTAGCCGCGCAGGCTGCGCGGAAGGGATCGGCGATGGCGATTAGCTCCTGATGGACGCGCTTGTTGCTGGCGATGATTCCGCCGCTGTGGAAGAGATCGTAGGGTTTGCCGTCAAGATCGGTGACCTCGCCCCCGGCTTCGCTAACCAGCAGTATGCCTGCGGCAACATCCCATGCGTTGAGTCCGTTTTCGCAATAGGCCGCGAAGCAACCATTGGCGACTTGGCACAAATCCAGTGCAGCCGATCCCAGTCGGCGCACATCGCCGGAGTGATCCAATAACAACTTTACCGCTTCGCCGAGATGAGTGGATTGATTTTCGCGGTTGTAGGGAAAGCCGGTTGCGACGAGTCCATTGCGCAGGAGTGGATGTTGGTTGACCCGTATCGGTTTGCCATTGCAGCTTGCACCCTCGCCGCGTATGGCGCGAAACAGCCACTGCATTGCGGGTGCGGCAACCAATCCGGCAACCACAGCACCACGCCAGCGCAGGGCAATCGAGATGGCCCATAGCGGTAGTCCATTAGCGTAGTTGACGGTGCCGTCGATGGGATCGATTACCCAATCAAAGCCATCGTTGGCACCAGCTACCGCAGTGCCCTCCTCGCCGATGATGCCATCGTCGGGCCAAGCGGATTGAATGGCTTCAACCAGACAGCGTTCGCTGTGCACATCAGCCCGGGTCACCAAATCGATTTCGTTGCTCTTGGTCGCGATTTGCAGGTCGCCGAATTGAAGCTTGCAAAGCTCGCGCCCGAGTGATGGCAACAACGCCTCAATGGTCATAAACCGACGCTTGATGGTTTCGGCAGGGAATGGACATTCAGTTTGATGCGGCATTTTGGTGGCTGGTGGAGAAGGATGCATTGCGAGTGAATAGGGCGAGCTGATTGCAATCAATCGCAGTCACAATGCCAAGCGAAAATAATTCCAACGACACGGCTGGGTTGCAGACTTGCATCGCAGCGTTTTTTGCCAACAGTGACGACATGCGTTTTCAACCAGCAAAGCCCGGGATACTGGGTGAAACCCTTGAGTCACTTTCCGCTCACCTTCAGGCAGCCGGATTTCCTGCCTTTCGGGCGCGTCAAGTGATGCAATGGGTGTATAAGCGCAAGGTGGCGGATTGGAACGAGATGACGAATCTGCCGCAGGCTATGCGAGATCACCTCGCCGCCAATTTTACCCTCAAGCCGGCGGTGCCAGTGCTCGACAAGCGTTCCGATGACGTAACTCAGAAGTTGCTGTTCCAATTGGAGGACCGCTCCATGATTGAGACAGTTTTGATTCGCGCGCCGCAGGTTGGGGTGGGGCAGGAGAATTCGCGCAAAACGGTTTGTGTTTCCATTCAGGTCGGCTGCGCTTATGGCTGTCGTTTTTGTGCCTCCGGGCTGGCTGGTTTTCGTCGCGACCTGACTCCGGCTGAAGTCATTGCCCAGTTGATGCACATCTGTTATCGCGAAGAAGCGGCCGAAGGTCGCCGCGAGGATAATCGTCCGTCTTTTGACAACATCGTTTTCATGGGCATGGGTGAGCCGCTGGCGAATTACGATACGCTGGTGCGCTCATTGCAAATTCTCAATGCCGATTGGGGATTCGATTTTGGTGCCCGCCGCATTACGGTTTCCACTTCCGGTTTGGCGCCGCAAATCCTGCGACTGGCGGAAGAGTCGATTGCGGTAAGGTTGGCGATTTCCCTGCACGGGGCTACCAATGCCGTGCGCGAACAAATCATGCCGATTAATAAACGCTATCCGCTCGAAGTTTTGCTGCCAGCAGCCAAGGCGTTTCAGGAGAAGCATGGACGGATGCTGACGCTGGAGTATATTTTGATTGAGGGGATCAACGATGGCGTCGACCAAGCTGAGGCATTGGTGAAAATCGCCCGCGACCTGCATGCGCATGTCAACTGCATCCCCTACAACACGGTTGAAGGGTTGCCATGGAAGCGTCCGGGCATTCGCAGGCAGGAAGTGTTTGTTAACGTATTGCGCAAAGCCAAGGTCTCGGTGACAATACGGCGTGAGAAGGGTCATGCGATTGAAGCAGCCTGTGGTCAACTGCGCTTACGCACCGAAGAGGGGCTGGAAGCAGTTGCGGATTTGAATAGTGAATGACGGGTGTTTAAGATTTTATGACATCGCACAATGGTCGATGGCAATAGTATCCTTCACATTAGCGTCTTATTAGCGGTCCCCAGCTTTGCTGGAAAATCACAGTTGCCAAAATTCAACGAAAAAGGTTTTTGCTGCGGATGTGGTCGGCCACAACCGCAGGCACGTGTTTTTCCCAGCCCGGTTCGTTTTGGCGGATAGCGTCAAGGACATCGCGCGGGAAGGTTTCCAAGGCACTTATTTCGTAGCCTTCGAGGGCGCGAATGCTGCCATTCTTGCGCAAGTAAAGGAACAGGTGCTTAAGGTGCTCGTCGACAAACACATTGTCGGCATTGACGATCTCGGGCAGGGGTTCACCGTTTTTTGCGGAAGCATCCAGCAATGCCTGGGTCATCGCAAACCGCCGGTAGCGTTCCAAACCGCTGCGCTCCATCGGATAAACATAGAGCGTAACGGAGTTTTTAAATAAGCGCCCAAAGGCTTCCAGAATACCGCCCGCCAGTTCGCTGTAATACTTGTCATTAAAGATTTCCAGCAGATTGTTGATGCCCATGACAATGCCGACCTTCTCGCGGGTGTAGCGACGGAAGTAAGTCGCGAGCCGGTAGTATTCGGGGTAATTGGAAACCAATACCGGATAGCCGAGGGCGTTGATCATATCGACGCGGTCGAGGAAGTCGGCGGCATTGGGCAGGGCATCGCCTAGCAAGTTGTTAATGGTCATTTCCATCAAGGTAAGGCTTGGCTTGCCGCACACATCCGGCTCTTGGGAAAAGGCGGCACTGGCACGCTCCATCATATCAAGGCTGGCATTGGTGAGGGGACGAAAGCGTCCGCGCTCTACCAAGACCGCTTTTTTATATAGGGCGGCGGATGGCTGGATCACTTTGCCTTTGGCCGAAAACAGCACCGCGTTGGTCAATCCCAGCTTGACCAATTGCAAGGCCAGTTGGCGGTTGTCGAATTTTGCAAAAGCCGGACCGCTGACTTCGAGCATATCGATTTCCGCACGGTGCTTGCCAACGTGGTCCAGCAGCGCCTGCAGCATCCGCTCGGGTTTGTCGCGCAGGTAAAAAGCCGAGTGAATGAGATTGGTGCCGATGGCGCCAATGGCCAGCTGTTGACGCTGACTTTCGTCATCCAGCAGGTGGCAGTGGATGATAATTTCGCTTGGTTTTTCGCCCGGCAAGGATTGAAAGCGCAGTCCCAACCAGCCCTCGCCATCGCGCTTGCTGCCGTAGCTGGTGGTGGCTACGGTGTCAGCGAAGGCAAAAAAACAAGTGCTCTCCCCGCGCTGTTTGCCCAAGCGTTCGATAAGCAGTCCATACTCGTGGTCCAGCATGGTGTTGAGCCGTTCGCGCGAGACATAACGTTCTGACTTTCCGTAAATGGTATCGCTAAAGGTCATGTCGTAGGCGCACATTGACTTGGCGACGGTACCGGACGCGCCGCCCACTCGGAAAAATAATCGCGCTACTTCCTGGCCCGCACCGATCTCGGCAAAGGTGCCATAAACCCGTGAATCCAAGTTAATATCCAGCGCCTTGCGGTTGAGTGTCGGAAGGTTTGGATCGTGCGCATCATCTATCGGCATGTTGGTTAGATAGGCACAAGATGCGGTTGCTGACAATGTCGTTTTTGATTGTTTCAGGACTTATCGCACCTAGCTTGGCTTGCGCTTCAGTTGCATGCGTTGTTGATCGGTGCGTTGACCGATAACTTTCGTGACTTTTTGAGTTGGTAGTTTATAGATTGCATTTTTTGATTTACCTTAGGCCAATGTTGGAAAGCAAACAGACTGAAAAAGCCACTACTACTCGCCGTGGGCGTTGCAGGCTTTTGCTTTTGTTGGCGGGGATTACGCTCGGATTGCTGTTTTTAGTGATCTTGCTGGGGCCGCGTTTGCCGTCGGATTTTGAGGTGCGTTATTTTTATTTTGCCGATGCAACACCTCAGCGGATACAGACCTTTGTTGCTGACCGTGAGGCTGCCCGCGAAACGATTCGTCCTGGCTTGGAGGGGAGGGTGATTTTGCAGGAAAAGACCCCACAACGCACGCCGTGGGCGATTGTTTACTTACATGGGTTCTCTGCTTCGCCGCGCGAGGTTTATCCATTGGTGGAAACATTGGCTGAGGCAATGGGCGCGCATGCCTACCTCCCGCGCTTAAGTGGCCATGGACTTGATCCCGATGGACTCGGCGAGGAGGCTTCTTTACAGGCTTGGATGGATGATACTATGGAAGCCTTGGCGATTGCACGGGTTTTGGGCGAAAGAGTCGTCTTGATCGGTTATTCGAATGGTGCAAATTTGGCATTGTTGTCTGCGGTACACGCGGTGTCGGATGCGCAACCCGATGCACTGGTGTTGATGGCGCCCAATTTTCTCCCAGCCGATCCCGCCGCCCGTCTGCTCACTTGGCCATGGGCGCGGGTGTGGGTTCCTATGCGGGTAGGTCGGGAGCGGTTGAGAGAGGCACTGCACGAAGCACACGCAAAGGGTTGGTCGATGCGCTATGCGACCCAGGCTTTGTTTCCCATGATGGCAAGCGTCGAGGCGGTGCGCCGGTCCCCGCTGGAGTCTTTGCAAGTGCCAACAAAGTTTATTTATGCGAGCACGGATCGGGTGGTGGATGTAGCCGCAATCGAGCAGGGGTTCGAGCGAATTGGCTCCCAGCGAAGGGACAGGCTGACGTTGGAGGAGGTCGAAGATCCCTCCGGACACATCATTGCTGGTGATGCCTTCTCGCCGACGACGACCTTAAAGCTTGTCGAAGCGATCCATGTGTTTGTCGATGACTTGTGATCGCCCGGCGTGCGGGCGAACGCGAAAACGATGCGACAGGATTGTCTGTTGTGGGTAATGCCGAATCGTTGTTACATTTGTGTGACACGCTTTGTTTTTTTTAAAGTCAAGCTCATCCGCTATTGCCAAGCGGCTGGATTTGGTTCTGTTAGGAGGTCGTGAAAGGTCTTTGGGGTCAGTTGAGACAGGATCAGCGGCGTTTTGGCGTATTGCTGGCAGTCTTATTTTTGCCCTTCATCAGCCTTTCGGGTCAGACTTTGCGGGAAGTGCTTGCAGAGGCACAGGCAACCTTTTCAGCAGGCGATTTTGCTGCTGCTGACGCTTTGTTTACCCGTATTAGTGAGGAGTTTGGACGCGAGCCGGAGGTGGATAATCCACAGTTTCGCCGCACGGTCTTGCCGATTCACGGCTATGCCGCATTACTGGCGGGCAATGCCCAGCGGGCAACGGACTTGTTGAATGCCTTTGTGGAAGCATTTCCCAACGACCGCGAGCGCATGACGTTTGTTTTGTTTACGCTTGCGCGCGCTTACAATGAAAGCGGCAACCCGGCGCAAGCGGTGGAAACCTATCGCGCCTTTGTCGCGCGTGCACCGGATCGGCCGGAGTCGGCTCTCGCTACGCTGGAAGCGGCCCGCCTGTTATTTGAGTTGGATCGTGCCGAAGAGGGATTTCAAGCCTTGCAGCGACTGTATGAAGATAGTGGGGAGGGTATCATGCAGACGCAGGCGCGCCTGTTGGCGCTGCAACAAGCTTTGGCTATGGGGAAACGAGACCTTGCCCGCGACTACATGCTCAATTCACAATGGCGGGTGGAAAGCATGCCGGAGCTGGCAGTGCTGGCTTTTGCCGCGCTTGACATGGGTCAGCAATTGCTGGCTGCCCGCGAATTCGCCGATGCCATCCGTTGCTTCCGCTTGGTGCCGCCGCGCGCGCGTTTGATTGCCTTACAGCGGGAGCGCCTGGAATCCACACGGACGCTATTTGAGTCGCGGCGTGAACAGGTCGGATTTTATCAGGGGGGTGCATTTTGGACCCAGTTTTACAGCCGTTTGATAGGACGCCTGGAGGGGCAGTTGCGGGGACTCGAACAGGCGGAGGATTACACGACCGCGCTGTATCTATCGCTTGGTCAAGCGTATTTGTTGGACGGGCGTCCGCGCGAGGCATGGATTTTGTTTGAGCGTCTGGCGCGCGATCTGGAATTGTCGCCTGAGGAACAGGCGCAGGCCCACTACCGCTGGATACTCGCCGCGATTGAGGTGGGAGTCTGGGAGGACGCGTTTGCCATCGCCAAAGGCTTTGGTCGGCGTTTTCCGGATTCCGAACTCGTGCCGGAGTCACTCTACCTGTTATCGCGTGCGCATCAGCAAAGTGGACAATATCGCGAGGCCATTCGTGTTTTAACCGAGCTGCTTGAGGGCTATCCCGAGCATCCGCTAATGCCGCGCTGGCGCTTTGTCCGCGGCTTCAATCACAACCTGCTCAATGAGCCAGCGGAGGCGCGGGCTGATTTTGCGACATTGATTCGTGAGCATCCGCGGCACGCATTGGTGGTCGATGCCCGCCTTTGGCATGCGCTGACTTTTTTTGCCGAGCGCGATTATGCAACGACTTTGGCGGAGCTGGGTGATCTTCTGCCGGATGTGCGTGGAGGACGCTTGGAGCCGGAGGTAAGCTACCGTATCGCTGCTACGCACTACGCGAATCGCGATTTTGATCAGGCGCTGACTGGCATTGATGGTTTTCTGGAACGTTTTTCCAGCGACAACCGCGCGGGTGAAGCGCGGGTGCTGAAGGGGGATATTTTGATGGGGATGGGGCGTTTGGCCGAAGCGCGACGTCAGTTCAGTGCCGTTGACCCATCCGCCGGGCACTTGTTTGCCTATGCCATCTTTCAAGCGGGAAAAATCATTCGGGCTGTGGCTGGTAGCTTGGACGATTCCAGTGAAAGCGAACGCCGCGAGCGCTTGCTGCATGAGCACATTGCGCATTTTCGTCACTTTGTTGAACGCGACGACGTGCCCAATAAGACGAGAGTTAGCGAAGCGCTATATTGGATTGGCTGGACGCATTTGGAATTGGACGATCCCGAAGCGGCGCGAAGCACGTTTTATGATGCCTTGCAGCGTTTTGGTGACGACCTGGAGGCGGATGATGTGGGTTCGATTATCGACGGCTTGCAGCGTATTGACCGTATGGCTACGCCGCTGGGACGCGTCGAGCGCGAGCTGGCATTCAATGAGTGGATTGAGGTCGAGCGTCAGCGGGCTTTGGAGGAGGATAGGTTGACGTATTTTGCGCGCTTGAATTTGTATTTGGATCGCCGCATGGTTGCTGCCAATGAGGGTGAGCGTCCTTCAAGCGTGTTGTTTGAAACGGTTGAGCGGGTGCCGATTGAGCGTTTGGATGCCGAAAGCCTTGGTCGCGTCGCGGCTGAACTTGCCGATCATTACCCAACGCTGGCGATGGACTTTTTAACGGCCCTGGAGGACAATCATCCAGACAATATGCATCGCGTCTACGGTTACTATGCCAGGGCGCGCCTGTTGATGCATGAAGGTGACTACCGCGAAGCGCGCTCACTGCTGGCGCGGTTCCTTAATGAAAGTCCGCTGCATCCGCTTGCGGTGGAGGCCACGCTGCGTTATGCTGAGACTTTGACCGCGACTGGAGGATTTGAGGAAGCACAATCGCTGCTGGAGGATTTGCTGCGGCGACGCGATGCCCGTGGCAGACCGCATGCACGTGCCTTGCTGGGACTTAGCCGCAATGCCGAGGCTGCCGGTGACATGCGTCCGGCGATCGCCTACGCGCAGCGTGTTTACACGGTTTACCGAGCATTCCCAGAGTTGCTGGTGCAGGCTTACTGGTTAAACGCACAACAATTCGAAACGCTTGGCGACATTCGCGCTGCCTACAACACCTTGCGCGAACTCCTGGCCGATGCGCGGCTGCGCGGATTTGCGGAAGCGCAGCTGGCAGAGGCGCGGATGCGGGAGCTCGAACCGCAGGTGCAAGCCCTGCCTCCTATTGAGGATGCCGTTGAAGCAAGCCCCGCGACAAGTGTGGCTGAAGAAACGAAGGATGACCAATGATTGCCGCTTACACCCATCGTCTCACCATTAAAATGAAAGGCATCGTAATCCTGCTTGTAGTATTATTCGTGAGCCTTATGCCTACGGGTGCTTCCTCTGAGCGCGATACGTCCCTGAATGCTATCCGGGAAGTCCTGCGCGGCCCGGTTGAAATCGTTTTGCAAAATGGCATACAATACGCCGGCCGCATTGATGCCTTTGACGGCGAGTCGCTTGGCCTTGCTGTTGCGACCGCCACCCGCGGAGAGGCAATTTTGACCTTTGACAAAGAGCAAATCCAGCGGCTGCGGTTTCCCGGTGAAGCCTATCGCGAAACTTTGCTGCGGTGGATGGAGGATCCTAATCGGCTTGACGATGCGCTGGCATTGTTCCGCGCCTTTTACGAGCAGCAGGCGAGTTACTTTGATTTACTGCCTGAGTCGGCGCTATCCTTATTTATCGAATACGCCCGTTTTGCCTTGCGCAATAATCAACCCATTATCGCGGTGGCGGTCGCCGAAGAGATTCGTCCACGCTTGCAAACACCAGCTATGCGTAGGCGTCTTGACGACACCCTGGTGCTGGGCTTTTTGCGTGCCGGCTTGCAAGACGAAGCCGCCGAAGCTGCGCGGGCCTGGATCCGTGAAGCCGATCCAGCCGGTGATACTGCTATGGGTTGGCGGGTTCTGGCAGAAATCCACATGCAGTCGGAGGCCTTTGATGATGCGCTTTGGATCGCCCTGCAACCCATTGCCTATGCCGGTGTGATGCCGATGGAACATTTGGCGAATTGCTATGCAATGGCGATTGTCTCAGCGCTCGAATTGCGGCACAACGATATGGCTCGCCGCCTGTATCTGGAAATGATCGAGCGCGAATTATCATGGCCGAGCCGTCCGGACTGGATTGCCAACGAGGAACCCACGCATTGGAACGAGCCGGAGGAGCACACGCTTGCTGCGGACGATGCGGACACCCTTTTGGAAGAGGAGGAGGCACCGATTCAAAGCCCTTCGCCGATTGATCCAATGGAATCGCTACCGACACGCATTTACTTTTAATCCATATAAACCACAAAAAGATGAAGACGTTCAAAACCATCCTTATCACCTTGTTGCTTTGGGGAACGCTAAGCCAAGCACTGCTGGCCAATGACGCTGCCGAAACCAGTCAAACCACCTTGTTGGGGCTGTTGCAGGAGGGCGGCTGGGCGATGTATCCACTGGGACTCACCGCACTGTTCATGTTTTTCCTGATCTTCTATTGCTGGCGCGAAACGGCTGCCGCGAAATTTGTTCCGCGTCCGATACTGCGTCCGCTAACCGATGCCCTCGCGGCCCGCGATATTGATCAGGCACAGGGGATCGCCGCCGATGCACCCTCGGTTTTGACGCGTTCGCTCGTTTCCGGATTGATGAAAGCGCGTCCCTCGCTGCAGGATGCCAACCGCGACAAGGTGGAAGCTGCTTTTGTCGATAACATGGAAGCGGAGGATAGCGCCATCAGCCAATGGATCAATTATTTGAACGTGGTTGCTGCGGTCGCACCGATGATTGGACTGCTGGGTACGGTGAGCGGGATGATCAGTGCCTTCCAAACCATTGGCCAGGTCGGTATGGGCGATCCCACTGCGCTGGCCGGGGACATCGGTGAGGCTTTAATTACTACCGCGACCGGATTGACCATCGGTATACCAGCGATGGTATTTTATTTTATTTTCCGCAACCGGCTGAGTGCGCGCATGGTGCAAACCATTGAGACAGGTGGCAACCTGATTGACGTGCTGGCTGGCGATATCAGTGAGGCACAGGCCTCGCAACTGGAGCAACAGGACGCCTAGAGCGGATGTATTTTTTTGACCATGCCTGGTAGCCTACAGCAAGCGCGCGCCGACCGATTGCGCCAGAAGCGACCCAAGCCAAAGACTATGCAATCGCAGCTAATGTCTTTGGCAATGGCGGTAATGGTTGTGGTGCTGTTGTTGCTGTGCGCACGCTTTGTGACGGTGTTGATCCTGAGCCTGCGCGAAGATCCCGCCTTCGTCGCTCCCAAGACCATCTATTTGCCGCAGCGCGAACTCGATCACGCGATGGCGGTTGCCGAATTTCAAAACGCTGCTGCCTCACCTGTGACCATGCCGACGCTGACGACCGAAAGCCTGCTCGCCAGCGCACCCGCATTGCCGGAGATACCCAATGTGGACTTTACGCCAGTGGAAAGCGAAGCGGTTGTTACCGAAGCCGACGCTCTGTTTGGTCAAGCCGGCTTAATGGGAGCCCTGGGTGCCCTCAGTTCCCAAGCCTCCAGCGTTTCCTTTCTCGGTATCCAGGAAGAGGCGGCACGGTTTGTGATTGTGATGGATATTTCCGGTTCTGTCGTTAATAGTGTCGAAGCTGCTGGATTTTCCATGGATGTGATTCGCGAGGAGGCCAAGTCGCTAATTCAGAGCCTTAATGCCAACACCTTGTTTGGCTTTGTTCAGCACTCGCGCCGCTACGATACTTTTCAAGACAATCTGGTGCCCGCTACGGTGAGCAATAAAGAAGCGGCGGTTCGTTGGTTGGATGAGCGCTTCCGTACGACTGGCACCTCTGGTCGCGGTTGGCGGCCAACTTCGGGTCCGGATGGCATTGTACCGATCATGGATGCGGTTTTTGACATGCAGCCGGATGTGATTTTCATGATTTCGGATGGTGCTTATTTTACCACTGAAGGCAACCGTCCGGTCACCTTCCGCGAGCTCAATAGTCGGATCAACGAGCGTCAACGCGATCTGCCGTCCAATGCGCGGATTCATTTTATCCACTTCCCCGACCCGCGCAATATTCAGGATGGCCGTATTGGACGTGACATGCGCCGTATCACTACCAGCAACCAAGGACAGTTCCGCGTCATGAGTCGCTAGTGCCAAATGAAAAATGAGCTTAACATTTAAGCGATTTCAGCGAGATAATTTTATTATGGGCGGGATGCTGATTACGACAGGGAATTTGCGTTGACAGAAATCCTATCTTAGCTGTGTATGTTGATGTATACACAAAAGCCGACAAAATTATTTCAAACGAACAATTAAGATGCAGATCCAAAAATTATTTTCACTGGAAGGTAAAGTCGCGCTGATGACGGGGGGCGCGGGCAAATATGGTCGTCAAATTGTGGCAGCATTGGCCGAGGCCGGCGCCGATACTTACATTGCCTCGCGCAATGTGGCGGCACTGGAATCCGTTGCTCGCGAGCATCGCGAAAGGGGCGAGAAAGTAACCGCGCTACCGTTGGATCTTGAGGATGAATCGTCTATTTTTGCCTTGCGGGATACTGTGCTGGAGCGGTCGGGAATGATTGACGTGCTCGTCAACAATGCCGTCTTGCGAGTCACCGATAGCTGGGAGGATCCGCTGGAGGATTTTGACCGCAGTTGGCGGATTAATGCCTCGGGTTTGCATGCCATCACTCGTGCGATTGGCCAGATCATGATCGGACAAAAATCCGGTTCGATTATCAACATAGGCTCGATGATGGGGGTGGTGGGTTTGGAGCAGCACAACTACGATGGCACGGATATGAACTCCGGTTGGTCACCCGAGTATTTTCTTCACAAGGGTGGGATGGTCAACTACACCCGCTTTTGTGGTTCATACTTTGGCCGTTATGGTGTGCGCTGTAATTGTGTCAATCCGGGTGGACTTGCCTCGCCGGGCCAACCCGAACAGTTTGTTAAAAACTACTCTGACCGCACCCAGTTGGGACGCCTCGCCAACGACACCGATTTGAAAGGCGTGATCGTATTTCTGGCTTTGGAAGCATCGGCCTATGTAACGGGTGCCAACATCCCGGTCGACGGTGGTTATACGGCGAAGTAAAATGAGCTGTTTTTGCCAGGACAGCAACTGAACAAGATATATCCCGCATAATCCGCTTTGCGAGGGAACATGGCGTTGGCTTGATTCCCCGCACGGCTGGAACCTCTCTTGCCGGGCAGGTGGTTGGCAGTGGCATCGTTGTGGATGTTTCCCGTCATTTTACAAAGATACTGGAGATTAATCCGCAAGAGCAGTGGGTGCGCTGTCAACCCGGTGTGATCCGTAACGAGCTCAATGATGCGCTAAGACCGTATGGTTTATTTTTTGGCCCTGAGACCTCGACGCAAAACCGGGCCATGATGGGTGGGATGCTTGGCAACAATTCCTGTGGTTCCAACTCCATTAAATATGGTAGTGTCCGCGAACATACGCTTGAGGTAACCGCGCTGCTTTCTGACGGATCAAAGGTGGTCTTTGGTCCGCTCTCGAAGGATGCATTTAATGCAAAATGCAATGGCCCGGACTCGCTTGAAACCAATATTTACAGGCAGATAAGAGAGATGCTTTCTAATCCGGAGAATCGTAGGGAAATTCGCGAAAAATTCCCCCATCCTGATATTCCAAGGCGCAATACCGGCTACGCTCTGGACTGTCTCATGGATGCCGACTGTTTTGATTCGGATTCCAATAATCCTTTTCATTTTGGCAAGTTGATTGCGGGTAGCGAGGGAACACTCTGCTTTGTTTTGGAGATTAAATTCCATTGCGATGTACTTCCACCGAAAGTTAGCGGGTTACATTGCGCTCAGTTCAATACTATAGACGAGGCACTGCGCGCGACCCAGATCGCGATCCGTTACGAATGCTATGCCTGCGAACTAATTGATCATCACATTCTCGAATGCACTGAGCGAAGTATCGAGCACCGGGAGAACCGATTTTTTATTCAAGGAAAGCCCGGGGCAGTCCTTATCACGGAAATTCGCAAGGAAACTGCCGAAGCCGTTTTAGAAGTCACCAGGCAGATTGAGAAGGATATGCGCGAAGCGGAACTTGGTTATGCCTATCCCGTTCTGATGGGCGATGATACCGTCAAGATATGGAACCTGCGCAAAGCCGGACTTGGTTTACTGTCCAATATGCCTGGCGATGCCAAACCCGTCCCGGTCGTTGAAGATACCAGTGTTCGAGTCCAGGATTTACCAGACTAAATCGCGGAGTTTAATCGCCGCTTAAAATCACGATTTGGCATTAGTTGCGTTCATTACGCTCATGCAGGATCGGGCGAAATTCACCTGCGTCCGATTATCAATCTTAAGACCAAGGAGGGGAATCGAATGTTCAGGGAGGTGGCTCAGACTGTTGCCGAACTGGTGCGTGAATTTCGTGGTTCACTCTCAGGTGAACACGGCGACGGTCGTCTTCGGGGAGAATTCCTGAAGAGCATGATTGGACCTCAAAACTATGCTTTGATTAAAGCTGTTAAAATTGGCTGGGACCCGGAAGGGATTTTCAATCCCAATAAAATCATTGATACACCGCCGATGAATTCTCATCTGCGATATACTCCGGGACAAATCGCAGTTGAACCCGATACGATTTTTGACTGGTCGTCTTCAAAAGGGATGCTGGGTGCGGCGGAAATGTGTAATGGCTCAGGGGATTGTCGTAAAACGCAACTGGCTGGTGGTACCATGTGCCCCAGTTATATGGCCACGCGCGATGAAAAAGACAGCACCCGCGCCCGTGCCAATATGTTGCGCCAGGCGCTAACTTCCGGTCCGGTAGAAGCGCGCAAGAGTGTGTTCGATAACCCCGATGTGAAGGAAGTGCTGGATCTTTGCCTTTCTTGTAAGGGATGCAAAAAAGAATGCCCATCCACTGTGGATATGGCCAAGCTCAAGGCGGAGTTTCTACAGCATTATTATGATGTTAATGGAGTTCCCTGGCGGTCATGGATGATAGCTTCATTTGTTTCATCACAGAAATTGGCGGCCAAAGCTCCATGGGCATGGAATGCGCTCTTTGGAACGCCATGGGTGCTGAAATAGGCCTCGCTCTCGCTGATAGCTCCGAGGTGGGCGGTAATCGCCGCATCGCCAATGGTATTGCTGCTCCAGAGGTGCCCGTGCTGGCGGCACGTCAGCTTGAAACGGGTAAGCTGTTGGCTATTCTATTCATTGTTAGCATTCACCCCACGGTATTGCATGAGGATTCGACTTTGGTAAGTGGCGATTTCCCGGGACACGCACGCCGGTTTTTGCAACAAAAACACAACGGTATCCCCATCGTAACCCTGACCGGAGCGGCAGGCAATCAATCCCCACGTTACTTTGCGCGCTCCAATACCGTTGCGGAGGCCAGCCGGCTGGGGCAGCTACTTGGCGATAGCGTAGCGGCGGCTATTGAAACAATGTCTTTTTTAGCCGATGCCAAACTGGCGGTAGCTAAAGATGAAATTGCTGAGCTGCCTTTCAATGAATTTCCTACTGTCGCGGCTGCAAAGGAGCGTGAAGACAACTATCTGGCTCGCTTCCAAAAAATGCGAGATGACGGAAACGATGCGCATGCCACTCGCACGGCTGAGACGGATTGGTTTGGGGCCACGCGTTTACGTCAATTGGCTGAGCTGAAAGCCTCTGGTGCGCTTGAGCAGGGCAGTCGTTTGAGTTGTTTACCGGTTGAAATTCAACTATTCCAGTTGGGAGATTGGATGTTTTTAGCCTGGCCCGGAGAGGTTTTTGTTGAATATGCACTTGAGCTCAAAAAGCAGTTTCCGAATAGCCACGTGATTACTTATGCCAACGGACATACTCAGGGTTATTTGGTTACAGCCGAGGCGGCAAAGGAGGGCGGTTACGAGGCGAGTGCAGCAACCTTTAAATCACCTGACAGCCCACGTGCGCTGTTGGATGCCAGCCTGCAACTGATTCGCGATTCGGCTAAGTTATAGTCTCTATTGGAAAATGAAATTCTATTGAATTGACAGACTGAAAAAATACGGTTTCCTGTATTACATGAAAGCAACCATTGATATTCCTGATGAACTTTACCGCAATGTAAAGGCCTGCACTGCGTTGGAAGGACGTCCTTTGCGTGCGGTTGCCATTGAGCTGTTCGAAAATTATGTCCAAAATCAGCGTCCTCGCAAGGGATACGATTCGGATGCTTCTGGCGTGACTGATACTGAACACTACCCATGGCTGAAAATCAGTGCCAAATACGTCCAACCGGGCATCAATTCGGATATGCGTGCAATTAGAAACTCTATTGCACGTGGGTGGGCGGCTGAGTCTGGTGTAGAAAACGCGATTGCTCGCAACTGATGACAAAAGAATGCTACTCGCTGGACACCTCTTTTGTCCTCAGGTTACTCACGCGTGATCCGCTTCCTCTCTATCAGCGGGCAAGCATTTTTTTCGAACAGTGGAAAAAGGGGTCGCCGCCTTTTAACGTGCCAGACCTTGTATTGGCGGAGTGCTATTTCGCACTTCAATACCATTATTCATTTTCAAAAACCGATGCACTTGAATCATTGCGATTGTTCTCGCAGCATCCAGCCATCGCATGCTCAAGCTGGGTATGCGCTATTCTCAAAACCAAAGGGATAGGGCGATTAAGCCCCGGCTTTGTGGATCGATTGATCCATGCGCATGCGGTAGCGAATGATTCTACTCTCGTCACATTTGAGAAGTCTGCCGCAAAGCTCAAGGGAGTAATGATCCTTTAGCCACCAGTCTTCTAGAGTTTCCATAGCTGTAGAAACCTTGGGAAGATGTAGTTTTCCGTGAAAACCGGGCGAACTCCGAGTCCGACTAGCTGCTAACGCGGTAAATAGGTAACTTGGGGACTAGTGACTGGGGGACGTGCACAAATAACCGCCGCTTGCGGTTAGGCTTATCAGCTATTTTCTATTAGCTATTCGCCATTCATCCCGTGGAAGGCAAAGACTATTCCACCGGGATCCAATGACGGAGCCGTTTTGCCTTTCACCTTCTGTTCCGGCTACGCCGGATTAGGCATTAGCGCACCACAAGAGGGTCCAATCCAAGCGCGTCGCGTACAATTCCCGTCCAGAGCGCGTAAGCCGCCTCATTAATATGGAGTTGATCTGCAGCCATCAGCTCAGCCCTGGGATTGCCCGCTTCATCCAGCATCGGAGTGAAGATGTCGATATAATGCAGGCGATCATCGCTATCGCAGAAGGCTTTCAGTCGTGCGTTGGCTTCAGCGTAAACAGATGTTCTGGCGGCGCGGCGGACACTGGGTTTGATGGAAATAAAATAGATTTCCGTATCAGCCCGCACCTTATGCATGCTTTTAACAAAGGTTTTGCACTGGTCAATGAAGCTGTCGATATTGCTCGACTGTGCCAAGTCGTTATCCCCCTGGTAAACAATAATTCGCGCGGCCTCATAACGGTTGAAAAAATCTTTAAAAACCAGCACGTCAGACATTTGCGAACCACCAAAGCCACGATGGATTACTTCCAGTGGAGCGAGGTCTTCGTCAATTGTTTTCCACAAACCCATGCTCGAGCTGCCTATGCATAGAGTTGCATCACGCTGCGGAGTTTTGTCCTCCATTGCCCAATCTTTAAACTGTGGATAGAATCGATTGGCGAGCTGTTCATTGTTGAACTCAAAGGTTGATTCCCGCGTGGTTTCAGGGCTAATCCCCGCCAGCATGAAAATGGGTAAAGCGAGCAGGATAATCATGACCATGAATGGGCTTGCCACAGCGGCAAAAAAATACCTACGACGCACTCTCATATGCTTGATCATTCCGTTTGTTGCTAAATCAACTCCGGCACTCTGACCGAAGCGGTTTCCATCTGCTCACGCATTACCCGCATTGTGCGCTGCATGGGGATGGTAAGATGCTCCTTCATTGCCAGATAGGTGGCCATTTCATCGCGCTTGCACAAAGCATCAAAAATGGCTTTGTGGCT
>SKFT01000017.1 GCA_007117865.1 Puniceicoccaceae bacterium | reverse complement strand
TCGGCGGCATGGACGCATTTGCCCGCGGTCTCAAAATCGCAGCGGCTATTCGCGCAGATGGTTGCCTGCAGGCCTTTGTGGACGAGCGTTACAGCAGCTTTGACAAGGGCATTGGTGCCACGGTCGAAAAGGGCGCGGCAACATTTGAGTCGCTCGAAGCGCATGCGCTCAAAGCGGGTGAACCCCAATTACCGAGCGGCGGCCAGGAGTATTTGGAGAACCTCATCAATGAATTCATATGAGTTGGGTGCTTGGTATTGATAGCTCTACCCAGAGCTGTTCAGCCTTGGTGCTGGACGTGCAGCAAATGACTATCGTTGCCGAGTCGACCATTGTATTCGGTGAACAACTACCGCAATACAATGCGCCACATGGTTTTATTCCCAACGGAGAATCCGGTGAGGTGCTCGCGGATCCGCAAATGTGGCTGGATGCACTGGATTTGTTGTTGGCGGATCTGCAACAGAAAATTGACATGTCAAAGATCGCCGCAGTCTGCGGAGCTGGTCAGCAACACGGTTCAGTCTACCTCAACAGTGGGTGGTTTGACCGGGTCGGCACTTTGAATCCAGGGGGAAGCTTGGCAAGGCAGTTGGCACCGTGCTTATCGCGTTCGCTCTCGCCGATCTGGATGGATCACTCTACCACCGCCGAGTGCCAGGAAATCACCGCTGCGATGGGTGGCAAGGCGGCTGTGTGCGAACGCTCAGGTTCAATTGCAATTGAGCGCTTTACCGGACCGCAGATACGTCGCTTTTATAAACTCCAGCTACCGGTGACAACCCCGCCAGCTTAGTCGGCATGGGGGCTGGTCAGATCGGCCAGGTCGTCATCAGCTTAGGCACCTCCGACACCTTCTTTGCCGCCATGCCAGCGATGCATGCCGATCATTCCGGTTGTGGCCATGTCTTTGGCAATCCCCTCGGCGGCACGCTTTCCTTGCAGTGCTTCAGTAATGGTTCGCTCGCCCGCGAGGCGGTGAGGGACCGTTTTAAAATGGATTGGCAGGCTTTCTCCGCCGCATTGGAATCAACTCCAGCAGGCAATATGGGACGCTTAATGCTACCGCTTTTCACCGCCGAAATCAGTCCGCGTATTCATCGTAGCAAACCGGTTTTGCAAGGCCCTGGCGATTTTATTGAAGGCCTGGATCCAGCCGCTTGGGTGCGTGCATGTATTGAGGGGCAGTTCTTGAATATGCGCTTGCAGACACGCTGGATGCGCTTGCAACCAAGACGTATTCTGCTGACGGGTGGAGCAGCTAAGAATGATGCGATTGCGCAAGTTGTAGCCGATATATTTCAATGCCAGGTAGAGCGCTTGACGGTTAGTAATTCGGTGGCTTTGGGTTCAGCGATGCGCGCGGCAATCGTTTCCGGCGCGGCGCATCTAAGTGATCTTGAAAAGGCTTTCTGCAAGGTTGAATCAGGTAAGGGCAAGCAACCGCACCCGGGTTGCGCTGAAACCTATGCGCACATGGCGCAGCGAATGGAAAAACTGATCAAGTCACTCTGATTGGAGCCCTGAAAAAGCGGCTGTGATCAAGATTGGGTTTTGACATTTGTTGAGATTGTTCTTTCCTCATTCTTTTACAAATTGTGGCAGGCTCAGCCCTGCAATTGAAGCCTATGTTTTGAGTTATCTTCGTTCCAACTACTTTGTTTGCCTGATTGCGGGCATCTTGTATTTTGGCGTTTGCCTGCGGTTAGCGGGCTCCAGCGCGATGGGGGAAGTGGATTCGCAGGAGATGACCCGTATCGTTGCGCCAGTGGATGCCTATGTGGGCATGGAGCCTTACGTCAATGACAGTGGCGCGTTTCTTTTGATTTGGGAGTATCCGGATGCGCAGCCGTTACCAGTTGTTGTCGAGCGCGCGGACAACGACGCTTTCGACAATGCCGCCGTGCTGTATCGTGGTGGAGACGACCGTACCTACGTTAGCGGCCTACCGGCCGGACGTCATTATTTCCGCGTGCGCTTGGCTGGTGAGTTTGACAGCGTGTTTAAAGACATTCCCGCGCCGCTGGTCGTCGATATCGCATACCAGCCGCTGGCACGTGTTTTTACATTGATGATGTTGGGTGCGCTGACATTTCTTGCAACCGTAGTCATCATCGTTGGCGGCACTATGTGTTTTAAGCGCCAGAGGGAAAGGGAGGACGCTCGTGGATAATTTACAAGGCCTGGCACTGGACCGTAACACTGGCTGGATTTTGTTGGCTATCTTTGGCGTCGCCTGGGTGGCGCTGGGTATTTTTTGGGGCCGTAAAGCCAAGAATCACGAGGGCTTTTCACTGGCCGGACGCAATGTTGGCATGGCCCTCGGCGCGGCGACAACGATGGCGACTTGGGTCACCTCCAACACCATCATGCTGGCGCCCAAGTTTGCCCTGGAGATGGGTGTTTGGGGGATGCTGGCCTATTCCACCGCGAGCTTCGGCTTGTTTTTATTTGCCCCAATGGCCTGGCGGATTCGCCGCTTGTTGCCTAAGGGTTATACTAGCGGCGATTTCATTCGGCTGCGCTATGGTCGCCGCGTGTGGGTGTTGTTTCTACTCGTCTCCGGCATTTACTCAATTGCCTGGTTGGTAACCATGGCAATGGCGGGTGGGGTGGTTTTGCAGACGCTCAGCGGTATCGAATACCGCTTTGGCATGAGCGTGATTCTGCTGGTGTGCGTGCTCTACACGCTGTTCGGCGGATTGTATGCGGTGATCGGCACCGATTTTATTCAGAGCCTGATCATTTTGTTTGGCGTGGTCATTGTCGGCATCGCTGCAATCTGGCAGGTGGACCTGTCTTCAGTTCACACGCATTTGATGACAGAGCAGCCTGCCCTGTTGGATGTATTGATGCCAGTCGCTTTGCTGGCATTGTTCAATAACCTGTTTTTCGGTTTTGGGGAAATTTTCCACAACAATGTCTGGTGGACCCGTGCCTTTGCCCTCCGTGGTGAGATTTCACACAAGGCCTTTTTTCTATCGGGTGCCCTGTGGTTTCCCATACCCATTGCCGCTGGTTTCATCGCCTTGTGTGCGGCGCCACTGGGTATCAACGTAATTGATGCTGACGGTGTGGGGCCTCTGGTCGCCAGTCATTTGCTGGGTTCAGTGGGTGCCATTGTCGTGTTTGTGGTAGTGTTTTGTTCGCTTGCTTCCAGTATTGACAGTTTGCTGGCGGCGACCTCTGAGCTATTCATACGCGATGTTTATCACAAATGGCTGCGCCCACAGGCAGGTGAGGTTGAGCTGCGGCGCCTGGGATCGGTAGTGATAATTCTGCTTGGTTTGATCACCTGGCTGCTGAGCTTGCCGCGTTTGGGCGAGCTGAATCTGGTATTGTTTTTGTCAGGTCCTCTGGTCGCCAGTGTGATTTTCCCGGTGCTTAGTGGACTTTATTGGGCGCGCGCAGGCAGGGAGGGTGCATTTTGGGCAATTCTCTCCGGCAGCATCGTGGGTCTTTATACCTATTTCACTATCGGTTGGTATGCGGCCTCGCTGGTGAGTGCCGTGGTTTCGTTATTGGTGGTTTTGGTCTTCGCCGCCTTTCCGCGCAAACCCTTTGATTGGCAAACCCTGGACGAAGCCCAGCAACAACAGTCCGCAAAATAATGGTATTCACTGAGTCATTTTTCGTATTTTTAATCATTGCCTCGCTAGCCTGGACCGCGATTGGCGGTATTATTTTACTTTGCTTGTGGGTGCGCGATGCGCGTCGCAAGCAGCTTTGGTGAGAGGCAACCCTTATTATTCATTTTAACCATCCATCATTCATGAACGAACCACTTGGACCGAATAAATCAGCTGAGTTTCTGGAGCCACCGGAGACCTCTGCCTCACTGCGTCCGGACCCCCGGGGCATCTTGAAGGACGGCGCTCCCAATGAGCCTGCCTTGCGCGCCTTGTTTCGCAAATCGATCCTTTCTGTGCGCGATTTCAGTCGCGAGCAAATCATCTCACTGTGCCGATTGGCAGCATATTTGGAGAGTGTTGAGATTACTGCCTATCATCCGCTGGACGGCAAGCTGATCATTACCGCCTTCTTTGAAGCCAGCACCCGCACGCGGATTTCATTCGAGAGTGCGACACTGCGGCTCGATGGCAAAATTATCAGTATCCCTGAGGGTGGTCAGACTGGCGTTAAAAAAGGCGAGGGATTGGCGGACATTGGTGAGATGTTCAATGCCTATGGCGATTTGGTCATTATGCGACATACCGAAACTGATGCCCTGGAGCGGATTCAGCGGGGGTTGCGGTTGCCCATTATCAACGCTGGCAATGGCACCGGAGAACATCCGACACAGGCTCTTGCGGATTGGTATGCGCTGATGAAGTGGTGCCCGGGTCTGGCATTGGACGAACCGATAGCCGAGCCGCTCAATATTGGACTACTGGGCACTCCAGGAAGCATGCGCACAGTCAAGAGCTTTCTGCTGATGGCGCTGGCTTTCAAGCAACACATCAATAGCGTCACCATTGTTTCTGAGATGGCGGACCCATTGGGCAAGCCGGTTGAAGAAATTGTTCGCGAGGAAGGGATAGCGGTAAAGATTACCAACGACATGGGCAAGCACCTCAGTGGTCTGGATGTCATCTACATGAACAGTATTGTCTGCATCGGTGATCAGTATACCGCAATGGATGCGAGTTATAAGCTGGATGCCGCTTCACCCTTGAAAGAAGGTGCGGTGATTTTGCATCCGTTGGCACGTTTGGAGGAATTGGACAAAAGTCTGGATGCCACTCCCCATAACCTTTATTTCGCGCAGGCTCATGGCGCGGTCTTTGTGCGGCAGGCTCTGCTTTTGTCGGTGCTAGGTCGTTTGTATCAGCTTCCTGGTGACATCCAACTAACACACTAATGCCTATGGGGGCGGGAGCCCTGATCCCGTATTCAGGGTAAGTCAATATACAACCATTAACATCCAATCATAAAACAGCTATACCATGTGTGGAATAACAGGATTTTTCTCAACTGAATCGCTAACCAGTGAGGCTCCGGCCTGGCTCAATCGAATGATGGAAACGCTGCACCATCGTGGCCCTGATGGTCGCAATGTGCACATTGATGCAGCTGAAGGGCTGGCAATGGGACACACCCGTCTGTCCATTAACGATCTGGAAACCGGCACCCAGCCGTTATACAGCACGGATCGCCGCTATACGCTGACAGTCAATGGCGAGTTCTACGATTTCAAGAAACACCGCGCCCGATTGATGGCACGGGGCGACCGCTTTACTTGCCGATCAGATAGCGAGATTGCCATTAACCTCTATCATCACCACGGCTTGCGTGGATTTCTACAACACCTGCGGGGTGAGTTCGCCTTCGCACTATATGATAAAGAAGAGGATACTCTCATTTTGGTGCGTGATCGCTTTGGTATTCGTCCCTTGTTTTATCATTTGACGCCCAAGGGGCTCGTCTATGGCTCCGAAGTCAAATCGCTGCTACAGCATCCGGATGTGCCGAAACGCTTTTCCGCGCCAGCATTGCTCAATCAATTGATGCACACCATGGTTCCCGGAACCAGTGCCTTTGAGGGAGTGCAAGCGCTCAAACCCGGTCATGCGATGGTGGTGCGACGCAAGGAGGGGCGGCTGCAGACAGAAACAATTTGCTATTGGGACATGGATTTCCCAACACTGGAAGAGCGCAAGGAGATTCCGGATGAGCCGCAGGAGGATATTTTACGGGTGCGCGAGAAGCTTATAGAATCGGTTATTCTGAGGCTGGAGGCGGATGTGCCGGTGGGCGCCTATCTGTCCGGTGGAATCGACAGTTGTTGTATTCTTGGGCTTGCCAGTGGCGCCCAGCAATCGCCGGTCAAAGCCTTTACCATTGCCTTTGACAACGCCGATTATGATGAGAGCCACATTGCCAGGGAGATGGCGGAGTCAATGCACGCAGATCATGAGCTTATCCATCTCAAGGCTGCCGACCTGTATGGCGATGCCTTTGAAAAAACGGTCTGGCACGCTGAGCGCACTTTTTACAATACCCTTGGTGTGGCCAAGTTTCTGATGTCAAAACGGGTGCGTGAATGTGGCTACAAATCAGTCATCACCGGAGAGGGGGCGGATGAATTGTTTGGTGGCTATCCTTCATTCAAGCGCGATATGTTTCTGCATGGATTGAAGGATGAGCCGGAATCCGTGCGGGCCGAATACCGCGCTGCGATGGATCGGACCAACGCCTTGTTCAAGGGCGCGATCCTTGCTGAGAATGAGATGCGGCATCCGGCCTTCGATGCCCTGTGTGGCTTTACGCCCAACTGGATTCAGCCATGGCTGGCGAGCCTTGAGATTGTGCGTCCGCTTTTGCACGACGATGTGTTGGCCGCGATGGGCGATTACGATCCTATCGAAGCCATAGTTGCCGAAATTAATCCGCAACAGGTAGAGGGGCGCCATCCGCTGGATCAGGCGCAATACACCTGGAGCAAGACCATGCTTGAAGGGCAGATTCTCAACTGGGGTGGTGATCGGGTGGATATGGCCAATAGCATGGAAAGTCGTCCGGCCTTCCTCGATCACTACCTTGCTGAAGTGGCGGTTAGGGTGGCTCCCCATCACCGCATTCATGGCAATATCGAGAAGTGGGTGCTGCGTGAGGCAGTCAAGGGCGTGCTACCAGAGGTGCTTTACAAACGGGAGAAATTTGCCTTTATGGCACCGCCTGCTCATACCGACAAACTGAAACAGCAATTGCTTAAAAATTTATTGGACCGCTTTGTTGCCGATGAGCACGTGCGTGCTGCCGGGATCTTTGATCAGCGTCGACTGCGGGCATTTATTGATGGATATCACGCCGACAGCGATCCGGTTTCCTTGGTGCGCAAGGATGCGCTGATTAATCACATCCTCTGCCTGCAGATACTTCACCGTCAATATTGCTAGGGAGATTGCTATTTGATGCGGGTTAACGGGCTGGGGCGAGTGAAGACTCAATTGTAGCCGCGCAGTTGATCAAGGCTTGGCAGATGGATGATGAGATGCCTTTGTCATTGCGAATTCTTAGCATGGCAGGGACTGCGATGGCGGCGTGGATGCCAATGGTGGGTCCGCCGATGGTGATGGCATGATCCCTAACGCCGGCGACACTCTCATCTACGGCAGTGTAACATCCATCGGCGGGTTTTTGCTGCAAATCCTGCAGCAATATTTGTCGTGCAGTCGATTTCATTTTTTTGTAGGCGCTAGAGCTTTTCAAAAGTGCCAGGCGCTCACTTTCCGTCAAATCAGCCAGCAAGGCACGTCCGGAAACCGTCTGCGCAATATCGAACCGACTGCCGATCGCAATCGACAAGCGAATGCGCGTGGGCGGATCGGCGGTGGCGATGACAACCAACTCGCCCGCTTCAATGATACCCAGATGGCAGGATTGTCCCAGCTTCACTGATAGTTGCCGCATCGGTGCTGCGGCAAGCTCCAGCAATCGATTCAATGGTGATACGACCCGTGCCAGTTGGAAAAGTTTAAGCGATAGTCGATAAGCACCGGCATCGTCACGCAATACGTAGCCTCGGACCTCCAGTCGGTTGAGCATGCGGAAGATTTCTGTGTTGGCCCGACCCATCTGACGAGCCAGCTGGGACAGCGTCGGTGCGCCATCAGACTGC
>SKFT01000061.1 GCA_007117865.1 Puniceicoccaceae bacterium | reverse complement strand
CCCAGCATTGAGGCGCCAATGGCAAGACCGGAAAAGGCCGCTTCGCTGATCGGCGCATCGATGACGCGCTTGTCGCCAAAGCGATCCCAAAGGCCTTCCGTAACCTTGTAAGCGCCGTTGTAGCGGGCGACTTCCTCGCCCATGATGAAGACGTTATCGTCGCGTTCCAGTTCTTCCGCGAGGGCTTCGCGGACGGCTTGTCGGTAAGAAATCAGTGCCATAGTAAAAAATCGGTTGAAATAAAAAAATGCAGATAACTGCTATCAGTCGTTAAAAAAGTAGCGCCCCTTGAGTTTGCCCTCAGTGTCGTTGTCGACCTCCCAATAGACATCAGTGGTGATTTCAGAAACGGGTGCAATGGGGCTTTCTTCCGCAAATTGAGCAGCGGCCTCGGCCTCGTCCTTCATTGCCTTATCAATCTCCTTGGCCTTGTCCTCCGTCAGCACCCCTTCCTTAATCAATTGCTCACGGAACAGATTGATCGGATCCTTGGTTCGCTTGTACTCTTCAATCTCCTCCTTGGAGCGGTATTTCTCATGATTGGCATCGGCCACCGAGTGACCGCGGTAGCGGTAGGTTTGGATCTCCAGCACGTAGGGCTTGAACTTGTCGCGGGCACGACGCATGGCGTGATCGAGGTGCTCACGCACCTCATACACATCGTGGCCGCTGCAAACGCCCCACTCAATATCGAAACCGCCTGCGCGCTCGGCGAGGCCAGTGCCGGCGGATGAACGCTTCTGACTGGTGCCCATCGAGTAGTGGTTGTTTTCAATCACGAAAACTACTGGGATGTCCCACAGCCCAACCAAATTGAGCGTTTCCATGTAGGCACCCTGGTTGACGGCGCCATCGCCGAGGAAGCAGACGCAGCAGCCTTTGAGCCCCTTGTATTTGAGTGCAAAAGCCAGGCCGGCACCCAGCGGCGTTTGCCCGGCAACGATACCGTGTCCGCCCCAGAAGCCTTTATCGGGCGCAAAGTAGTGCATTGAGCCACCCTTACCCTTGGAGCAGCCGGTATGCTTGCCGTAAAGCTCGGCCATACACTCGTTCATAGTCATGCCAACCGCCAGCGCATGACCGTGGTCACGGTAAGCGGTGATGACGTGATCATTGTCCTCCATCAGCGAAACCGCACCTACCGCGATGGCTTCCTGACCGATATAGAGGTGCAGAAAGCCGCCGATCTTACCGGCATTGTAAGCCCGCAGGGAACGTTCCTCAAAACGGCGGATGGCCACCATTTGACGAAATAGTTCCAGTTTTTGCTCGCTGGAAAGCGACTTGTTAACAGGGGCCTTCAAGGAAGGACTCTGGGCCGCTGCCTTTGTGCGCACGGCTGCCTTTTTAACGGGTGCTTTTTTAGAAGCGGTTTTTTTCTTTGCTGCTACCATAACTAAATTCAAAAATCCAAATAAGTAAAACTGGTGAAATTCGCAAGAATGACAAGGCAAATAAGCAATCGGGCATTTCGCAACAACTTAATTTCAAGCGCTTGCTATCGGAACATCAAAACCGGCACCAGACAGGAGCGCATCATCTCAGTTGTTGTGCTGCCAATCACCATATTGCGAATGCGCGAATGCCCATAGGCACCCATTACCAGCAAATCGATCGCTCGTGCCTGCACCTGCTCGGCAATAACCGTTTCCGGAGTGCCGCCGATAGCTTGCGCTGTCACGGCAAAACCGGCTGCACGCAATTTGCCCGCGGCTTCCTGCAAATACCATTCCGCCTTGTCGTCGATCTTGCCCGCCCGCACCAAATGGCACTCCAAATCGCACAAGAGCGGCTGTGAGGTCGCAAAGGTGATGGCTTTTTCAATACTGGGACCGCCATCATAAGCGATTAAAAAGCGCTGAATCGGCTTGTATTCCCGCGATGCCACCAATACGGGACGTTTACTGCCGCGTATGACCCGTTCGAGGTTGGAGCCGAGGTGCAGTTTGTCAAAGTTGGCTGCTTCTCCACGCTTGCCCAGGACGATTAAATCGGCCTGTATTGCCTGCTCAAAATGGGAGACCGCCTCGACCAAGCTGCCGTGTTGCTGCTCGGTCTTGATAAGCCCGACTCCGGCAGCCTGCAGGCGCTCCCGCGCGACTTCCAAAATCGCCTTGCCGCGCTCGCGTGCCAGACGGCTTTTGGCCTCCTCGAGCTTGACGATATCGTCTAACAAATCTGCCCGCGCGTTTGGCAACAAGTTGCCGCTGAGATCAAATAAATCTGCCTTGTCTCGCTGTGGGTCCAACATGTGCAATACCAGCACGCTGGCAGCAGAGCGGGTCGCGGCCCAGGCAGCATGGTCGTAAACACTATCGGTATAAACCGAGCCATCGGTGCAGGTGAGGATTGATTTGATCATGATATCAATTGAGTTTTACGGTGAGTCGGATGAAGCACAAAAGCGCAGATTAATGCAAGGGTTGATCCACGGCTACGGTCTCCTTGTCATGGATCGCCACTCTCTGCACCAGCGTGGCACTTGCGGCATTCATACCGACAATATTGACATCGACGCCATCGCGGCGGAACTTCAAAACCACCTTGTCGAGCGATGACACCGAGCTAATATCCCAGAAATGCGCCTGCGACACATCGATGGTGACCCGTGAAAGCACTTCGCGAAAATCAAATGAACGATGAAAAGCCTCTGCCGAAACAAAAAACAAATTGCCCTCCACCCTGTAGGTGCGGGCCTCTCCATCCGCGGACAACTCCGAATTGACCCGTACCAGCAAGGCAGCCTTGCGGGCAAAGGAGAGTACGCTCAGTAATACGCCCAAGCCCACTCCAATCGCCAAATTGTGGGTCAAAACGACCGTAACTACGGTCGCAATCATGATAAAACTGGACATCCTGGGATGCGTGCGCAGGTCTTTTAACGAGCGCCAGTTGAAAGTGCCAATCGAGACCATGATCATAACTGCCACCAGCGCTGCCATGGGGATCCTGGCCACCCAGTCGCCGAGCAGCAGCAATAAGGCCATGAGAAAGACGCCGCAGCTCAAGGTGGAAAGGCGTCCACGGCCACCGGAACGAATGTTGATAACCGTCTGCCCCACCAAAGTGCAACCCGCCATGCCGCCGAAGAAACCAGCCACCACATTGCCAGCCCCCTGACCTACGCATTCGCGGTTTTTGTCGCTGGGTGTGTCGGTCAAATCATCGACAATCGAGGCTGTCATCAGTGATTCCAACAAGCCCACTATTGTCAACGGAATCGCATACGGCAACACGATCATCAATGTCTCCAGATTCCAGGGAATGTCCGGCAATAAAAAGATCGGCAAAGAGGCGGGTAATTGCCCCATGTCACCAACCGTGCGCAGGTCCATGCCAGTCACAATGGCAATGGCGGTTAACACCACGATGCAAACCAGCGGCGAAGGGATGCTCTTTATGACCCGTGGCAGCAGGTAAATAATCGCCAAACCAGCTGCTACCATCGCATACATCTCCCAGCCGGTGTTGCGAAACTCGGGCAACTGCGCCATGAAAATCAATATCGCCAGCGCATTGATAAAGCCTGTCATTACCGATTTGGAGACAAATCGCAGGTATTGCCCCAGTCGCAAAAACCCGGCCAACAGCTGCAAGATACCGGTGAGAATCGTCGCCGCCAACAGGTATTCGAGTCCATGCTCGCGCACCAACACAATCATTAACAAAGCCATCGCACCAGTGGCACCATTGATTAAGCCTGAACGTCCACCGAAGATCGAAGTCACCACCGCAATGCAAAAGGTGGCATACAGCCCGACCTTTGGATCGACGCCTGCAATAATGGAAAAGGCGATCGCCTCGGGGATCAAGGCCAAGGCCACCACCACGCCCGCAATTAAATCCTTAGGTACGTTTGTGAACCAGTCGTTGAAAAAGTTTTTGAACATGTTTTGTCGCTTCGAATGAATCTTTGATTGGGTCTTCCGTTTAGAAAATAACTGGAATAACGGGACATAAGCGACACTGGCTGGGGAGATAAGTACGCCACCCTGTGCCGTGCATTCGGCACGGGCAAGTCAAAAGAGGATATTATTTTACTTGCCAATAGCTTACAATTTAGCGTGATATAGCCAGAATACTGAATCATGGATCCAAATCAGTCCAACAAGCAACCCGACAGCGAACCTTCCGGCGCTGAACGTAGAAAAAATAAACGTTTTTCGATTGAGACGCCGCTGCAATGGCGCCTCAAGGATGAAAAATCCGCCGTTTGGGCCGAGGAATCCCTACTCGACATCAGCATCAGTGGAGCCGCTTTTTCCGCGACCCAGCCGCTCGCGACTGGCACCAGTGTATCGCTGCGAATTTCTCCGCCTGAGGGTGCTACGGTTGATCCCAATCATCCGCCTGTGTTAATTGTTGGCACTGTGCGCAACAGTGCCCCCATCGGTGAAGGTCGCTATCGCAATGGGGTTGAGTTCAGCCGTATGTATTTTCTGTTTGCTGAGTGGGGACGCAAGTTGCGGTCATGAAGTTTGATCCGGATAAACTGGTGGAGCGACTGGAGAAGTTCCTCACCTGCGAACCCGATATCGACCCAAGCGCCTACGTTGCGCCAGGTGCCCATGTAATGGGTGCCGTAACATTGGCTGCCAAGAGTTCTGTTTGGCCTGGCTGCGTCCTTCGTGGCGATATTGAGGAAATCTTCATTGGCGAGGGTTCCAACGTCCAGGATGGCAGCATTGTCCACTTGGCTGACGACCTCGGTGTGCATGTTGGCAAACATGTCACGATCGGTCATGCCTGTGTGATACATGCCTGCACGATTGAGGACAATTGCCTGATTGGCATGCATGCGACCATCCTCGACGGTGCTGTGATCGGCGCCAATAGTATTGTCGGTGCCCATAGTCTGGTCACCAAAGGCACACAAGTCCCAGCCGGTTCGCTGGTTCTTGGCGTGCCCGCAAAAGTCATTCGCCCTCTGACAGGGGAAGAGCAAGCGGATTTGCCCGGTTGGGCGCAAAAATACGAATGGGTCGCACAAACCCACGCCCGCTTGCGCTAGCAAAGTTCACCATCGCAGTGTTGCCAATGTTTCGTCATGTTATTCGACAAAAACAAATTGTTGCTAATCGCCGGTCCCTGTTCACTGGAATCGCCCGCCATCTTTGAGCCGGTGGCAGAGGCTTTGTCTGGCATCAGGGATCGCTATCCAGAGTTGCAGATTATCTTCAAAGGCTCGTATGACAAAGCCAACCGCACCTCCCTCGGCAGCGATCGGGGTCCGGGCATGGAACAGGGCTTGGCGTGGTTGGCGCAGGTCAAAAACGACTTCGGCTTCCCCACCCTGACCGATTTTCACACGCCGGAGCAAGCAGCTGCGGTAGCGAAAGTGTGTGACGTCTTACAGATTCCGGCTTTTTTGTGCCGCCAAACCGATTTGCTGGTCGCCGCTGCCGAGACCGGACGGGTGGTTAATGTTAAGAAAGGCCAATTTCTCTCGCCTGCCGAGATGCGCTTTGTGGTTGATAAACTCAATGGTGCCGGTGCCAGGGAAATTTGGCAAACCGAACGCGGTAACACATTCGGCTACCAAAATCTGGTGGTAGATATGCGGGTATTTCCAGTGCTTGCGAGTTATGGACATCCGACCATCCTAGATGCCACCCACAGCGTGCAGCTCCCCGGTGCGGCGGGTGGCAAGAGCGGTGGCCAGCGCGAGTTTGTCGGGCCTTTGGCCAGAGCTGCGCTCGCGGCGGGTGCTAATGGCCTTTTTATCGAAACGCATCCCAATCCGGAGCTAGCCATTTCCGATGCGGGCAGTCAGCTCCCATTGAGCGAACTGCCTGCTCTGATAGAGTCCTGCCTGCGGATTTGGCAAGTCGTGCGCGACTAACTCACCCCCTATTCCACATCATGCGAATTACCGGAGGTTTGGCGCGTGGCATTCGGCTGCAGGCACCTGCTGGCACGATGACGCGTCCGGCAACCGACCAAATGCGTGAGGCGGTATTTTCCAGTCTCGGCCAAGCCGTGGTGGGTGCCGAGGTGGCGGATTGGTTTGCCGGAACAGGTGCCTATGGGTTGGAAGCCCTCAGTCGCGGTGCCAAGCATTGCAGTTTTTTCGAGTCGGATCTACAGGCCATCAACTGCTTGAAAGCCAACTTACAAGCGCTTGCGCAAAGCTTGGGCAAAGCCCCGCAGGCGATTGCATCGATCACACGCCGCGATTTATTGGCCCCGGCAAATGCCACAGCAAGGCTCAACCATGCCCAGCTTGTTTTTGTTGACCCTCCCTATGAGCTACTCGAAAGCCATTGGCTAGGCATACTCAACCGCCTTTCCTGCACGTGCATCACTGGCGAAGGCAGGGTGATCTTCGAGGTGCCCGGTGATTGGCATCAGGACCCCATTGGCTGGCAAACCATCAAGCGTCTGGGCAAAAATCACCGCGGCAAACCCAATGCGCTCATTCTAAAACAAATCGCAACTACTCAGGAGTCAGGAGCATGAATTCTGAATGGCTGAGTCGTTACAACAAATCGATTAAAACACACCGGCACTCAATCCCCTAAACGATCGCCTAAATACTGTTCCAACAACCGGTTCCACTGCGGTGAATTGGTGATCTCCAGCAAGACCACGTTTAGATCCTTGCGCAACTCACCACCAAGGGGCATCACAAAGCCGTAGAGTTGACGCTCAAAACGCTCCGGCAAAACCGCAACGTTAGCCAATCGGCGATCTTGAATCATGTGATGCAAAATAGGACGATCGTGGACAATAGCCTGGTAGCGATCCTTAAGTAATCCCTCCATCGCCTCATCCACATCATAAACAGGCGTAAATGCTATCCGCTGGTCACGTAAAAAAAGGGCTGAAGTGGAACCGTCAACCGCAGCTACCCGAACCGATGGCAAATCGTCGAGTCCGCGGACTTTACCCTCCAAGCTGCCAACTGTCAGCGACGAGGCAATGGCACCGGTAAAGCCGGATATCATGATAATCGCACCAAACATCCAAACCAGCGCAACCAGTCGCCCAGGCAAGGTAATCGGCGACTTGTCGCCATAACCCACCGTTGTCATGGTTACCGCCGACCACCAAAAACCGGAACCGATTCCATGGATATGACTACCACCAAATTGCTCATTGCGCTTGCGCTCAAAAAACCATACGAAAAAACCAAAGAAAAACAAAATACCGCTTAGCGCCATCACCACCTTGAGGAAGTCCAGCGACACCAGACGCAGCATAGCCGTCCACAATCCGGCACTCTCCACTTTGGCGGCAATTCCCAAACCACCGTTCATAAATGCATGAGTAAAATCCATACGCTCCTCGCGCTCAGGAAGTACACTCAGTGCGCCAATGCCAACGTCCACCTCACCCGCGGCGGTTGCATCCAGCAATCGATTCAAGGGCATGGGCGCGTAAGTATACTCCAGATCCAAACGCTCGGCCATGGCTTCCCATAACTCAATAGCAAGCCCTCGCCAGGGTCCATCCTGCTGTTGTTGATAGGCAAAAGGCGCTGCCACGCGAACCCCTACCCGAATTGGCACCTGCTCCTCCTGTGCGACAATACCACTGGCCGCTGATAAACAAACAGCTAAAACAAACAGCAAAACTCGCAGTCTGCTTCCCCTTTGACAATCGAATGGTAAAGGCATGGGCTAATGTTTTGAGCAAACGCAGGTTTTGTCAAACGAACGTTATTTTTGAAAATTACGCTATTGACAGAGAAAGCGGCCTTGGTTTTTTATCGGACACAGTTTGCTAACGCGCAAGATTCCACCACAGCATTGCGCGTTTTATGGTGGTAATAGCTCAGTTGGTTAGAGCACCGGATTGTGATTCCGGGGGTCGCCGGTTCAAGTCCGGTTTACCACCCCATCCCTCGCACCTGCAGCACTTGCTCCGGCAGGTTCAATACCGTTGCACGCTGGAGTCGATTTCACACGACCAGGCATCGATGCCACCGGCCAAATTCTGTACCTGTGCATAGCCTTTGCTGCTCAAAAATTGACAGACGTGCCAACTGCGCATGCCATGGTGACAATAAACAATGATGCGTTTTTCTTTCGGCAAATGCGGCAAACGCTCGGCAATTTCTGCCATGGGGATATGCAAAGAGCCGGCGATTTTACAAAAGGCCACTTCGTCGTCCTCGCGCACATCCAAAAATAACACCTCTGGGTTATCGCGCAAGGAGACGGCCTGTTGTACGCTAATTGTGGGCTGTGAATCAGTCATTGCCAAGGACTATTGATTGACTCATCCCGGTGGCCAACTGAGCTTGCGGCCACCCAGAAGATGCACGTGCAGATGCGGCACCGATTCTCCGCCATCGGCTCCGTTGTTGATCACGATACGAAAACCCTTTGCCAACTCAAGTTTGGCAGCGAGTTCGCGGGCGACCAGCAACAAATGTCCCAATAGCGATTGGTCAATCGTCTCCGCCTGAGCCAAGCGATGCAGTCGCTTTTTGGGAATGACCAGTAAATGCACCGGAGCCTGCGGATCTATGTCGCGAATGACGATGCAGTGTGGATCCTCATGCTCAATCGTTGCAGGAATTTCCCGGGCAATGATTTTTTCGAAAAGGGAACGATCACTCATACCAGCGATGCAATCCCCTATTGCACATCTTGTCAAAAAGTGTTTTTGTTTTTAAGATCATTACCTAACTCGTAAACCTTGTGCCATGAAGCTAAGTCCAGCCATTCGCATTACCTGTATCAGTATGGTGGTTAACCTACTGCTGGGCGTGGCTAAATGTGTTTCCGGGTTAATGGTGGGATCGCGGGCACTGATTGCCGACGGACTGCATAGCCTCTCCGACCTGTCCACCGATGTCGCAGTCTTGGCGGGTTTGGCAATTGCGCGCCGTGAAGAGGACGCCAGGCATCCCTTCGGCCATCACAAGTTCTCCAGCTTCGCCCGCCTGTTCGTTGGCATCATGTTATTGGCTTTTGCCGTAAGCTTGATTGTTTCGGCCCTGTTTGACGTCCGCAGCGGTCCGATCATTACTCCGGGCTGGACTGCCTTTACTGTCGCATCGCTCTCGTTGCTCACTAAGGAACTGTTATTTCATTGGACTCGCCAGTGGGCGCAAAAGTTAAACTCCGAACTACTTTTGGCCAATGCCTGGCATCACCGCTCAGACAGTGTGTCCTCGTTGGCCGTTTTGGCAGCATTGATTGGCGTGCAAATCGGTGGACCTGCCTGGGGCTTTTTAGACAGCTTGGTGGCAGTCGTGCTGGGATCGTTTATTTCCATCGAAGCGGTCAGGATCGCTTATGGGGCTTTTAACGATCTGGTTGATGCCGCACCCCCAGCCCCGATTATTGAAGACTTGCGGGAACACATTTTGCCGACGGATGGCGTGCGTGCCTACCACGATTTGCGCATTCGGCGTATTGGCGATGTCTTTGAAATGGATGTGCACATACAAGTCGACCCTCAGCTAACGGTCGAAGCGGGTCATGCCATCGCCCGCGAGTTGAAACGCAATTTGCTGAAACAGCATCCGGAAATCCAGCGCGTGTTGGTTCACATCGAACCGGCCACAGACGAGCACATCGTCGCTAAAGGACTCTATGGCGAGGAGAGCAATTAAAACTGCGGGGACAGGACGGAGGCAAAGCCGTAGATGGTGGAGACTTTCACACCTGTTGATGTTCGCCCTGCGGGCATCTTGTAAATAGCATCAGTGCCTATTTTATGCCTTGATTAAGCTGCCGGAAAGCCTCGTATGTCACCACCGCCACGGCACTGGAAAGATTGAGTGAACGCAGGGCCTTATTGGCATGTGGAATGGTCAGGCGACTGTCCATCAACTCTGCATGCAAGTAATCCGGAACCCCAGCACTCTCACTGCCGAAAACCAAGCCATCACCATCCGCAAAATTTTGCTCCCAATAGGGGTGTTGACCTTTGGTGCTTAACAAAAAAAGACGACAGGGAGCCTGCGGACTTCTCCGAAATGCCTGCCAGTCGTCATGATGATGGACATCGAGCGAATACCAGTAATCCATACCACTACGCTTCAGGTGTTTGTCAGTGATGGTGAAACCAAGTGGATGAATCAGGTGCAGGCGGCTACCGGTAACCGCGCACAGTCGTCCTATATTACCGGTGTTCTGAGGGATCTCAGGCTGGAATAAAACCACATGCAGCATGACTAGGAAAACTGCTCTACGATCCCCTTCCAGTGGTTGATAACTATAATCGACCAACACAATGCGGCGTTGAGTAATGACAACAGCACCGCCGCACTGCCCATATCTTTTGCGCGCTTTGCCAAGGCCCGCTTCGCCAGCGAAATATCATCCACTGCCGCTTCCAGTCCTGAGTTCAGTAGCTCAACAATCAAAATCAACAACACACTGCCAATGAGCAGGGTTTGCTCAATCGGCGAAACGGGCAACCAAAACGATAACGGAATCAACAACGCGGCCAGGATCGCTTCCTGCCGGAATGCCGCCTCGTGCTTGAGCGTCGAACCCAAACCCTCAAGCGAAAAGCCAAAGGCCCGCACCAAGCGAATGAGGCCTTTGCGTTTGTAGGGTGTCGATGCGTGGACTGTTTCTGAATCAGTTTTCATTTTCAGTATCGTCGGTAGTGGCTGAGGAAGCATCATCGTTGCGGAGAACCTTGACAATGCACCACAAAAAAAGTGCCGTGATGGAGCCAACGGCAAGTGTGAAAATGATCCATCCGGCCAAACTCATGATTTTACCTTTCCAGCTGACGGGCCGGATTGATCCATGCGACGATAGAAGCGTGACGCCGGCAACAGATTCAACAACACAAAACAAATCACCATTACAATCATGATGACACTCATCCAAGCCACCAGATTAGGCTCGATAAACAAGTCTCGCACGTAGGGATTTTCGCCAGCGGCTTCCGCACTGGAAATGCGAATGCCCACGATATCCTCCAGCACCCAACTGCCCAGCACACACAAAAGAAACAGCGGCGAGATAAAACGGATGACAAAGGAAAGCCCCCTGGGCAGCTGAATCGCCGCACCCTGGTTGGCCATTTGCACACCGTCACGGGTGCCAATCACCCAGCCAAATATCAAAATGGTAATCGTTGCCAACGAAACCATCAGCAGATTGTTGACCCAGTAATCAATGGTATCGAGCGCTTTCAGTCCCTCGCTGAAATACAGGATAAAGCCAGTCCCACCAGCGGTTATAAGCCCCAGTAACGCCACCGCTTGACGTTTGCCAACCGAAAATGACTCTTCAAAAAATGCTACTCCGGGCTGTAGCATGGAGAGTGAACTAGTCAGCGCGGCCAGGAATAACAAAAAGAAGAAAAGTGCCCCAAACAGCATTCCGGCAGGCATCTGCGAAAAGACCAGAGGCAATACATTGAAACCAATATCAAAGGTGCCCAGTCCGATTCCAGCCAAACCAGCCACCCCAAAAAAGGCTACCGCAGCTGGAATGCTGATCAAACCACCCAGAGCCACCTCGCAGAATCCATTGGCACTGGACGCCGTCAAACCACTTAGTACAATATCGTCTTTCTTTTTCAAATACGAAGAATATATGATAATAACCCCAAAGCCGACGGAAAGGGAAAAGAAAATTTGTGAGGCGGCCGCC
Organism: Puniceicoccaceae bacterium; assembly: GCA_007117865.1. GTDB lineage: Bacteria > Verrucomicrobiota > Verrucomicrobiia > Opitutales > Coraliomargaritaceae > SKFT01. The sequence continues at coordinate 12,685 of SKFT01000061.1, read as the reverse complement.
AACCATAGTTGCGGACGGGCCAGCTGACTCCAGATGGAAATGGTCGCGAGGCGCAGGTTGGGGTCGGCATCCGCCCTCTGCTGCAGCAATTGCAGGCGCGCCTCACCATCGCCCTTGAACCACTGGTCTACTGGCACAGATGCCCAGGATACCGCTTCCGAGGCGCGTTCCTGTAACACTGTCTTGGTCGGATTCCACATGAAACCCAATCCGTTGTTGATACTGCGCTCAGGATACTCGGGGTTCGGCGTACCCAAGGTCAACACGCGGATTAAAATGATGAAGGCTAAAATCACCAGCGTCGGCATGCCAATTTTGCAAACCAACTCAATACCTCGTGAGAGCCCACGGTAAATCAGGAAAAAATTGAGCAGGAAAACCAGCACCACATAAAAACCAATGCTTTCAACACCAAAGCGAATGGCAGAGCCATTTTCAGCAACCCCAATCAGACCATAGAAAAAAGCGCTGGCCGCCGTCTCCGTAGCAAAATTCATATCGCCAATGAGATAATTGACCGCATAGGCAAGGCACCATGCCTCGATCAACACATAATACATATAGATGACCGTGGGAATCACCACTGCCACCACCCCGAGATAGCGGTAGCGAGGACGCCGCGTGACGGCAGCAAAAATGGAGGGTCCGGAGTGAAAACCCAAACTGCCACCCTGCCGTCCCAGTGCCCATTCCGCCCAACAAACCGGTAAACCAAGAAGCAGGAAGGAGATGAAATAGGCAACCATGAAGGCGCCGCCACCATACTCCGCGACCTGGCCCGGAAAGCGCAGGAAATTACCCAATCCAACCGCACTGCCCGACACTGCGAGGATGACACCAAGGCGAGAGTTCCAGTAATCGGTGATTTTCCTTTTTTGCATGGTCACGAAGCCAATAGCGAATTCACTCAATTTTGCGATAATGCAGGATACCCCACACTTCAGCCGCTCGCTGCAGCAGGAAGACCGGCTATTTCTTGAAACACGCGGACGAAGGTTTTTATGGATTTCTCCATCCAGTCCAAATCAAAACTCTCGTCCGGGGCGTGCAGGTTATCCTTTGGCGTGAACAAGCCCACCATCACCGCATCGAGTCCAGAGGCCTTCTTAAAATCGGCAATTACCGGAATACTACCACCCTCGCGCAAGTAAAGAGGCGGCTTGCCAAAACATTCGGTAATGCCAATGTGCGCTGCCTTGAAAGTGCTGCCCAGCACACTATTGTCCTCCAACCCTGCACAGTGCGGTGGCATGACCTCGTACGGATGAGCCAATCCACCATCCAAAAACTCCAGTCGCACACCTTCCGGACAGCGTTCCTGCAAGGTGCTTTTTAGCGCTTCAAGAATCCGTTGCGGATCTTGTTGGCCAACCAAGCGACAGGTTATTTTGGTAAAGGCACGGGCAGGAATCACTGTTTTCGATCCGGTGCCCTGGTAGCCTCCGCCTATACCGTTGAACTCCAGCGTGGGACCAAAGCGCACGCCTTCCAATGGCGTCAATCCTTTGGCGGAAACCAACTCGGAGACCCCCAGCAACTCGCGGTAGCTGGCTTCATCGGTCGGATACTGGGCCAGTTGTGCACGCTCCCAATCCGCAATTGGTCCGACACCGTCATAGAAACCCGGCACATTAACCTGTCCGCAGGTATCGTGTAGCGAGGCGCACAAGGCTGTAAGAGCGCGAATTGGATTCATAACGGCGCCGCCGTGAACGCCCGAATGCAGATCGCTGCGGGAACCGTGCACGATGACCTCCAGGCCGACCAATCCACGCAAGCCGGTTGTCACCACAATCTGATCACCGCCGGGACTTCCGGTGTCGGATACCAACAAACAATCGGCTTGGGCCAATCGCTCGCCATAGCGTTCAAAAAACCAGCCCATGCTGGGACTGCCCATTTCCTCCTCACCCTCAATCACGTAAGTTAAATTCAAGGGCAAGTCCGGATGCGCCTCCAGCACTCTTGCCAAAGCTGCCATGTGCACAATAGTGGGTCCCTTGTTATCCGCTGCTCCACGGCCATATATGCGTCCATCGCGGACCGTCGGTTCAAACGCGGGCGAGGTCCAGAGCGCATCCGGATCACTCGGTTGCACGTCGTAGTGGCCATATAATACGATGTGCGGCCACGAGGGATCACCCTTGCGTTCGGCTAACAGGATGGGATGCAGGGGCGTCGCCACCGTCTCCACTGCAAATCCAAGTGATTGCAGTAATTGCGTCGCATAGTCGCGCGCGCCCCGCATGCCTTCCGCATAGGCGGGATCGGTCGACACGCTGGCAAAACGGATATACTCGGCAAGACTTGCAATCGGATCTTTCATTAACACAGAGATATTGGATTAAACGGATGCGGCCACTTTGGCGAGGTTGTCGGCATCAATACCGAAGTGCTTCATCACCTGATCACCAGGTGCACTCAGTCCAAAGGAATCAATGCAAACCGTCTTCCCGGCGAGCCCGACATAACGGTGCCAGCCATGCGAAACTCCGGCTTCGATTGCCACCCGGCGAATACAGGCCGCTGGCAGCACCGACTCGCGGTATTCGGACGACTGGCGCTCAAAGCGCTCCCAACAGGGCAAGGATACCACACGCGTGCCTGCTCCCAGCTGTTCCGCCGCCTTGAGGGCGTGCTGCAACTCGCTGCCAGTGGCGATCAATATGCGCTCCAAGCCTGCACTTTCACGCTTGGCAATGTAACCGCCCTTGAATACGCCCTCGCGTCGGTCCGACTGTGCTATGCTATCCAAAGCTGGCACATTTTGGCGGGTCAAGATCAAGGCGGTGGGTCCATCCTTGCGGGCCAATGCCGCACAAAATGCCGCCGCTGTTTCTTCCGCATCAGCCGGACGAATCACATCCAGATTCGGGATCGCCCGCAGGGCGCTGACCGTTTCCACGGGTTGGTGAGTAGGTCCATCTTCGCCAACGCCTACTGAGTCATGCGTCCAAATATAAAATACCGGCAAGCCGACCAATGCCGCCAGTCGCACAGAGGGCCGCATGTAATCGGAGAAAGTCAGGAAAGTCGCTCCGGAAGCGCGAAATAGACCATGATAGGCTATGCCATTCATGATCGCTCCCATGGCATGTTCGCGGATGCCGAATAGTATATTGCGTCCGGCGTGATTTTCACGCGAGAAATCGCCCATATCCTTGAGGTAGTTCTTGGTCGAACCATGCAAATCGGCACTACCACTGATCAAATTGGCAACACCCTGAGCGAGACCATTGATGATTTTTTCACCTGCCGCACGGGTGGCCATGGCTTTACCGGATTCAAAAGCGGGCACCATTTCGCTCAACGCACCAGCATCAAGCGGTGCCAGTCCTGAGTCCAATTCAGCAGCCAATTGCGGATTAGCCGCCTGCCATTCGGCAAAAAGCTTTTGCCACTCAACCCGCTTATCGACGCGGCATTGGACCAAGGCTGCAAAATACTCGCGAACTTCGTCCGAAACATAAAATGGCGACTCCGGTAATCCCAGTCCGGCACGCGCCTCAGCGGCAAATTTTGCACCACCCTCGCCATGCGCCTTGGCGGTCCCGGCAACTGCTTCAATCCCCTTGCCGATGAGAGTTTTGGCAATGATCAACTTGGGCTTGCCGTTGTCGTTATCGCGTGCCTCCGCAAAAGCCTTGGCAAAAGCAACCGTATCATGGCCGTCGGCAAGCGTCACCACGTCAAAGCCATAGGCGCGGTAACGCGCGGCAGTATCCTCACTCTGCGTGGCGTCAGCCATTGCATCGAGGGTCACGTCATTGGCGTCGTAAATCAGGATCAGGTTGTCCAAACCGTTGTGACCGGCAAAAGCGGATGCCTCAGCGGCGACACCTTCCTGCAGGCAACCATCGCCGGCCAACGCCACAATGTGGTGATCAAAGATGCGGTGTTGCGCGGTGTTGTAACGTGCGGCAGCCATCTTGGCGGAAACCGCCATCCCCACCACATTGCCAACACCCTGCCCCAATGGACCCGTAGTCGCCTCCACTCCTGGAGTCGGCTCGGCTCCATGCATCGCGCCAAACTCCGGATGTCCGGGCGTCTTACTGCCAAATTTGCGGAAATCCTTGAGATCCTGAAGCGAAACGTCGTAGCCGCTCAAGTGCAGCCAGGTGTATAAAAACATGCTGCCATGACCGGCTGAGAGCACAAAGCGATCGCGATTTAGCCAATCCGGTTGCGTCGGATCAAAGGAAAGTGCTTCGCTGAAAAGGACGGCACCTATCTCGGCGGTGCCGAGTGGCAGGCCGAGGTGACCTGAATTGCAGGCATGCACCGCATCAATGGCGAGTCCGCGCGCTTCGTTGGCTGCTTGGGAGAGTATGGGTTGATTCATAAGCATTTCGATTGAGATAAAAGGCAACTTAGCAGCCTGTTGGGCTTAGCCAACCCTAAAGTTCATCAACCAACAAACGAAGGTGAAATTAAAACTGCGGGGTATGTATTCATGACTCTGCCGAGGCTGAAGGCCTGGATCCACCGTAGCCCAGCACAACGCGCTGGGTTTATGGGTGTTATCAATTTGCAGCGTTAACTCGCGCGGGGCTGCTAGCAGGGTTGGGTATTAGCTGACTTTTGGCGGCCTCGCATCATTGTGACAGTCTGTTGACGAATCCTCAAAAGTATCTTTAAATAGCGATAATGGAAAAAGATTTCAATGCCGTCATCAAAGCGATACTGAAGGAAAATCCCCGTTTCAGGAAGGGAGCCTATCACTTTGTGCGCGAGGGTTTGGACTACACCATGCGCAACTTGCACAAGTCCAAAGTGCTTGGACAATCCCGCCATGTTACAGGACAGCAGTTGGCCCACGGCATGCGTCAATATGCCCTCGAACAATATGGCCCGTTGGCACTCACCGTCCTTAACTACTGGGGCATTGAGCGCACCAATGACTTTGGTGAAATTGTATTCGATTTGATCGAATTTAAAGTATTGGGTAAAACAGAAAATGATCAATTGGAACACTTTAGCGATTTATTTGATTTTAAGGAAGCTTTTGAAAAACCGTTTCAGCCAAATAAAAAAGATAAATCCCGCCTCAAACCCCCGCCGCCCTCTGTCAGTGCGGATCAATAATTGCTAATGTCAAAATCTTCCAACCCCCCAACCGCTGAAGAGTGGAATAGCGTTCGTCAACACTTCAACGAATCGGCTTTCGCCGATACCGAGTTGACCGTGCTCGCGCAAAACGCAGGTCTCACATGGTATTTCAAGGGTAAGGGCGAAACCGCACGCAAATACCTTGCCTACGACTTTGAAGATTTGAACAGCGTGCCGGGAATGGTGGGCAAAAAAAGTCGCATCAGACGGCTCATAGACATCCTGCAATCCACCGTTGCCTTTGACGAGCCCTTTGCTGAAATGGCAGATGGGATTAAAACGGATATTGATGCCGACGCCGATCCCAACCGCATCCTCCTGCGCTTGGGCATTGATCCCGATTTGCCTTCCGGCTTATTGCATTTTAATGCCGCTTCAGTCGCACTGCTCAAAGAGCAATCGCTGGAAACGCTGGGACATCTGCTCGCTTATGTCGATCGCAATGCCGCCCAAATTGAGTTGCCGGGCGATTGTAAAGCCTTACTCAACTGCCTCGTTCACCGCGATGGCATCGGGACTGCCCGCTATCTGCCCTTCCGTGTTGGAGGCAAGGGTCTGCACCTGGCGGAATCAATCGGTCTAATCGCCCGCGACATCCCCGAAACCATGCAGTATGCACTCTTGAAACGCGCTGGTATTGATCTCAAGGATGCCGAATACGCCGCTACCTCAGATTTGGATGCGGAGGATTTTGAAAAACACCTAACCCAGGCATCGGCGCGAATCGCTATCGCCTGCAACTGGTTTAAGCAGGAAGCTGAGGAACTGAGTGCAAAGGTCGGCTCCGCCACTGATACGGAACGCTTTTTTGTGCCTCTCAATCATCCACATCGCGAACGGGTGGCAGCCGTATTGGCGCGCATCCATTTCGGAGTCGACCCGGCCAGCGGTAAGCGCTCGCTGTTCTCCTCCATTCTCAAGGCTGTTGGCAGGAGTTAGCAATTGAACCTCAACCTTCCCAAAACAAGAATCCTCAATCGTCATTCAAAATTTCACTTCATTCCCCCATGTCCAAAGCCCCTCCGTATCTTTTGGCCCTCGATCAGGGAACGACGAGTTCACGCGCACTGGTGTTCGATTCCGCAGGCACTGTTATTAGCCTCGCCCGCAAGGAACTGAGCCAATTTTATCCCCAACCCGGGTGGGTGGAACAGGATCCAATGGAGATTTGGTCGGGACAGAGTGCCGTCGCCATCGAAGCACTCAGCCGGATAAACCTAAAGCCCAGGGATATTGCCGCTATCGGCATCACCAATCAGCGAGAAACAGTTGTTGTCTGGGAACGCGCCAGTGGACGTCCCATTCACCGCGCTATTGTCTGGCAAGACCGCCGCACCGCCAACGTCTGTCAAGAGATGAAACAATCGGGCGTCGAAAAGGCAGTCACTGATAAAACCGGCCTGCGCCTCGATCCCTATTTCTCAGCCAGCAAGATTGCATGGATACTCGAACACGTTAGTGGAGCCCGCCGCCGCGCTGAAGCCGGCGAACTGCTCTGTGGCACGGTCGATAGTTGGCTGGTTTATCAACTGACGGGTGGCAAACTGCACATTACCGATGTTTCCAACGCCTCCCGCACGCTCCTGTGCAACATCGATAGCGGCGAATGGGACGAAGAATTGCTGGCCTTATTTAAAATCCCCCGCGCGATGCTTCCCACTATCCAATCGAGTGCGGAAGTTTATGGTCAGGTCGCCGAGGGACATTTCGCCGCAGGTGTAGCGATCGCCGGAATTGCCGGCGATCAACACGCCGCCCTCTTTGGACAGGCTTGTTTTGATACCGGTAAAGTCAAAAGTACTTATGGCACCGGATGCTTCCTGGTTGCCAATACCGGCAGTCAACGGATCCGCTCACAGAACAATCTGCTCACCAGCATCGCTTGGCGCATTGGCTGCAAAACAGAATACACCCTTGAAGGATCCGTCTTCATCGCTGGTGCACTGTTCCAATGGCTGCGCGATGCCCTTAAAATGGTTCAGGATGTCCGGGAGCTCGATCAGCTAGCAGCCAGTGTCAGCGATTCCGCAGGTCTGGTGATCGTGCCAGCGTTTGCCGGACTGGGAGCCCCACATTGGGATCCCTATGCCCGCGGTGTCGCTCTTGGCATCACCCGTGGCACCAATCGCGCCCACTTCTGCCGCGCCGCCATCGAAGCCGTTGCTTTGCAATGTGCCGAGTTGATCGCATGCATGCAGCAAGACCGCGGCTTTGCCTTAACGGAGCTGCGGGTCGATGGCGGCGCCGCCCACAGTCAACCGCTGATGCAACTGCAGGCCGATCTACTGGACGTTCCTGTGGTGCGCCCCCATTGCATCGAAACGACTGCCCTTGGAGCAGCCTATCTTGCCGGTCTTGGCGTCGGACTGTGGCCAGACCGCAACGCCATCGCCAATCAGTGGCAAGTGGACAGAACCTTCCATCCCAATCCAGATAGCGAACGCCTCAATGCCCTGCGCGAGCAATGGCATAAAGCCTTACAACATGCCGTTGGCTGGGGCCATGGGACGAAGTAGCGGCTGGCATATCAACGCGCTTTAGGCAGCGACCGTTTACGATGGCACTGCGAACAAGCGTAGCCACCCGTGCCTCGCTTTCCCGCTTCTCACCACCCTATCCCTGCCCTGCCTGCGGCGAAGCCCATGCCAACCAGATGGCTGCGGTCCAGGTGAACTCGGGACCCCCTGCGCCAGAGCCATCGAGTGGGTCAAAATACTCGTAAAAACCTGACTGCATAATCAAGCGCTGTGTGGTCTCCCTCAATAACAGGGCCTCATCATGGTAACCAGCCTGCGTGAACCCTCGCGCAATCAGGTAGTTGATAATAGCCCAAGTCGGTCCACGCCAATAACGACGTGACTCAAAACGGGGATCTTCCGGATCAAAGCTAGGCATCCCCCACTTCACAGTTCGCATGAAACGCTTAAAATGATCCAACAAACGCAGGTCGCGACGCGAGTTGGCCAAACCGGCATAAAAGGACAAAAATGCCACACTGGAGATCCCTGAGGCATGTTCGCCTGTGCGCATGTCGCGGGCAAGATATGCCCCATGGTGAGGACACCACAGGTAATCGGCTGCCCGCTGGGCACTGCGCAACCAACGCTCGATCTCAAACAAACTATCGCGATAGCCAAGGTAACGCGCCAATGCTTTCAAATCGCGATCCGCCCGCAGCAAAATAAAGGTGATCCCGGGATCGGCTACGGCAAATGGACCCTCACGCGTTATTTGCGCATGATCCCAGCCAGTGGCACGGCCATACTCAACCAGCTTCATGTAGCGATCGTAGTCAGCCATCGTCGGACGCATGGCGCTGTCCACATGACCCAGATCGCAACGTTGGTACGGACGTATCCCGGCGGGGTCAACCGCCCGCAGAGGGGAATCCCAATCCGGCGAGTTATCCCGTCCCGACTCCCACGGATGAGTCACCGCAATGGCCGCGCCTCCACTGATGACGCGCTGGGTGTGAAACCATCGGTGCCAGCGCATGAGCTTGGGAAACAACTTGCGCAGGCGCGCGCGTCCACTGTTGGGATCCTTCTCATAAAGTACCCGTACCACCGTCGCGGCAACCGGCGGTTGTGAGAGTCCCGAGGTAGGCGGCTGCTGCCCACTATCCCAAATCTGTGGTCCCGGGAAATAGCCTGGCTGGTCGCGCCGGAAAACAATGTGCGCAGCCATCCCATTGCGCCACTGCCCCTCAAACAAAGACTCTACCTCCAGCCAGGCGCGGTCCAAATCAATTTCACAAAATCCCAACGCAACAAACATCGAGTCCCAATTCCACTGATACGGATACAGCCGCCGCGAAGGCAAGGTATAGTTGCCCCAGTCGTTGGAGCGCAAAATGCGAATGGCCTCGGCATCGCACTTGCGATCCGGCGAGGATTGGTTCTGCCATAATGTCCCAGGCATGCCCAAAGCTCAAGCAAGGAGCGGGCCAAACGGCCAACAATTTGCCCTCGGGTGTCCAAGTTGATTAATTTTTAAGATTGCAGCACTGGCATCTGTTGTCTCTTTTAAACCCATTTTTTGCAGCTACCGCAAATATGTATTTAAAACAAATTGTCATCAATGGATTTAAGAGCTTTGCCGACCGCACGCGGCTGGATTTGCAACCGGGCGTCACCGCTGTTGTCGGTCCGAATGGATGTGGCAAAAGTAATATCGTCGACGCCTTGCGCTGGGTTTTGGGTGAACAAAGTGCCAAGGCATTGCGTGGTGGCTCGATGCAGGATGTTATTTTTGAAGGCACTGACCAGCGCAAGGCTTTGCCATTGTGCGAAGTCACTCTGACATTTGGGGATTGTGAGGAGGAACTGGGAACTGCCTTCAACGAGGTTGAAATTGCCCGTCGGGTCAGTCGCGATGGCGGCAGCCAGTATTCCATCAACGGCAAAAATTCACGCTTAAAGGATATCCAGCGCTTATTTGCCAATACCGGTGTCGGCCGGGTTTCCTACTCGTTCATGCTACAGGGGCAGATTGACCAGATTTTGTCGACGAATCCAGCTGAGCGACGGATCATTTTCGAGGAAGCTGCGGGTATCACTCTCTATAAGAGTCAACGCAAGGAGGCCCTGGGCAAGCTGGCGCTGGTTGAAACTAATCTAACCCGCATCACCGATGTGATCGACGAAATCAGCCGACAAATCGGATCCTTGAAGCGGCAGGCCTCCAAGGCACTGCGTTACCAGCGCATCAAACACCGTTTGACCCATTTGGAATGGGCCCATGGCGGCTTTCGCTATGGCACCCTGCGTCAGTCTATTCGCGTGCTCGCCAACCGCGCTGCCGAGGTTAGGCGCGATTTGGATCGCTTGCTGACACAGGTGCAGGACGGCGAACAAAAGCTGCTGACCCAGCGCGAACAGCGCAGCGAGGCCTTGAGTTCGCTGGAATCGGCACAGCAACACCGTTTCAGTCTCATTTCCGAACGCGATCAAGCCAAGGGACGGCTGGAAATGGCGGCAGTGAGGACGCAGGATTTGGAGAAGCGCATTTTGCTGTTCAGCGAGGAAATCAAAGAACTCGAAAAGGAACGCCATGCGCTCTCCGAACGCGCTCGCAATGAGTCCGAAAGCAAGCAACTGCAACTGGATATTGTCGATGACTCGGATCGCGTTTTTCGTCAACGCAGCGATGAACTGGTGCGCTGTCAGGAAGTCCTTTCAGCCCTTGAAAATCAATCGCAAAACCGTCGTCAGACGCTTTTGGAGGTGGAAAATCGCATCACCCGTGCGCGCTCCCGCGCGACTACCCTGGAGGTGGAATTGCGCTCCGGACAAGCCCGCGAGAGCAGCTTGAAGCAAAATCTGGCCGAGGCCAAGGCGACTGCACCGGAGATGGAATCCCGGGTGGAAAAATTGACCGCCGCCATAGCCCGTTCCCAAAAAGATCAGCAACATCTGCGGCAAGCACTGGAGCAATCGCGAGAGGATGCACGGTTGTTGAATGAGACTTTTCGCAGTTTGCAAAAGCAGATTCAGGAAGCCGACCGCGCCCTCGCCCGCAAAACAGCGCAACTCGCTGTGCTGGAATCCCTGCAAGCCAAGTTCGAAGGCTTCGGCGAAGGTGCCAAATCCATCCTGGGCGGCAAGCTTGGCGATGTCATAAACAACGATGCTGTTGCCGTCTTGTCGCGCTCACTTAAGGTTTCCGCTGGCTACGCGCCGGCGCTTAACACCCTTCTGGGCATGGCCAGCGAGGCGCTATACATTGGCCACAGCGAGCAGGCACTTACCATCATCGATCAACTCAGCGAGAAGCAACTGGGACGCGCCTGCCTACAGGTAGATCTGGGACAGTCGTCGGATTCGGAATCCGCCTCTGCGTCGTCCCCTGCCCCCGCCGATGGCATCGTCGCCGCCTCATCTGTGGTCAACGTCCGTTCTGGTGCCTTGCGCGCACCGCTGCAACGGTTGCTTGAGGGCTGTTATTTTGCCGATTCACTGGCACATTTTATCGCCTTTTGGCGCAATCATCCCGACTTCACCTTCCAACTTGTCGCCACCCGTGACGGTGGCTTGATAGATCGTCGTGGGCTCGTTTTTGGTGGACGGGAATCCGGCAAAAAACCGTCTAGCGTGATCGAGCGCGAGAGCGAGATTGCGCAGTTGAAAACCGAGATCGTCAGCGAGCGCGAAGCCCTCTCGGCCGAGCACGATAAAGCCTCCGATCTCGATAGCCGGCGCGAGGAATGCGAACGTTCGGTCGAATCAATCCGCAAACAGCTGGGAGAGTTGGAGCGCGATGCATCCGCGCTTAACGCAGAATTGCGCAGCGAAAACAGTCAACTGGAATCCGTCCGCAAGCAAATTGCCAACCTGCACTCACAATTGCAGGAATGCGAGCAAAGGCGCGATGAATCAGTGCTGGCACTGGACAAGGCCAAGAGCGAACTCAAACAGGCGGAAACCGCGCTGGCTGATGAGCGTTCCCGCGGAGATGACCTTGAGCAGGCAATCAACAAAGCCCGTGCTGCGCGTGATACCGCCCGTGAGGCGGTCGCCGAGGTACGCCTGGAGTTGGCGGAGAAGAAACAGCGGTTGGAGTCGCTTGACCGGGCCATCGGCGAGGTCGAGCGCGCCAGTGGTGATTTGATTCGCCGTGCCGAAAAGCGGCGGCAGGAAACCGACGAAATGAATGGCCAGATCCGCTCATTCACCGAGATGCGCGAGCAGGAAACCACCCGTATCCAACAGTTGGATGATAATATTCAACACGCCGATAATCAATTGGCGCGTCAAAAAGGCCTTGTTGAAAACGTTGAGACAACAATCAACGAACAGGAAAAACAACTGGCAGAATATCGCAAAGCGGAGCGCGAATGCGATGGACGCTTGACCGAGTTGGAAGTCAAATTGGCGGAGGAGCGCTCGCAGGCAGGATTTTTGCAAGAATCCCTGCGGACGGAATACGCCATGGAGATCGAGAACATCGATTGGAAAGAGTCCCTTTGGAAGGCCGAGGCCAACTTCGCCAAACGGGTCGATCTCGATGCCATGGACGATCCCGACGAAATAACCCGCATGCCCGAAGACGAGCGCGGCGCGCCCGATGCTGAGGCTCTGACTGCAATGGACCATACCGATTGGCAAAGCGTGGAAACGGAAATCCGCGAGCTAAAAAATCGCATCCTTTCCATGGGGCCGGTCAATGTCGACGCGATTGCCGAATACAGTGACCTTAAAGAACGCTACGACTTTTTGCGTGCGCAAAGTGATGATTTGTGGAACTCCAAAAACACCTTGGTCGAGGCCATTGACGAGATCAATGCCACCTCACAAAGCTTGTTTAAAGACACCTTTGAGCAAATCCGCCGCAACTTCCAGTTCACCTACGAAAAGCTCTCCGGTGGCGGCACGGCCAATTTGGAATTGATCGACTCGGAGGATCCCTTGGAGTCGGGCATCGATATTATCGCCCGGCCCCCTGGAACGCGTTTGCACAACATCACCCTGCTATCCGGTGGACAACGAACGATGGCTGCGGTGGCGCTGTTGTTTGCGATTTACCTGGTCAAACCAAGTCCGTTCTGCGTATTGGACGAAATCGATGCCGCGCT
>SKFT01000167.1 GCA_007117865.1 Puniceicoccaceae bacterium | reverse complement strand
GGATTGCGCACTTGCCAGCGATCGGCGGCAGCGGTTTCAAGTATGCGGCGAAGGACTGCGAGTGGCTTCTGGCCGGCCGTGCCAGGTGGCAAGAGCACATCCACTTGTGAGACCTGGCCCTCTTTCCCGGTCAGTGCCTGCAGAGCGGCAATATCCATTAACAACAAGTTCTCCGGCACAGTGGTGTTGCCACTGCGCCTTGGCAGCAGGGCAACCACCTCGAATGGCACCGTTCGGTCTTGCACAACCAGCGGAAACGTATCCCCCACGGCGAGTCCATATCGACGGGCTATGCCATTGGTGATCATGAGGTGGTATGGATTGCGCAGGGTGGGCCAGAGTCCGCCTTCAGGTAGGGTGTTAAAATCAATCAAACGATTACCATTTTTAAAAATAGCAGACAGGTTTTGCAATGCGATCCAGTCCGCGCCCAAGAGCACGAATTCGCGTCCACTACCTGGGTGGTTTGGACGGTTAACGTCCTCGCTCACACTCGCGCTGGCACGCAGCAAAGGCATTAAGTGAACCGCCTTCGTGTCCAGCGCATTACGCATCGCCCTCAAGTCGTCGACGGTGAGATTGCCTAGTGGAGCGACTAGAGTGAGATCGCTGCTTCCGCTAACGCTCTCGGTAAAGCCACTGAAGCTAACCACGGCTGCACGGTTCGCGAGCCTAATCGATAGAAATGCCGCGACTCCCACTGCGAGGATGGCAACGACCGTTGCCGGGTGCCGCCAATCGCGCAGGGTATGACGCAGAGAAAACACTCGTACCATGTAGATGGCTAAATGCCAAAAGGCGAAATTCATAATGCCGTCATTTTGTTCATCACACGCCCATCGTGCAGATGAATCACGCGATGACAGATCCGGGTCGAGCTCTCAGCATGAGTCACCATCACCAAAGCGGTGCGCTGGCGATCGCACAATCTCTCTATTAAATCGAGGATGCTCTCACCTGTTTTGGAATCAAGATTCCCCGTTGGCTCATCTGCCAATAACAGGGCAGGTTCTGCTGCCAGTGCCCTGGCAATGGCCACTCGCTGCATTTCGCCGCCGCTTAGGGTCTCCGGAAAGGAATTGGCACGTTCGCCCAAGCCTACCTCGCGCAATAGCGACTGTACCCGCTCGCGGCATTCTGCCGGGCCAATTCCATTGAGACGCAAGGGCAGGGCAATGTTTTCCGCTGCATTCAAAGTTGGCAGCAGGTGAAAAAATTGAAAAACCGTCCCGATCCGCTGACGTCGGAGTTGCGCGATGGCATCTTCATTCATTGCGTGCAACGGCTGGCCTTCAAAAAAAAGCTTACCGGCATCAATCGTTTCAATGCCTCCCAGACAATTGAGCAGCGTTGACTTGCCTGCTCCTGAGGGCCCCATCAGTGCTACACGGTCACCTTTGGCCAATTTCAAATCCACAGCCTCAAGCACTCGTTGAGAACCATAATGTTTGCTCAGGCAACTGGCCTCAAGCAAGATACTTGATCGGTTGGATGGTGTTGGTTCAGGCATGGAGCGAACAACATTCAGAAACTTTGGAAATGCAACAGAGCTGGTTGGATAACCGGCAAAACAAAGTGTGATTATTGTAAAATTATCGCTTGACCCGATGGATTTTATGCGGCATTGATAAGACTAATTACTTTAAGTATATCGAATCATTCTTTTACAGTAACCATATTCCCCATTACGTTAAATGAAATTATTTTTTGCACTATCCGCTGCTCTTGCACTGCTTTTCTCTGTTGCTTGTAAAACGATGGAAATTGGCGTCCCCCAGGAGGTTGTAATTCTTTCCTTCCCCGGTGAGGCTAGTGTATACATCAATGGTGAGCCTGTGGGTGTTACCCCTGTGCAAACCGCCCTTCCGCGTAAGATGACTCATGAGGTACGTTTGTCCAAGGCTGGTTATAATACTTCGGTCAAATATTTTACTCCAGTCGAGAATGAGCGAGGTAAAGCCCTCATTACTTTTGGTTTGGTGCGCGATTTTGGTTTTTATGTCGACCTTTCGCCTAATCCTATGGAGGGCCAGTTGCGCACGGATTTATTGCCTCAGGCTATCGGTCCCACTCCATTCGAAGAAATGGCAAAGCGTGTGCTGGAAGCTGATCGCCGCCTACAGGATGGTGAGATTTCCCCACTGGAGCATCGTGTTATCACCGAGCAGATACTCGCCTTTTTCGAGTAAGGTTTAAACTTCCCCTGCCAGCATCACTAGTCCATTGGACGTTGTGCCATTGAACAGGCTACTCCGGCAGTGCTTTGATGACGAATCTTGCAATTTTGCAAGATCTGTTTTCAGCTTAGGACATGCATGAAGCTAAAAATACTGCCCGCGCAATTGTCCACATCGGTTATGATGGACGAGTGCACAAGTATTTTAAAGGACCACAGGCGCGGGAGCGCTTCAACAACGAGGTCAGGGTTTTGCGCTTCCTTGAAAAAAAAGGCTGCCATTTTGTGCCGCGCATCATTGATGTGGATGAAAAAAAGAAGTATTTGGTGACCAGTAACTGCGGCAGTCGTGTTGAACGTTTGAGTAGCCAAAAAAAAGCTGATCTATTTGCTGAGTTGGAGGGGTTTGGCGTGCGCCATGATGATGCGGAGACCCGTAATGTCACGTATGATAACCGCGCCGGACGCTTTTGTATCATCGATTTTGAATTTGCCACCATTCTGGAACCCGGGCATCCACCCTCTCCCCAAATGATTTCAAGTCCCAATCGTGCTGACTGGAATGAGGAAACAAATTCCGAGAATGTGGCAGACGCTTTCGCCGGTATTGCAGGGGCAAAAAGAAAGGTACGCGAATGAACAAGGATATTCAGCATCCTCCCCAAAAAACTCCAGACGAAGCGATTTCTGCGGAAAGGGATCAGCGTCTCTGCTGGTCGGGTATGACTCATCCCGGGCGATTCCGAAAGAATAACGAAGATGCTTTTTTGGCACTCGAAATGGATGCCAATGAGGTCCGCTATCTTGGTAAGAACGGACAGGATAGTATGGCCGAAAAAGATTTTATTTTTGCCGTGAGTGACGGCATGGGTGGTGCCAATGCGGGTGAATTCGCCAGCAAGATTGCGGTTGAGCGAATTACCCAACTGTTGCCCCGATCTTTCCGTGCTTCGGCGATGGGGATGAGCGTTGGCTTTAGCGATCTGCTGGAACAGTTGTTTGAGGAAATCCATCTGCGCCTTCGTGTTCTCAGCACCAGTTATGATGAGTGTAGCGGCATGGGTGCTACACTGAGCCTTTGCTGGTTGCGGCCGCAATGGCTCTACTTTTGTCACATTGGTGACACCCGCATTTACCACCTGCCGCTCGCCGGGGGCATTCGTCAAGTCAGCGAGGACCACACTCACGTAGGCTGGTTGCGCAGACAAGGTAAAATTAATGAGCGCGAGGAGCGTATGCATCCTCAGCGCAATCAGCTGCAGCAGGTGCTCGGTGGGCAGACGCAATACCTGAATCCCCACCTGGGTGCCATTGGCTATGAGCCGGGAGATCGCTTTTTGATTTGCTCGGATGGTTTAATCGAAGGGCACTGGGATCGCGGATTGGAAGACAAACTGCGCAATCCTCCTGCCAACGAGACGCGACCGCCTGCCCAGTATTTGGTCGAAACCGCAGTCCAGACATCTGGCCGCGACAATGTGACTGCTCTTGTCTTTGAAATGTTGGGGTAGCAACCAGTTTTATCGCCTAAACGCTCACAATTAATGATTTCGGGATAAGACCTTCGCGAGTTGAGACGACTTGCCAGCTAGTTAATCAACTTTCCCATGGCGAAGTTTGCCATGGCGGCTAGTGCCAAAAAGGCGCTGTATTTTTTTAAAAAAAACTTGCGTGTGGGGCAAGGATGATTTGCATTCCCAACACACATTCACCCATATTTAGTGGATAAAAGCCAATTTCGCTCTAGATATGGGTTTTTTCGGCACTATCCATTTAAAACCTTATTAACTTAATCAGCGCAGCTATCATGGAAAAGACTTATACAATCGGCAATAAAACCTTCGTGTTGGATCAGGCAAAAGCAGAGGAAGCCTTTGCAGCAAAAAGAGTTATTAACGGACGGGATACCATGTTTTTCAACATTCTGCCGCTCAAGTACCAATGGGCCTATGATCTTTACAAAACGATGAAGTCCAATCACTGGGAACCGGAAGATATTCCCATGCAACGCGATGTTGAGCAGTGGCGCGGCAGTGAGTTGGCCGATGTCGAGCGCTGGATCATCAAAATGGCAATTGGCTATTTCTCCGCCGCCGAGGGCATCGTGGGCGATAACATCATCCATGTGGTGCGTGAACTGGTGACCGCCCCCGAGCTGAAACTGGTGTTGGGACGTCATGCTCATGAGGAAAATATTCATGCTGATTCGCTTGTCTACATGATTAGCTCGCTGGGGATCAATCCCCACGAATGCGAAGCGATGTTTGAGGATATTCCTACCATTGATCGCAAGACCGAGTTCGTTGTGAGCAACTCGCGCGCACTGCGCCGCGACATGGATCTTACCCAGACCGCTGACAAGCAGGCATTGGCCAAGAACATCTTTCTGTTTGGACAGTGTATGGAGGGCACGCAGTTTTATGGACTCTTCGGCATGGTGCTGTCGCTTTATCGCCAGAACAAATTCCCCGGCATCGGCCAAATGTTTCGCTACACCTTGCGTGATGAATCAAACCACATCGATGTGTTCCGTAATTTGTTGATGGATATGGTCGAGGAGAATCCTGATATTTGGACCGCTGAGTTTCGTGCAGAGCTCACGGATTTGATGCGCCAGGCTATCGAACTCGAGAAGGACTTCATCCGCGATTGTTTGCCCGTAAATGCGGTTGGCCTGGGTGCTGATGCCTTCTGTCAATACATCGAATACATCGCTGATCGCCGCCTTGAGGGCGTCGGCTTAAAAGCCCTCAATCCCGGCATTTCCAATCCCTTCCCCTGGTTGGCGGAAATGATGGATATTAAGAAAGAGCAGAACTTTTTTGAAGGCCGGGTCACGGAATACCAAAAAGCCTCTGCCCTTGGATCCGTCGATGACGACGAGCTCTAAGCCAGCCAGCCCTTTATTTGCACAGTCCTTTTTCCTGAGACTAACCATTAACGCTTATCCACCTCCAATCTTATATGATCAACAAACTGAATTTTGACGCCGACCTTGAACTGAAACGTTTTGTTACCACACCTGCTGAAAAAAAACCGCGCTACGATTGGCGCACCGTATTGGGGGTTAGTCATGCCAATAGCCGCCCGGAGATAGAGGTCCATGGACAGGAGGGCACGCGCGTGTTCGATCTGACTCAAGTGGCCGAGACCATCGGTGCCGCGCTCACCGATTTGTTACTTTCCCGCCATGAGGAAGATATTTTTAATTCCAACAACCAGGCTTTCGTGGCCTCCGTTGCGCAGAAAGTTGGCGAGGCACTGGCCACTCAGATAGATCAGGGAAAGTCGCTGCGACTGTCCACCCATGATATTCACTTGTTGATTGAAAAGGCATTGATTGAGCACGATGCGCACGATGTCGCCAAAAGCTTGGTCTTTGGCCGCACCTTGCGCGAAAAGGCCAAGGGGCCCGTCAACCCATCTGTCAGTTTGCGCCTGATACGCCGCAACGGACAAGTCGTAGGGTGGGATCCCGCCAAAATCGAAATTGCGGTGCGCAAGGCTTTTTTGTCCCTCAATCAGGATTCTGCGCCTGCAGTCAACATCGCCATAAGGGTAACCGATAGGTTACTTGAGGCTGGCAATGCCTTCGTTAATATTGAGGATGTGCAGGATGCGGTTCAGGAGGAGTTGATGCGCCACGGCCATTTCAAGGTTGCTGAATCCTACATTCTCTACCGTGCCCACCGCAGTCGGTTGCGCGAGGAGGCGCAGGCCGAGGTTGAGGAGGTTGTCCATCAGGACTCCATGGTTGTGGTTGCTGAGGAAAGCGGTGAGAATACCTTCTGGGATGGTGCTGATCTGCGTAAACGCATTGAGTTTGCGCGTATTGGTTTGGAGTTGGACATGCCGTCTGAGGCGATTGAGCACGCCTTGCGGCGTTCGATTTACAGTGAAATCAAGCGTGCGGATCTCAACAAGACCATTATTTTGAATGCCAAGGCCCTGATTGAAAATGATGCGGATTTTGCCAAGTTTGCCGGACGCATCCTGTTGAGCTTTATTTATGAAGAGGTGTTGGGTTGGGATATTTTACGTGACGGAATTGATTCGCTGCGCCAGTTCCACCGCAAGGGCTTTCGTGCTTACCTCAAACGGTCTGTTGAAATTGAGCGCTTGAATGGTGACCTGATTGAATATGACATAGAAACGATTGCTGATGCGCTCGATCCCTCTGCCGATCTGGACTTTGATTACCTGGGAATTCAGACACTTTATGACCGCTACTTGATTGTCGATAAGACCGGTAGTCGTCAGCGTCGACTGGAGGTGCCGCAGTTTTTCTGGATGCGTGTGGCGATGGGACTGTTTCTGCGCTCCAACGATCAGCGGGAGGTGCACGTGATCAACCTTTACAATCTCTATAAGAGTCGCCGTTTCTGCTCTTCCACGCCGACCTTATTCAATGCCGGAACGCTGCATTCGCAGTTGTCTTCGTGTTATCTCTACAAAGTGGATGATAGCATCGAGTCGATCATGTTTCGCGGTATTGCCGAAAATGCATTTCTCTCCAAATGGGCTGGTGGCCTCGGTGGCTCCTGGACATCCGTCCGCGGTACTGGTGGCTACATCAAGGGCACCAATGGTGAAAGTCAGGGCGTGATCCCTTTCCTCAAGTTGCACAACGACCAACTGGTGGCGGTAAATCAGGGGGGCAAGCGACGAGGTTCGGGCTGCGCCTACCTGGAAACATGGCACAACGATATCGAGGATTTTCTCGAGTTGCGCAAGAATACCGGCGACGATCGCCGGCGGACGCACGACATGAATACCGCCAATTGGATTCCGGATTTGTTCATGAAACGCATGGAAGCACGTGAGGATTGGACCCTTTTTCGCGCCAACGAAACCCCCGATTTGCACGAGCTCTACGGCAAGGCTTTCGAAACGCGTTATCACGAATACGAGGCAATGGCGGTACGCGGTGAAATATTCGGCAAAAAAATACCGGCACTGGAGCTGTGGAAGTGCATGCTGCGTATGATTTTTGAAACCGGCCATCCATGGATAACCTTCAAGGATCCCTGTAACATTCGCAGTCCACAGGATCACGCCGGAGTGATTCATAGCTCCAATCTTTGCACCGAGATCACGCTCAATACCAGTGATGATGAGACCGCGGTTTGCAATCTGGGCTCGGTGATTCTCGACAATCACCTCACTCCCTCCGGTGGCCTCGATCATGAGAAGTTGCGTGAAACCATCCGCATTGCCGTGCGTGCACTGGATAATGTCATCGATCTTAATTTTTATCCGACCGAAGCGGCCCGCCGATCAAATCAGCGCCATCGTCCCATCGGACTTGGCATTATGGGCTTGCAAAATGCCTTGCAAGCAAAAGGCATTGCTTTCGATAGCGAGGCAGCGGTTGAATTCAACGATGAATTTATGGAGGCAATCGCTTATTATGCCTACGAGGCATCCAGTGACCTGGCAGCGGAATTGGGCACCTACAGCAGTTACAAAGGCTCCAAGTGGCACCGTGGACTATT
>SKFT01000019.1 GCA_007117865.1 Puniceicoccaceae bacterium | reverse complement strand
TTTACGATTGCCCAGACACGGCATGCTGCTAACTTGAGCCTCTCTAAATACTTGATTCCATGTCCAAGCTCACTCTCTCCCAGCTTTCCAGTTTACTCTTCCGCGCCTGCGACGACTTGCGCGGCAATATGGATGCCAACCGTTCGTTAAGCGCTTTTTTCCTGTAACTACTGAACTCGGGTTAGCTACCAACCGCCATTTTGGCGGATCGGTTTGCTTCACAACTCACTGGTATTCAATTCTGACTCCTGCCTATTCCATTTAGGATCATGGAAAACACAGAACGGATGAAAAACGTTATATCAGTTGATAATTCCGCCGGAGCTGAGGAAGATGCCGCGCAGGTTCATTTCCAGTTGCTGGCGGTTGGGTGAGGCACTTAGGGCATCATCTTTGGCAATTTTTCCCGCCTTGATCAAGCGGTGGAGGTCGTGATTGAAGGTCTTCGATCCGTTGTCGGTGGAGGCGCCAATGCCCTCTTCGATGCGATCCAGCTGACCATCACTAATCATGCGTCGTCCGAGGGCATCGACAATGAATACCTCACTGGCGGGAATGCGTCCATCACCCTCAAGTGCTGGCAGCAGTTTTTGTGTGATAACCGCCCGCAGGCTTGCCGCAATTTGTTTTTGCAGGGCCTCCCTTCGTTCCGGCGGAAAAAACTCAAACAGGCGTTGCACTGCCTGCTGGCCATTGGCGGCGTGCAGCGTGCCGAGAACCAGGTGACCGGTTTCAGCTGCCTGCAGAGCGGTTTCAAAAGTATCCGGATCGCGCATCTCACCGACTAGTATCACATCCGGATCCTGTCGCAAAACAGCTTTCATGCCGCTGGCAAAGTTGGCGCAATCAATACCTATCTCGCGCTGGTTAATGATGGCACGATTGTCGGTATAGGTATATTCAATCGGGTCCTCCAGGGTAACAATGTGACTATCACGGTTTTGATTGATGTGATTGATCATCGCCGCCAGAGTCGTGCTTTTTCCCGAGCCCGTCGCGCCGCAAACGAGCACGATGCCGTCGCGGTGAAGCGTCAGCGCTTCCAGCGCAGTGGATTCCAGGTTGAGTTCGTCGAAGGTGGGTGGATTGGCTTTGACGTGACGCATGACGACGCCGGGAACCCCGCGCTGCATGAAGGCATTGACGCGGAAGCGCCCAACCAGTTCCAAGCGATAGGAGTAATCGACTTGCCCCTCCTGGCGCCAGCGATCGTAAAAGTTGTCCGGCACGGTCTGCTCAATGAACTCGCGGATATGGGCTGGCGGCAACGGATCCATCTCAACCGCTTCGAGGTGACCATGTAGTCGCAGAAAAGCGGGACGGTTGGATTTAATATGGATATCACTTGCCGCATGCTCCACTGCCAGTGCGAGAAGGTTTTCAAAAGTTTTCAAAACAGACATATCGCCAGACTAGTAGCCCGTCGAACTTAGCCAATCAAAAAGTTCAACGACGAACGTTAGTCTGCCGGTTCGGTGGCGAATGGTAGTCGCCGACTACAGTCGATTTACGAGTGCCCAAGTCCGACGGGCGGCGGCTGGTATTCTTTTTTTGCTCCATGCTTGCCAACTGGGGGAGAATTCCCACAGCATAGGGATTAACAATGAAGAAAACGCATATTTTTTCTGGAGTTTATACTGCTTTGGCAACCCCTTTCACCAATGACCGTGTTGACTACGATAGTCTGGAGCGGTTGATTCAGCATCAGCTTGAGGGTGGGGTGAGGGGACTCGTTCCCGTTGGCACAACCGGCGAGTCGCCGACGCTTTCCCATGCCGAGCACATTGAAGTGGTGCGGGCCACGGTGCGGACATCCGCCGGACGGGTTCCGGTCTATGCCGGTGCCGGCTCGAACGCAACCAGCGAGGCCATTGACTTGGTTAAGCAGGCGGAATCCGCCGGAGTGGATGGCTTGCTGTTGGTTGCCCCTTATTACAATAAGCCCAGTCAGGAGGGCCTGTTTCAGCACTTCAGTGCCATTGCCTCGGCTACCCGCCTGCCTATTATTCTATATTCCATTCCTTCGCGCTGTGGCATTGAGATTGGCGTCGATACAACGGCGCGGCTCTACGAGCAATTTCCCCACGTTTGTTGTATGAAGGCGGCGGAGGGATCATGCGAAAAAGTGGTCGATTACGTGCGCATGCTCGGCAACGATTTTACGGTGTTAAGTGGTGACGATGCGTTAACATTGCCATTCATGTCAGTCGGCGCCCGTGGGGTCATTAGCGTCGCCTCGAATTTGGTTCCGGCTCCACTGGTGCAAATGGTGGCCAATTTTGCTGATGGCGATATCGGCATGGCGCAAGCGACTTTTTTGCGGTTTTTCCCACTATTTAAAAATCTCTTTGCCGAACCCAATCCGGTGCCGCTAAAGCACGCCCTGCAAAAGGCTGGCATTATCGCTTCCGCTGAAGTGCGCTTGCCTTTGTGTGGACTGATGGAGAGCACTCAAAAGCAACTCGACGCCTGCCTGGCGGAGCTGGCCTAGCGGCTTGCCACCACAATCATAAACTGATTATATATCAAAAGCCATGCAAACGCGTATTTTATTGATTGGAGCAAAGGGACGGATGGGACAGGCAATCCAAGCGGAGGCCGCAAAGCAAGCTTGCTGCATCGTTGCCGCTTGTGATGTCGGTGACGATCCTGCTGAAAATGTGACGGACTGCGATGCCATCATCGATTTCAGTTTTCACGAGGCAACCCGGTCGGTGGCGGAGCTGGCCAAATCCAACGGCAAGCCGTTGGTGATTGGAACCACCGGCCATCAAGCGGATGCCCGGGCGGCAATCATTGCTTCGGTTGAGGCAGTGATTCCGGTTGTTTGGGCGGGCAATTACTCGGTCGGCGTCAACGTGCTGAACTTTTTGACTGCCCGTGCGGCGGCGATTCTGCAGGAAGGCTACGATGCGGAGGTGCTTGAGTTGCACCACAACCGCAAGCGCGATGCACCCAGCGGCACCGCTGAAAGACTGCTGGAAATCTTGCGTGAAAGTCGAGGATTAACTGCTCACGATGTGCGTCATGGCCGCGCTGGTATCGTTGGCGAGCGTCCAGTGCAAGAAATTGGTGCGCACGCGGTTCGTGGCGGTGATATCGTTGGCGAACACACGGTTTACTTCTGTGGACAGGGTGAGCGTATCGAGCTGACCCATCGCGCGACAGACCGGAGAATTTTTGCCCAGGGTGCCTTGCGGGCTGCGGTTTGGGCAGGCAAGGCCAAAGCAGGTGTTTACAATATGGAGGACGTGCTGGGTCTAAGATGATTACGCAATTGCGCGGGATTTTGCTCGAATCGACACCCTTAATGGCAGTTGTCGAGGCGGCTGGTGTGGGCTATGAGGTGCATGTGCCGATCACCACGGCAGAACGCTTGCCGGGTTCAGGTAAGGAATGCGTACTATTCATCCATGCCGTCTATCGCGAGGACAGCCAAACGCTGTATGGCTTTGCCGAGCGCAGTGATCGCGACTTCTTTCGCCTACTTATTGAAAAAGTATCCGGTATCGGTCCTAAAATTGCCGTTACAATACTGAGCCGGATGTCGGTGGAAACGCTCAAGTCAGCCATTGCCCAAGGCGATGTGGCATTGCTTTCCAAATGTCCCGGCATAGGACGTAAAACGGCGGAGCGAGTGGTGATTGAGCTCAAGGACAAGGTTTTTGCAGCTGGGGTTGGGCTGGGCACATCGGCAGTCGCCGCCTCCGGCACTTCAGCTGGTGCAGCTGGCAGCTCGGCTTTTCAGGATGCCGTTTCCAGTTTGGTTATCCTTGGCTACAAACCCGCGGATGCGGATAAAATGGCTCGTCAGGCATTGACTGCACTGGGTGGAGAGGCTAGCACCGAAGCACTTTTAAAACGTGCGCTAAACGGTTAACTTAAATGGTGCTTGAAGCGCAAAAGTCAGCCATTTCCAGTGCCACGCTGCCGCAGGTTCAGGTTGGGAATTTGCCCTTTCGCCGCTGCTGGGCAGAGATCAATTTGTTGGCTTTTCAGTCCAATATCGCTGCGATTTGTCATTTCCTGCCCAATTCGGTGGAATACTGCGCAGTGGTCAAGGCGGATGCTTATGGACATGGAGCAGGACCTATCGCGGCAGCCGCCTTTGCTGGCGGCGTCCAGTTGTTTGCTGTCGCCAATCCCATCGAAGCGCGTCAGGTGCTGACGGCTGCGCCGCAAGCGCGGGCTTTGGTATTTGGCAGCTTATTTGCCGATGAGCTCGAAGCCTTTGCCGACGAGCGTATGATTGCTACCGTTTCCAATGAGGAGGAAGCGGTCTTGTTGGAGCAACTGGCCCAGCGACTCAATCGCAAGCTGGCCTTACAACTAAAGATCGATACCGGTATGGGACGTTTAGGGATCTGGCATGACCAGGCGTTACCCCTTTATCAGCGTTTGCGGTCATCCCCATGGTTACGCATTGAGGCGGTTTATTCGCACTTGCCGCAGGCCGATTGCAACCTCGCCTACACCCTTGCGCAAAAAGAGCAATTTCAGTCCATTCTAGCTGAATTGAGGCAATGGGACAAAGGCAACCAGCGGATCATTTCACACATTGATAACAGTGCTGGATTAACGACGTTTAACACCTTCCCCAATCATGGCATCGTCCGCGTTGGCTTGCTGCAATATGGCGAAAATCCGATGACCGGAACAGAGGCACCGCCGGTTGCCGTGCAGCCCATTTTGTCCTGGTATGCGCGCGTGGGGATGGTCAAAACACTACCAACGGGGACAGCCATCAGCTATGGCGGCCGCCATACCCTAGCGCGGCAAAGTCGTGTGGCAGTGCTCACCGTCGGTTATGGCGATGGCTACGGAACCGCTTTAAGTAATCGCGCCGAGGTCTTGTTGCACGGTCGCCGATGTCCTGTTCTTGGACGGGTAACAATGGATCAAATTATGGTGGATGTTTCCGAACTCAGCACCAGTCCAAAGGCTGGCGATGTAGCAACCTTGATTGGCACGGATGGCTTGGAGCAGATCACTGCCAGCGAGTTGGCAGCGCGTTCCGGAGCTATTCCCTGGGAGATTTTCTGCGCACTTTCGCCACGAGTAAAACGCATTTATCGTCATGACTGAGCCATCCGACCATACCATTCCGACGTCATTGATTCGCAAATACAACCGTCCGGGGCCGCGCTATACCTCCTATCCAACCGCACCTCATTTCAAAGCCGACTGCGATAGGGAGCAATTGATTCGGGCGATATCCGATCCAACCTGTTCCGGCAAACCCCTGTCGGTTTACGTGCACCTGCCATTTTGCGAATCCAATTGCTGGTTTTGCGGCTGCACCAAAATTGTGACCTCCGATCATTCCGCTGCCGACCGCTATCTTGAATACCTGGCAATGGAGCTGGAGCTATTGTCCACACACCTTGATGGAAGTCGCCCGCTTGTACAATTACACTTTGGCGGCGGCACGCCGACTTTTTTGGATGCCGCGCAACTGCACCGCCTGGACCAGTTGTTGAAGACACATTTCATCTATGCGGACGAGGGCGAGTTTGGCGTTGAGATCGATCCGCGCCGACTCTGTCGTGAGCAAATTGAAGCCTTGGCATCAATGGGATTCAAGCGCGCATCGCTTGGTGTCCAGGATCACGACCCGCAGGTGCAGGAAGCCGTGCATAGAATTCAGCCGCAGTCATTGACCCAGCATGCACTGGACTGGTTGCGTGAGGCAGGTTTTGCATCCGTCAATATCGATTTGATCTACGGACTCCCATTACAGACCGAGTCGAGCTTTGCCAAAACCGTGGAGGCTGTCATCGCCCAACGTCCTGAGCGCATCGCTCTGTTCAGCTATGCACACGTGCCATGGATCAAGCCCACCCAAACAATATTTGAGCGACGTGGAAACCTGCCAGATGATACCACCAAGTTGGCAATTTTCGAGCAAACCACCTCCCGTTTAATGTCCGCGGGTTACGAATACATTGGTATGGATCACTTTGCCTTGCCGGGTGATGAACTGCTTAAAGCGCGTGAGAATGGACGCCTGCAACGCAACTTTCAGGGCTATAGCACGCATGGGGGTGCCGATATCTGCGGCTTGGGTATGTCGGCAATATCGCAGACAAGTGGCAGCTACCGTCAAAACCACAAACAATTAAAAGACTATTACACGGCTCTCGATGAGGGCAAATTGCCTATTTCCGGTGGTTACTTACTCAGTCAGGACGACTGCATACGCCGCGAAACGATCATGCGTCTGATGTGCGATTTGCGCCTCGACTTCCAGTGCCTGTCGGAAAAGCTGGGGATTGAGTTTGCCGATTATTTCTCTGCGGCCCTTGAGCAATTGCAGCCCATGGCGGGGGATGGTTTGGTGCGGATAGGGAACAACTCGCTGGAAGTGACGGCGAGCGGACGTTTTCTCATCCGCAACATCGCCATGCATTTTGACGCATACCTTGACGGCTCTGGTGCCCGTTATTCCAAAACGATATGACAAAAAGTTAAATGCGTTTTAGCGTTTTTTAGATGGCGGACAAAGACGATGGCTGACAGGGCGATGGAAAACCAAGCTTTACAAGCGCTTGTATCGGTCCATAGGATATAGGGTATCATGATTAATCGATCGCTCTCTCAATTTGCTACGCTTTTTTTGGCTCTATTAACGCTGTTGCTTACCGCTTGCCAAACAGTTCCGGTTGGAACGACGGAATCGGGCACTGCGACAAGGGTGGAGACGCCCCAACGCGAAAGTGCTCCGCGTGAAACTATCCGCCATCAGGATCGGGTGCGGGTACAAAAATCGACCGTGCAACGTGGCGATGTAGGCCAGGAGCTGGTTTACCAGATTCAGGTCGAGGCGCTGCGCGATGCGGATAACGTGCGGGTCACCGAAACCCTTCCCGATGGCTTCACCTTCGTTCGTGCAACACCACAGGCGCAGATCGAGGGCAATGTCCTTCGCTGGCATTACCCATCCCTTAGCCGCGGCGATCGCGAAACCATCGAGGTGCGGGTGCAACCTGGCAGAGAAGGCGATCATACCATTTGCACGGTAGTTACCTTCGATCAGCGCTTCTGTCTTGAGGTCTTTGCCGGACGTCCGCTGCTTGCGGTAGTCAAAGAGGGTCCATCGGAGGTCGAATTGGGTGATGAAGTCAGCTGGACGGTTAGGGTAACCAACCGCGGGACTGCCACTGCGAGAAATGTAGTTGTCACCGATGAGCTGCCGGAGGCTTTTGAACCCACCTCGCCATTGCGCCAGCAGCTCGGCACCATTGAGCCCGGTGCGACGCGTGAAGTGACCTATTCGGCGCGGGCAGTGAATCAGGGTGAGTTTCGCAACCGCGCCCATGTTAACTACGATGGCGCACCCTCCGGTGCCGATGCGCTGGATAGTGAAGGACGTCCCTTGCACACCAGTGCCCAGCCCATTCGCGTGGTGCAATCCGGTATCCGCATCAGCTACACTGGCCCAGCGGAAGGCTTTGTATTCAAACCGGAATCCTATCGTATCCGGATTGAAAATACCGGCGATACCGACTTGCGCAATGTGCGGATCACCAACGATTTTGATCCGGCGCTTACCGTTAGCGATGCGGCCGGTGGTCGCGTGCGCGGCAATGCCATTGGTTGGTTGATTCCAAATCTTCCCGCGGGATCGGCACATGAGATTGAAACCAAACTCAGCTCGACCCGAACCGGTGAGCTGAGCAGTGTGGCGCGATTGGTCACGGCGGCTGGTCTGGAATCTTCCGATAG
>SKFT01000065.1 GCA_007117865.1 Puniceicoccaceae bacterium | reverse complement strand
TTAACGGAGATGGACATTGAGCCGTTTATGATTTCGGCCTCATTGATTTGTGTCTGCGCGCAACGCCTGATGCGCCGTGTCTGCCGTGAATGTGGCAAGGCCTATGTGCCGACTGGGAATGAAGCGGAGATCCTTGACCGTGCCATTGGTTGGACCGGACGTATCAAGCGGACCAACTCCGATGGCTGCCCGAGCTGTAATGGTAATGGCTATCGCGGACGGATCGGAATCCACGAATTGATGGCGATTAGCGAGGAGCTGGTTGCCGCAATCAATGAGCGGGTAGAGGCGGTAGAGTTGAAAAAAATTGCCATGCGCAATGGCATGGTAACGCTGCATCAGGATAGTTTGCTAAAAGTCATGGAGGGTATTTCCACGATGGCTGAAGCCATTGGCACCGTGCCGCCGGATATGGAAGTTTATGAAAATCGCTTCGTCGCCAAGCGGCCACTGCCAAAGGTCAGCGTATAGCAGCCATATTAAGCGCACTCGGAATAAATCGATTTCGTTAGCGATTTCGAATTCGATATTGAAAAAACGACGAATTAAATTAGTTATGCTTTAGTTCTGTAGAGGCTTCGCAATAATCCCGGCAGCAAGAGGCAAGCTACAGGGATTGAAAGTAGCAGCGATCCCGTGAGCGCGATTGCCAGCGGTTGCAAAAGACCAAATACCTCACTGCCGCCAAATAATAAAGGACTCATTCCCAGCGCCGTGCTGGCAACTGTCAGGGCAATCGGACGAAGGCGCATGCGACTGGCGTATGCCAATGATTCAGCAAATGGTTCATCTGCATTATTCTGGCACCGATACTTCGCCTCGGAAAGCACCAGAATCATGCTATTGGCAACGATGCCGACAGAAATCAACAGACCTGCCAATACCATGGCGTTAAGCGATTGGCCCATTGCGAAAAGTAGTATCAGAGCACCTACGCCACATAATGGAATGGCAATCCATGCAGATAAGGCCCAACGGAAAGAACCATATTGCACCACCAAAATGGAGAAAACCACAATCAGTGCAACCATCAGCGCGATGGCAAATGTGCGGCGGGTTTCCTCCAGTGCCTCTACTTCTCCCTCCAGCCACCAGCTGACTTCATTGGGTAATTCCAGGTTGCTCAGCACCTTTTCGACCTCTGCTGCGACAACCAATGGTCCGGGGCCTGAAGGATCGAGCTGTGCACCAATGCGCACCACTCGCTGGTTTTCCCTGCGCTCAATATGCGTTGGTTCCTCGATTAGCTGAAAATCAGCAATGGACGATAAATGTATCCAATCACCCAATTCTGTCGGCAGCCGCACCTGCTCCAGATGTTGCGGACCGCCAGCCTCACGCCTGTCATAGCGAATACGCAGTGCAAGCGGATCGCCCCGCTCCATGCGTTCAGCAAGGACAGATCCTTCCATGGTGTATGAAACCGCTTTTATCAGATCACCCGTAGAGACACCATAATGGGCAAGATCGTCGTAGCGGGGCATAATGCGCCAGCGCGGGCTTACGCCTCCGCGCAATCGCTCGATGTCGGCAAGTCCATACACTCCAGTCAACGCTTCCTCAACCGCAACCTCAGCACTGACCATGGCCAGCAGGTCACCATCCGGACGCGTTAAAATCACTTCAATATCCGAATCTGACAAACGCGTGCGCACACCGCGAATGCGCGGAAGATTAAAACGGGCGGAGAGTATGGGGACGTCCAGTAGGGAAAGTGACTCGCGCGCATCATCGGCCCAAGCGGCAGAGGGTCGATTGCCTCCATCGGTAGCGACACGTATCATGAAGTTCGCCGTGCCAGGGCGAAAGGCGGGCAGTCCCTCCCGGAAATAACCACCCACGGTAGTGAACAAAGATTCCGTGCCAGCCACTTGCATGAGCGATTGCTCCGCTTGTCGGGTGAGTTCGTCCATTTGACTGGGAGTGATGCCTGCCGGGTGCACCAGGCGCACATCCACAAATCCATCATCAACCGTTGGCAGGACATCAAATGGCAAGGATCGTGCAACTATGAACAGCGCCGCGAGTAGCACAGCACATCCGGTCCATGCGCTGGCACGGTATTGACTGATTCGCCAGATGCGGCCTTGCCAGGGGCGCAGCTGGTTCGGTCCGTCCTTTTGATGCGATTGACCCCAACTGGCGAATGCTGGCAAAATCAGAAGCGCTGATAGATAAGCAAAAATCGAGCTAAAGATAACGGTCAGAATCAGGGGACGAAAAAGTTGTGCAACCAATCCCTCAACCAATAAAAAGGGTGCAATTGCAGCTACGGTGGTCAGAAGTGCGCCCAACAGGGGAGTGGCGACATCCTGCATTGCCTGCGCCTCTCTGGCATCCATCCGAGTGCTCATCCGCTGCAAGCGGTCAAAGTAAATAATTGCGTAATCCAGTCCCAGTCCTACTGAGATCAGCAGCCCCGCCAAAGTCAGCAGGTTAAGCGTCATTCCGGTCACCGCGAGCGCAAGTGTCGCGCAGGCAAGGCTGGTGAGGATAACCCATCCAACCAATAACACTTTGCGCCCTTGCCTAAGAGCAAAGAAGACCAGTCCCATCGCCAGCAAGGAGCCAATTACGACAGCCACAATTACGCTTTGGACGGCTCCTTTGGTCACAACCGAGTCATCAAACAGCAAGCGAGCCTCGACTTCCGCAAATGCACTGGAACGCATAACCGAGTCCACCGCCTCGTGCACGGACCGGGCCATTCGCAAGGATTGTGCATTGGGTGTGCGATGGACGGTTACCAGCACGGCGGGTGCGCCATCCAAACGGGTGCGCAAACTTGTTTGCGAGGGAGCGCGGAAGGCTTGCGCAAATGTATGTAAGGGAATGCTGATGCCGCTGCTTTGATCTAAATGAAGGGTGCGCTGTAACAGTTGGTCGGCATCCCAAGACGCTTCGGACAAGACCCCAACGCCGTCGAAGCCGGTTGCCAGCAGTTTTCCCGAAGTGGGCGGGGCAGTTGCCTCAATCAACGTTTGCTCAACCGCAGCAAAGGGAATGCCGAGCGACAGTTGTTGCCGGGCATCCAGTTCCACAACCAGCTCCGGATCCTCCTCGCGTCCAACGAAGACCATATCCACGCCATTAATTGCTCTTAGCCGTGGTAATAAATTGGAACGCAATCGTTGCCGCAATTCAGCAGCCGTTAGCTGACTACTGCCAAATGCGTATTGAATCACCGGTTCCTCCGAAGTGGCAACGGTGAAAACTCTTGGCTCGGGAAATGCGGATGGCATGGTGGAGCGGGCTCGCTGAACACCCTGCGAGACATCCGTCAATGCCCGGTCCATATCGTGACCCGCCTCAAAAAATAAATCGACATAGGAGCGGCCGTCGCCGGATCGACTCTCCATGCGGCGAAGTCCGGGTAGGCCCCCAAGGGCCGCCTCCAACGGTTCATTGATGCTCTCTTCAATTACCGCCGATGTTTGCCCCGGTAGATCGCTGATGACCCGTATTTGCGGGTAATACACCTGCGGTAATAGTTGCAATGGCATCCGCGACAGGCTGATCGCCGCGAGTAATATGAGCAAAAATGTCGATACGCCCACTGCAAGGCGATACGTTGCCAACTGCTGGAAAATGGTTTTCAATACATCGGCCATTTGTTCAGCGGTTTGAATGTAAGGCAACTTCGCGTCCCTCTGGTTGAGCGCGTGGCTCAAATCGCAGGATGCGCTCGCCGTCTTCAAGTCCGCTTTTTACCTCCACACCCTGGGCGCGCCCGGCACCAAGCTCCACCCGCCTTCTCGCAATAGTGAGCGGTTCGCCTTGCACAACGGCAACCCAATGGGCGTCATCCTCACGCGCCACGGCAGTCCATGGTATTAGGATAGCCTCCCTTTTGTCGCTGTATTGCAGTCTGGCCTGTGTCGGTGTTAGCGACTTTTGTTCCGCTAGCCATATTTCCAGCCTAATGAAATTGGGAGTGTTTTCTTGCGTGGTGGCAATGATGCGCTCTATCGCGCCAGTCTCGCCATTGGCGAAGGAAAGGGTGAGTTTATCGGGAGTTTCAAAGTAAGCTGCCTCTGCGATGGGGATGCGCAAACGCAGACCTGGCGAATTGATGTCATCGATCATCATCAATGGCACCCCGGGGGTTACCGTTGCACCATCAAGGGTCGTCAGATGAGTGACCCTGCCCGAAACGGGTGCTGTCAAATTAAGTAGTTGCCTCCTTGCATTCAGTTCGGCCCATTCTTTTTCAACTTCCAGAAGTCGCAAGCGTGCCGCTTCCACTTCACCCGGTCCTGCGGCATTGGCACCTGCCAATCGTTGCCAACGGGCCAAGTCGTCGATAAGCACATTGCGGCGTTCTTGCAAAACCGATTTGCGGGCATCCAGTTGCGGATTTTTCAAGCGCATCAAAGAAGCGCCTTTGTCAACCCAATCACCCTCGTTAACGAATAGTTCGGCAACAATCGATGGTTCAGGGGCAACGACCGAGGCTTTTCGAAGTGGCGCAACAATTCCCACCCAATCACGATCTGTTGAGATCACTTGCCTGGTTACCGTTACGGTATCCACCATCGGCTTTGTCCTGGCAGCGGATTCGGAGGAGGCATCACTGCAGCCGGTTAGCAGCATAACTTTCAATGCCAAGCCAATGCAGACGGAAAAAATAACTATGTGGTATTTCATTTCAGTGTAGGGGTGTTTTGCCCTATCCAAGTGGGCAGCTGGTGCATGAGGTTGGCTTTTTCAGCATATTCGACGAACTGTAAGGCAACTTGCTCGCGCCATGCGAGTTCATCCAAGCGAGCACTCAAAAGGCGTTCACCTTCCTCAAGTCTGTCTTGCCATGAGCCAACACCCTCATTCCAACGCAGTCGTGAAATGCGTTCGGACGCTTCCGCACTGACTAACGTGTTGTTCCAATCACTCGCTTGGGTCGGCACGCTTTGGAAGATGGCAGTCAATTCTTGAATGCGCTGGTCCCAATCGCGTTGCATGCCAGCTTTCTCAGCGGTCAACGCATTTGCCCGCCGAAGCTCTGCGCGAGCCCTAGTGCGTTGCACGCCCGCAGCATCGGGTGACCAACTCCAGCGCAGCCCGGCAAAATACTCCTCTTCATAATTGCCATCAAAGGCGCTTGAGAAGTAGGGGCCTGCCTGCCCAATGGCATCCAGTCGCCAGCGGTTGCTTTGCGAAATGACTTCTGCTTGGGCGCGCCGCTCCTTTGCCTCAAGACGAAGTGCTGCCAAGGCGGGTGATGGGCTTGGCTTGATTGGGTCCGATGGGATTTCATTCAACTGGATACGTTTGGGTTGCACTTGCAGGTTATCCGCCATCAGTCCGAGTTTAAGTTGCGCCGCCGCAGCATTTGCCTGCGCCTCATGCCAACGCTTGTTCCAAGTGCTCTCACTTTTTTCAATCTGTTCTTTGGCAGATCCATGTTCAATCCCCTCGCGTAACCGTTGGTGTGCGGCCTTGCTGATTTCGCTAAAGTTCTTCTGTGCCTCTTTCAATAGCGATTCCCGCTCCAACGCCGATGAGGCTAGAATGTAGGCGCGCGCAACATCCGCACGAAAACTCAAATCAAATGCCGAAGTGGATTCACGCAAGGACTCGCGTCGTAGCTCAAGTGCCCGCTGTCGGGCGATGCGTCCACTTTCCAGCAAACTCCACTGCACACGAGCCAGTATCTCGCCGCGTGCCGCCATTCCCTGATCCCGTTCCTCGCCCGGACGGGCCCTTTGCCCAAAGTCGCCACCTGCTTCAACACTCAATTCAGGCCAACGCTCCAGTTGATAGGCGAGCAATTCCGCCTCCCCCGCTTCCTCGTAGAGTATTCCAACCAAATACCTAGGTTGCACAGCAATACTGGACTCCCAAACATCAACCAACCGATGTCCGTCACTCGCGTGCAATGTGACATTCACTGCAAAGCAGGCACATAGGAGTCGAATCAATGAACGCGATAATTCCATTTTAGGATGTGCTCTGTTGATGGTTTAAACGTCATGACTAGTTAACGGACTGATTATCATTCATGCTAATCCGACCATTGGCAATCGCGCAATGGTTTTTCCGTTCTCGGTTGCGGTTTCATTTTATTCAGCAACAGTCATTTCCATCTTGAATACAATACATGACAGTAAGTCTTCCGTGCAGGCAATAGCTGCCGTTGCCAGTAATCGGGTGATCGGTGATGGTGGACGCTTGCCCTGGTCGATTGCAGCGGATTGGCGGCACTTTATGCAGCGCACTGTTAATAGCGCCCTGATCATGGGACGCGTAAGCTTTGAGGATATGCTCAATGAGCCGCGCTGGGCTGCGGATGGCAGAACCTATCATGTTGTTAGTCGCGAGCGCCGCTTTGCCAATTTGGGCCCCGTCAGTGTTCATTCCTCACCGATGGAAGCGCTGGCCGCCGCCAAGGCGGAACAGCGGACTGTATGGATCTGCGGTGGTGCCGATATCTACCTGCAACTGTTGTCGGAATGCGATCGCTTGTGGCTCACTTTGGTGCAAAAAGAATTTACGGGAGATACTTATTTTCCACATTGGCAAGGAGAATTCCCCCTCTGCCACGAGTTGCAGATAGCAGAGGAAAATGGTTTGAAATTTACGTTTACGGTTTGGGACAAGGCCGCCAAGCTTGCGGCTAATGGTCAAGAAGCTTGATAATCCCTCACAATCTGTCGTCGCAGCTGCCACTGCGCTAGCGGATGCTGTCGACAAATTACCTTTTGCCGAGCCCGTGCACACGGTTTACAATCCGCTCCGCTACGCATGGGAGCCGCATCGAACCTATTGCGAGCGCTTTGCGATGGCGAGTTGCGAGGTGCTATTGCTGGGTATGAACCCCGGCCCTTTTGGCATGGCACAGACGGGCGTGCCTTTCGGTGAGATCAACGCCGTTAAAGATTGGATGGGTATCCATTGCGAGGTCGGGCAGCCACCCCGGGTTCATCCCAAACGTCCTGTCGAGGGCTTCGATTGCACCCGCAGTGAGGTCAGTGGTCGCCGCCTGTGGGGCTACTTTGCCAGTCGCTTTGGCAGCCCGGAGGCCTTCTTTAAGCAGCATTTTGTGGTCAATTATTGTCCATTGGTTTTCATGACAGAGAGTGGTCGCAACATCACGCCCGACCAGTTGCCTGCTGCGGAATCCAAAGCGCTGTTTGCGGCTTGCGATGCGCATTTATTGGCGGTTGCCGAAGCCCTGCAGCCGCGTTGGGTTGTTGGCGTTGGTGGCTTCGCAGAAGTGCGTGCCCGCAGTGCCCTTGCCAGTTTGCCAGCACTCGTTTTTGGTAAGGTCTTGCATCCGAGTCCTGCCAGTCCGGCGGCCAACCGCGATTGGGCTGGAACAGTCGAAAAGCAGCTGCTACAACAGGGGATTTGGTAGTTTCCAAACAACAACTCAGCATCCAGGAGCCAGAATGAAAAAACCAACAAAGCCAGCTGTTTTGTATTATGGGGGGCAAACTGTCTGGTGGTGCCTGGCTACAGAAATCATCGCATGATCCTGGCAATTGAAAGTTCCTGTGACGAATCGGCGATCGCCTTGATGGATCCGTTGCGTGGTTTACAGGGCGAGTGGGTGCATTCGCAAATTCAGCTCCACCGTGAATACGGTGGGGTTGTACCGGATCTTGCCAGTCGTGAGCACTTGAGTGCCTTTCCGCAACTGTTGTCGCAAATCGAGGTGCGTGCGAGTTTGCCGAAGCTTACTGCCGTGGCAGTGACTCAGGGGCCAGGCTTGGCGGCCTGCCTGGCCATGGGTTTAGCGGTAGCGAAGAGCCTTGCGCTGGCGCGGGGA
>SKFT01000183.1 GCA_007117865.1 Puniceicoccaceae bacterium | reverse complement strand
ATGGAGGCACGCAAGAGCTTCCTCGAATCCGTCACCCCAGGCAGCACCCGTCGCGGCGTGGTTAAGAACATCACCGATTACGGTGCCTTTGTTGACCTCGGCGGACTGGATGGCCTGTTGCACATCACCGATATGAGTTGGGGGCGCATTCAGCACCCGAGCGAGATGGTCAAGCAGGGTGAGGAAATCGAAGTCATCGTTATCGAGGTCGACCGCGACCGCGAGCGTGTTTCACTTGGCCTCAAACAACTGCAATCCAATCCATGGGATCGCATCGAGGAGAAATTCCCTGTTGGCGCCACCGTCTCCGGTCGCGTTGTCAATATGGTACCTTACGGTGCCTTTATCGAAATCGAGGAAGGTGTTGAAGGACTGGTACACGTTTCCGAGCTTTCCTGGACCAAAAAAATCACAAAACCCGGCGAAATGCTGCGCATTGGCGACGAAGTGCAGGCCGTGGTTCTCGGTATCCAAAAGGAAGATCAGAAGATCTCGCTTGGTATGCGTCAACTGGAAACCAATCCGTGGGAAATGGCACGCCACAACTATCCGGTGGGTGCCCGTGTTCGCGGCAAGGTGCGCAATTTGACCACCTACGGCGCCTTTAT
Source organism: Puniceicoccaceae bacterium (assembly GCA_007117865.1). Classification (GTDB taxonomy): domain Bacteria; phylum Verrucomicrobiota; class Verrucomicrobiia; order Opitutales; family Coraliomargaritaceae; genus SKFT01. Next base: position 24,309 of record SKFT01000183.1, on the reverse strand, counting down.
TGAACTGGAGGAGGGTATCGATGGTATGGTCCACGTTTCGGATATGAGCTGGACCCGCAAGGTCAACCACCCGAGCGAAGTGGTCAAGAAGGGCGACGAAGTCGACGCCATGGTGCTCGATGTGGATGCCGACAGCCAACGGATTTCATTGGGCATGAAGCAAGTCATGGAAGATCCCTGGAGCGAAATCGACCGCCACTTCAAGATTGGCGACCTCGTACAAGGCAAGATCTCCAAACTCACCAGCTATGGCGCCTTCGTCGAATTGGATCACGACATCGATGGCCTGGTGCACATCTCACAGGTTGCGGAGGAGCGCGTTGAGAAAATCAAAGATCATCTCAATTCCGGCGATACCGTCACTGCCCGAGTCATTAAGATCGACAAGGAAGAGCGTCGCATTGGTCTCTCGATCAAGGCCGCCAACTACTCCGATGAGGAATTGGCCAAGGAGCGTGCAGTGCTCGACACCATGTCGAACACCGAGGACATGACCAATCTTGGCGACTTGCTCGACGAAGCCACGCGGTAGTGCCGTTTCAGCAGGATTTTTACTTTCGAGGCCCGGTTCCACAATGGAACCGGGTTTTTTGTTGGCCCGATCCACGGATGCGGGTGGCGCAACGCATCAGGCGATTGTGATAACGGGCTGAACCTCAGGCATAGTGCCTTCAAGCATCGCTTCCAGGCACTTGCCCTCCGCCTCACCGAAAAATTCAGCCACGGATGCACAGGTAGCGGGCCAATCGGGCGCACTGAATGCGTGTTGCTCATCAGCAGGCAAATCCGGACGCCAGTGGCAGACCAAATGCCAGCAGGCCCAGGCGCGAATAGCTTTGTGGCAGGCCTTGCAACCGCGCACACGGTCGGCCATGTGCTGGTAATGGATGCGCGGATTACCCAAAAACTGATCCACCTTGGCATTGCGCACGATCCACACCAGCGCAGCATATGGCAATGGATTTGCCTGAACTGCCGGGTGGGACATGGATAGGCAAAGGAACAAAGCCTTGTCCATCGCCAGAATGGCACGCGCCGGCAAACCATGTTGCCATAGCCATTGCGCGTATTGCAGATTAACCCGGTAGGCAGACTCCGGACCATGCATGCGGGCGATTTGCAAATCGCGAAAGCTCATAGCAGCTGCGGCAACGGGTAAGAATGGGCATGGAGCTTGCATATTAGGATCAATAGTAGTTTAAACAGATCCTTTATATGTGCAAGGTTAGCAGTAAAATTGAACCGGTGGCAGCCACGCAACCACCATCCAAAAACCGCGTAAAGGAGCTGCGCGGCTGGCGCGCCTCCATCGTTTGGCTAGCAGCCTTCCTGTTTCGCACATGGAGCGCAACCTTGCGCATCCGACCCGATGCGGAAACCCTGCGCCTGCTGAAACAATTACCGGAATCAGCCAGCGTTGTGGTTCTCTGGCACAATCAGCTATTTACATCGCCGCGCTTCTATCAGCGCTATATCCGCGGGCGCCAACCGGCCGCCTTGATCAGTCCCAGTGGTGATGGCGCATGGTTGGCCGCGCTGCTGCGGCAAGTGGGGATCGAGCCAGTGCGTGGCTCCAGTCACCGGCGCGGGGCACAGGCACTGCGAGAACTGAAGCAAAGGCACAGCAAGGGCTGCGACCTGGTTATCACGCCGGACGGCTCCAAGGGACCTTGCTATAAAATGAAACCCGGTGCCGCACACCTCGCGCTGGAGAGCGACTCACCGGTAGCGCTACTCGTCCTGCTTACCCGATACAATATCAGACTACCAACCTGGGATCGCTTCAAAATACCACTACCCTTCAGCAAAGTTGTTGTGCGCATGCGCATAGTCAAGGACCTGAGCGAACGCTGCGGTGGTGAGGTTGAGAAAGCTCGCAGCTATCTGGAAGAAGCCTTGAACGAGTTGTCATTGTAAGCACGCAGCAACTCCGCCTCGGTCCAGAGCGAACGGCGATCACCCAGCAAGTTCCGAATGCGGGCAACGGTCTGCGCATCAACCGGATCCTCAATGCCGCCCCAGCGTTTGCGTATGTGACTGAGGACAGCGGCAATTTCCGCATCGCTCATTCGCTCGGCCAAACCCGGCATCACGCCATTAAATAATACTCCCTCACGGTTAATAGGCCCCTGCAAACCCAGCAAAACAATTGCAATCGGTTTTTCAACAGGACCATGCAACCACTCGCTGGTGGCTAAGGGCGGAAAGGTTCCGGGCATGCCCCGTCCGTGCGTTTGATGACAATGTTGACAATAACGCTGAAAAAGTCGTTCGCCATGACGGAAAACATCTGCTTCGACTGCCTCCGCGACATCCTTTGGCGCATCGCCACAACCGACGAGGGAAAACAATCCCAAACACGCCACAAAGCGCAGTCTGCCTAATCCTCCAATCGCTTTAGCTAGCACCTGCGCAAAAATCAGCTGTTACGGATAGTCACTCTCGCCCGCAGGCGACACAGCCATGCCTATAGATTCCAAACTCGCTAGAATGGCATCAAAACCAGGCATCCGCTGCAAATATTCCAATGGCCGATTGCTCGACAAGCGGACAAAGAACTGCTCTTTGCGCAAATTAAATCCAAATTCGCGCAAATCCACCAAGGAAGCCCAGATATTATGCATACCATCCTGATTGTAGCGATAAGGCTCTCCGCCAACCAAATGCCAGAAAAAAACATGCTGGGCCAAGCCGTCTTTAGCGTAGATGCCAAACTCTGCCGGCTTCAACTCAGTATTCAATGAGACCAAGGGTACGGCTGATTCGCGCTCCTTGCGCACCCATCCCGCCTGTACCCAGCAGGTGTCCGGAGTGTGCACACCTGCCCAACGGTAGGATGTCTTACCTGGCGTCCAATAGGCAATATAGAGCCCTATCATGGTATCACCCTGCTCATAGACACGAAAAATGGCATCGTCAAAGTTGAGGAAGTTTTCGATACGGGCAGCCGCTTCAGGGGATTGATCCATTGGAACCGTCCGCACAGTCCAACCCTCTATTCGCTCGGGAACGATAACCGACAACGGCTGGGTCAGTGTCGCCTCAGGAGGTGGCACCAAGGAGAAATAGACTCGCAGACCAAATGCTCCCAGCAAGACTAATGCGGTTAAAGGCAAAACAGTTTTAATCATAACAATCCCATATTACCCTAAGAGCAGCATTTTGCAATGATTGTTGCGCTAAAAAATGTAAGGGAAGAATAAAAAACCTGTTAAAAACATTTCCCAAAAGCCCCTCTTTCCTGTTTACATGCGTCATATTTGTTGTCATTAAGACATACTTAATACTAAAAATTTATCTGTTTAGTAACAGGCACCGACAACTAACAACATGTCCACCACTGCAACCAATACAGCGGAAACGCACCAGCGCATACCGTCCGGACTCAATCTCTTTGACAAGGAGTATGGTGGGTTGCCGTTGGGCGAAACCAACCTCATCTGTGGCGGCAAGGGCACTGGCAAACTACCGATTGCCCTGCAATTTCTACATGCTGGCTTAAAAGCCAATGAGAAGGTTGTCCTTGTTAGCTCCTTCTCGCCCCAGGAAATCCTCGCCCGCGCCGACTCAATGGAACTGGATTTCGAAAAACACCTGGAAAATTCGCAATTAATTCTGATTGAACAAAAAACCCAGAATGCCGGTATCATCAGCGATGATGCGGAGTTGAATGGGATGATGAATGCGCTCGAGTCCGACATTATTCCGTGGGAACCCAGGCGCTTGGCGATCTGCTCAGCCATTCCTTTTATCGGCCTTTTCAGTGCCGACTTTCGCCGTATTGCCATTCCCTCGTTCATACGACGCTTCAATCGTTTGGGTCTCACCACCCTACTGACAACACTGATGCCCGCATCCAGTGAATCCATGGCCGTGCGGAAAAGTATCGAAGAACTCTGCGGCGCCTCCCTACACTTGGATGAGCAACTGCGTCCGGACGGTCAAAACATTCGTCGCATGGCGGTGCGTAAACTGAGGGGCGTCGAACCGCCCTACCCGGTATATGAGTTTGAAGTAGCATCCACCAATCGTATTCACCTGATCCGGCGCTTTGATGTCGCGCTCGAGGCGGCACCCACAGGACCGCAAAAATCCAAGTCTGCTGTAGAACCCATAAAACCAAAAGAACGCTCACTGATGTTTTCTCAAAGCAACTTACTGAACAAGTCGCTGGAAAAGAAAAGTACGACTGCCCCTGAAACACAACCCGCAGCCAAACCAGCCGAGAATCAACCCGAGAATCAACCTCAAACAAAGAACAAGCCGGGCGGATTTTCTTTCCGCAATCCCGGCAGCTAACAAGTCACAACCACCATCAGGATGTACGAAGATTACTGGAAGCTAAAAGAGAAACCGTTCGACAACAACTACGATCTGCGGTTCCTCTACCTTTCCCTTCAACACGAAGAGGCGGTGACTCGCCTATTGTTTGCCATCAAGGAGCGACGGCACGGCGTCATCCTTTCCGGCAACTATGGTTCCGGCAAAAGTATTATACTTAACTTCCTGTTAAATCGTGCCAAGGAAATGGATGACAGCCTGCAATTCATCCACATTACCGATCCGCTGATGACGATGACTGAGTTCTTTCGTGAGTTTTTACATCAGTTGGGTGAGCCAGTGGATAATGAGGGAACGCGTCCGGTGCTCTCCTCAACGCTGCGCAAAAAGCTAATGGCGATACATGAGGAGGGCAAACACACCATTATCGCTATTGATGAGGCGGATCTCATTGGAGCGGAAACCATGCAGGAAATGCGCCTGCTGCTGGATTTGTGCCACCCTAAAACCCAGGGAACTTTGGTTACAGTGGTTTTTTGCGGCTGTTTGGGGGATTCCGAAGAGGGGCACCTCAAAAGCCGTGCCCTGCGCCAGCGCATTCCAATTCGTTGCGAACTGGATAGTTTTGACGCCGATCAGTGCGGCGAGTATATTCAACATCGACTAACCATCGCGGGCCAACCCAATCAGTTATTTACTGAGGATGCCATTGCGCTGATCGCCGAAGCTTCCCAGGGTGCCCCACGTGCCATTAATAACATCTGTGATCTATCCCTGTTTCTGGGATCTTCCCGCAACTTGCCTAAAATCGATGTAGGAGTCATTGAGGCAGTTGTACAGGAAATAGCAGGCTCCCTCAATTAACAATGCATCTGAAGTGTAGCCAATTCAATCAGACAATTAGACGACTCGGCAAGTGGCTGATCCCCTCATCCCTACTTCTCTCCGGGCTGCTCTCATCAACATTACTGGCACAGTCGGAGACCGTTAGCGAGCCCAGCCCGAGCGCCAGTCAACGGATTAGCTACAGCGCGATTGAGCGACTGATAGATAGCGGTGTGCATAGCGAGGCAGCGCGACGCTTGGAAAATCATCTCGCCCGCCATCCGCACGACCGCACTGCGCGCCGAATGCTGGCGCGCACTTATCTACTGCTGGAGGAGTATTATAAAGCCTACGAGCAAGCCCGCCGCCTGCTTGCCGAGCGTCCTGACGACCGCGATGCCGAGGAGTGGGCAAGGACCGCCCGCGAACAAATCGAGCGTATCTACCCGGAACGAGTCCAGCGTTATCAAACCGTTTTGCGGCGCAACCCACAAGACCATATAACACGACGCGCGCTGGTCGAAATCATGGTACAGCACGGCGATATCGACGAAGCCATTGTGCATTTTTTAATCATTTTTGCCGACGACCCCGAAAATCCCGAGTACCAGCGCCACTACGCCCGAATGCTAGCTTGGGCCGACCGTTACGAAGAATCGATCGTCGAATACCAGCGCTACCTCGCAATAGAAGCCATTTCCGACATCGATCGCGAGCAAGCCCGCTATGAGCTTGCAGCCGTTTATGCTTGGGCCGGACAACCCGGAGCTGCCGCCCGCCTGCTCCGGCAAGTCATTGAAAAAACCCCCGATAATCTCTCCGCACGTGTATTGCTAGGTGACTTGTTCCGTTGGAATGACGACTCGGACGTTGCGCGACAGATCTACGAAGAGGTGCTGGCGATTGAACCGGAACACGAGGGTGCACTCAATGGCTTAAAAGAGTTGGAAAATCTAGTGGCAGCGCGCGCCTATCAAGCGGAGCGCTTGAGCATCGACGCAATGGAAAGACGGTTGGCGGAAAATCCCGACGACCAGGAGGTACGGTTACAATTGGCACGCCTCTACGGAGTCGCAAGCCGCTATCCCGATGCCGAGGTTTTGTTCGCCGAATACCTTCGACGCGACCCGGAGCACACCCCCGTTCGGCGCGAATATGCACTGGCCTTGAGCGTACAGGAAAAGTATCCGCAGGCACTGGAACAACTTTACCTATACCTGGAAGCTTTTCCGGAAGATGTTAACGTTCGCGCTCAGGTGGCCAATATTCACATGTGGCAAGGTGATTTGGAGAGTGCCCGGGAAATGGTTTTATCGACACTTGAACTGACGCCGCAAAACATTGAATTGCTATGGAATCTTGCGCGCATCCAGCAGATGAACCGCGAGTGGGAAGATGCGCTCAAAAACTACCGAACGATTTTGGAGATAGATCCGAATTACCGTGCGCCTGTAGCACAGATCCGACAAATACTCAACCACCCCGCCTATCGCATTGAAAGTCTCGAAAGGCGCATACGCGAAGAACCCCGTAATGCCCGGGCACGACTGGAGCTGGCAAGTATTTTCATTGATTTGGATCGCTACTTCGAAGCGCAAACACAAGCGCAGACCGTGCTGGGTATCGAGCCGGAGAACCAGGAAGCACAACGCCTGCTTGATCGGGCAAACGCCCAATTGGTGGTTTTTCGCGAACGCCAAATCACACAGCTGCAGGAACGCCTGCGGGAAACGCCTGACGACCACGAATCACGCTTGGAGTTGGCTCGGTTGTTGCGTGGACGCGGCAACTTCAATGAGTCCGCCCGCCAATTTGCTATCTACCTCCAGCACCACACCGAAGATCACGGCGTCCGCCGCGAATACGCGCAGGTGTTATCATGGCAACCGGAACGCCGCAGCGAGGCACTCGCAGAAATGGCCGAACTGGTTAATCGTATGCCGGACAGCAAGCAACTGCAAATCCAGTTTTTGCAATTGCGCTTCTGGACTGGTGAAGCCAACCAGCGTGACCGCGAGGAAATCACCCGGATGCGTCGCGAACTGGAGCAAACCCTCGATCTCAATCCCAATGATATCGAAGCTTTGCTGCTGATTGCCAATGTGCATGAATTGCACGAGGATTGGGAACTGGCACTGCGTCGCTACCAACACGTCATCGAAATCGACAGCGAAAATCAGCTGGCGCTTGATGGCATCCAGCGCATCGAAACTTTACCGGAGTATCGCATCGCCCGGATGCGCGATGAAATCCAACAACGCGGCGGACACATCGAACCCCGGCTGGATCTGGCCCGCTTTTTCATGGTTAACAACCGCTACTTCGATGCCCAGGAAGAAGCACAGGCCATCTTGCGAATGGATGCCAATCACCGTGAGGCTCGCGACATCGAAAGACGCGCCAGTGAAAGATTGGACGAGTTGAGGCGTTCTCAAATGCGCTCATTCGAAGAGCGTCTGCGCCTGAATCCAGAGGATGCCGCAGCACGGCTAGGACTTGCCCGTCTGCTGCGCGATGATGGCAACTATGCACAATCCGCGCGCCAGTATCGCTTCTACCTGCGCATCCAACCGGAAGACCATCGCGTTCGCCGCGAGTATGCCCGCGTTCTAGCCTGGCAAGAGAGTCCAGACGCCCGCCGCGAGGCCATAGCTCAACTCGATCAGTTGATCGAATTATTCCCGGAGGATAACACCCTCCGACTTCAGCGACTGCAAGCTCGCGCATGGAGCGGGATGACCAATGAGCGGGATCGCAATGAGCAAGACCGCATCCGCCGGGCACTCGAAGACGAACTCGATTTTAATCCCTACAATGTGGAAGCACGCATGGATCTGGCAAACTTGCACATCCTGCGCCAGGACTTTGATTCCGCATTGCGTCAATACCGCTCCATTCTCAATGAAGAACCCTTCAATGTTCAGGCCCAGCAAGGTATTCGTGAGCTACAAAACCTTCCCGAATACCGCTTGATTCATCTGCGCTCGGAGATTGAACGCGACCCGCGCAATGTTTTCCCCAGAATGCGATTGGCACGCTTTTTCTTTGAACAGGAGCGCTATGCCGAAGCGCGTGAAGCAGCCCGCTCAGTATTATCAATTGATCGACGCATCGATGAAGCACGTGAACTGGAACGCCGGGCAGGCGAACGCATGACAGAGGAAAACCAGCGAAGAATGCAACTTTTGGAGGATCGTCTGCGCGAGTACCCTCAGGATGCGGCTGCACGCCTGGAGTTGGCCCGCTTGTTCCGCGACGGCAACAATTACACGGCAGCAGCCCGTCAATATCGCTTCTACCTGCGCCTGCAACCAGAGGATTATACAGTCCGCCGCGAGTTCGCCCAAGTGTTATCCTGGCAAGATGATCGAGAGTCCCGCCGCGAAGCAGTTGCTCAGCTGGATGAATTAGCACTGCTTTTCCCTGAGGACAACAGCCTGCGCCTACAGCGACTGCAAGCCCGCTCCTGGGCAGGGCAAATGAATGCCCGCGATCGCGAAGAGCTGGATAGCCTGCGGTCACGTCTGGAAAGCGATGTTGCCTTTGATCCCCACGACACCTCGCGCCGACTCGACTTGGCAACCTTGCACATGCTGCGTCAGGATTACGAGAGGGCGATGCACCAATACCGTGCAGTTCTTGAAGTGGAGCCTTACAACCAAGCCGCTGTGGAAGGCATTCGCGAAGTGCAAAATCTGCCGGAGTTCCGCATCCAGCGCTTGCGTGAGGAGGTTGATCGCGACCCGCGCAATGTTGAGACGCGCATGCGCTTGACTCGATTCTTTTACGATCAGGGCCGCATGGATGAAGCCCGAACCGAGGCCCGCGCGGTCTTATCACTCGACCGCCGTAACGAGGAAGCGCGGGATATCGAACGCAATGCCGGCATCCGTGCTGACCGCGAACGCGGAGAAAGATTGAGCGCATTGCGGGCCGAGTTGCGGCAAAATCCAACCGATCTCAACCTGCATCTGGAATTGGCTCAGGTATTGCGCGATGAGGGGAGCTACGCCGAAGCATTGCGTCGCTATCAACTCTACTTGCGGGCCAACCCCTTCGACATGGAAATACGTCGGGAATATGCGCAAATCCTGTCCTGGACTGAAGACAATCAGGAACAGGCGGTTCACGAATTGCGGGAACTCCTTGATTTCTATCCCGAGGATATCGATATGCGCATTCAGTATGCGCGCTTGCTCACCTTTAGCCGTGAGCATTGGCCGGAGGCGGAAAAAGAATTACTTGAGCTTACCCTCTTCGACTCAACCAATCTGGAAATCCCCCTGATGCTGGCAGACCTCTACCGTTTTCAGGGACGCTACAATGAGGCTCGTGCTATCTATCAGGAAATCATCGAGCTATCAGCTATCCAATGGCAGGAGGAGTCACGGCAAGCGCCATCACGTCGCTACCGCTCCAATCGACGCAACCTATGGCTGGAAGATTCCGTCCAGGACGAGTCTGAACGCCGATTTGTGGAAACGCGTCCCGTCTCCGCCAGCAATCAAAACCACAGCATGGGACAGCTCGGTCTGGGTGACAGCTTGTATTACGAATCGCGTCACGGCAGCACCCGCAGAAGCCGTCCCATCTATCTCTCCACCCGTACCAGCAGCTACCTGACTGAAACCGAATCCTTCTACATCCGGCGCGAAGTTGAGGAAGTGCTGCCAACCCGCGAACTGGAGCGGGAAGTGCGAATGAATGGTCAAATTGCAAGACCACTGCCGGGACTGGAGGACCACTTCCGTCACGCCCGCGAGGGCATCATCGCCATGAACACCGAGCTGCGTCCACAGTTTTCCGCTTACATCGGCTCGATGGTTGACAACGAGGATTATTCCGAATTCCTCATTGGCGCCCGCTACTTCCACTTCCTAAGCAGTGGCACGCGCCTGCATGTGGGTATCGATTTTGGACGTCACCGCGAAAAAGGCTTTGACCCAAGCATGATCAACTCCATGTCCCTGGCATTGGGGATTCGCGGAAAAATGACGCCAAGGGTTACCGGCGCTGCGGAAATTGGAATAACGCGCTACTCTCGGGGTATTTCAAAAACCACCGTGTCCGGCATGCTGAGTGGCACCTATGATCTCACGCCGAGTTACGATCTGACTTTATCCTACGAAAAATTCGATGCGATCAAGGAAGTTAAAACGGTTAGCTCGCTGGCTTCAGGGATTGACGTCGACCGTATCGCCTTGGCTATTACCAGCAACCCAGCCTACAACGTCGCTGGCCGACCATTCCATCAACGCATTTTCTTTGATGGCCGAGTCAGTTTTGCCAATCTGTCCGACAATAACAATCAAACGGCCTTTGTCCTGCGCCCCTACTACCGGATGCGCGACGACCCAACCATTGACCTTTCACTGGGCTGGCGTGGTCTCTCATACTCGCGCCAATCACCGCTTTACTGGTCGCCGTCCAACTATAACGGGCCCTTTCTGCAAGCTCGCATCGCAGGCCGCGGGCCATGGGAGCGGGCCACTTACGATGTGCGCGCTGAGTTCCTCATCACCAATGAGTCCGGCGGTGCCTCCCGCAGCCTCTCTGCCTACCTTCAGCACGCATTCAGCGAAAGCTTCTTTGCCGGACTTAGCCTAACGCTTTCCGAAAGCCCGCGCGACAACGACACCTATCGCTATGGCGCTATTCTTCTGGATGCCCTATGGCGCTTTTAATGTTGCCCTGTCCTTTCCCCTTTTCCCACTTGTGCGAACTATGAAACTTATTTCCAACATGCTTTCCCTCCAGAAGCCCTTGTCAAAAGTCTGCTTCCAGTGGATCGTCTTGCTGGGCGCATTACTATTATTATCCGGTTTCTCCGCGCATGGCGAAATTCGCCGTGCTGTTATCGTAAGACCTGCCGATGCCCACCGGTTTACGCTTGAAAACGACCCCACCACTCAATGGCAGTCTTTTTTGCGCTCTTTCAATATACAGAGTACAATCGTTGATCGTAACCAATTAACAGCCTCACTCAACGATACCCATTTGGTGGTTTTACACGACATCCAAATGATCACTACCGCAGAGCAGGAGGCACTCATGCAATTCATGCGCGGCGGTCGCAATGTCATTATGACCGGCCGCACCGGCGAGGCAACTCCAGCAAACAATGACAGCAGTTTTGCCTCCCGATTGGGGCTTAAATATCGCTCCGTCAATCGCCATGGCGCGGCGATGGTGGCAGATAAACGGGGGAATTTACCTGCGGAAGTGGAGGAACGCATACAAACAAGTTCTTCCTGGTGGATCGTCATGGATGTCCCCAGTCGCTTCACCAGCGATATTCCGCGAATGCAGCGTATGTCCGTCGAGTCGGACACAACGGTTGCCCTTAGTGAACGGCAGGGCTCTATTGCTTTTTGGCTGTCCGGCCAAATTGCCAAACCTGATTATGAGGCCTGGTCTCACTTCCCGGCCGTCCACCACGGCGATGTGGGCAATGGCCATTTCCTATGGTTGGGATTCAACATCAACCAAATGGGCGGAGATATTAATTCCAGTGAAGTCTTTTTTCGCCTCATGGATAACGTCATGTCGCACTGGCACCGCAATCCGGTATTCGAACTTTCTCCTTGGCCTTACCCGTATGACAATGCGATCATTTACTCGATTGATGTGGAAGAGCGCTTCGGCAACATGGAACACGTTAACAATGTTGAGGGATTGCAAGCCATCACCTATTTTATTCTAACCTTTTCCGCAGGCTTGCACGAAAACCTGCTGCAGGGAATTGGTGAAAACAGCGTGTTGCGTCCACGCATGAATCCACATGCCCCATTTGGCAGTCGCATTGCCATTGGTCGCGAGATCGCTGTACATGGCGATAACCACGACATCTTTCGCGGTCAACCGCCGGAACGTCAACGCATGCGACTGCAGCGAACCAGCGATTACATCTATGACTTGACTGGTAAGCGCCCGCTTGGCTTTCGTCCGCCTGAGGAAGCCTACGACTTTTTCACCTTACAAGCCTTGATCGAGACCGGGTTTGAGTATGTCCTGGGTGACAACGAGCCTGATCGCGCTGAACCGCAAATCACCCGTATTGGCAACAATCGTCTGGTGCAGATGGCAATTTTGAATAAGGACGATGTCAACCTTGTCGTTCAAGCTGGTCGCCCGGATCCTAAAGTTGTGCTGCAAAACTATAAGGACGACGTCGATAGCATCTTTAAGCGCGGCGGACTATACGTGGTGAACATCCACTCGCAGATTCTGGCCGTAGAGGAATACCTGCCTGTATTTGCCGATTTGGTAAAGTATACCAATGCCAAGGAAACATGGACCCTGAACGGATCTGCCATGCACGACTGGTGGTTGCGTCGCGACAACGTCACGGTGGAAATACTACAACAGTCCTCAACCAACCTGCGCTTGCGTGTGCACAACAACGGGGACATCGACATCGAAGACTTGGGCCTCAACATCTGGAAGCCTAAAGGCGCTGGTGCAGTACGTGTCGAATCACCCGCCGGCGGTCGCCGCATCACCGACTTTCGCACTGAATCGGAACGTCTGATGCTGCAGATCCCATTGCTTTTGGCCGACGAGAGCATCGAATATTCAATCTTATGGCGCGACTGATTTTCAGGGAATACATCTACCTAATCCTGATTGTTGGCCTCGGTTTAATGTTGGGCGGCTGGGCGATTATTGCCTACCTTGCCATCCTTTTCAATATCCGCGATATCCCGTCGGCATTTGTCAATATATCCACCACTATTCTGGTATCGTTTCTTATACTGCTCATTATTCGTTACCTGGTGCTGCTATGGGCTTCGTTTAATCAGCACCGCGAGAATCTGCGTTTCACCAAGAAGATGAGTGAAATTGATTTCACACCTAGCGTCAGCATAATGGTTCCCGCTCACAACGAGGGGGTTGGCATTGAGGGCTCGATTCAATCGCTGCTGGAACTCGACTACCCTTTTCTCGATATCGTAGTCATCAATGACGGCTCAAAGGACGACACTCTGGAGCGGGCCATGAAATGGGCAGGCACCTACCGCAACGCTGAGGTGCGAGTCGTCGACACGGGTGTCAACGTTGGCAAGGCGGAGGCTTTAAACATTGGCATCGCCACCTCCAATAGCGAAATCATCGTCACAATGGATGCCGACTCAAGGCTTGAGCCACAATCCATTTTACGCGGGGTTTCCCATTTTATTGATCCTGAAATCGTGGCGGTTGCCGGCAACGTAAAGGTCATCAATCGCGACAATTTGCTATCGCGGCTTCAAACGCTGGAATACATCCTGGGGCTGAACTTGGTCCGTCGCTCACAGGGCTACTTTGATTGCGTAAATATCGTCCCTGGTCCGATGGGATTTTTCCGTCGCAAGGTATTGCAGGAAGTGGGTGGATACGAAAGCGATACCTATGCCGAGGACTGTGACCTGACGGTCAAGATGCTCTCGCGCGGCATGCGTGTTTGTTATGAACCCGAAGCCATTTCGTGGACCGAGGCTCCGGATACCATCAACGGTTTGGTAACCCAGCGTTACCGCTGGACCCGTGGCATTCTGCAGGCGCTTAAAAAGAACAAGTATGCCCTGTTCCACGTCAAACGTGCAGGAGTCGTCAACACCATCGTTCTCTGGTATATGTTCTTTGAGGCAATTATCTGGCCGTTTATGAACATCTTTGGCAATATCTTCTTTTTGTTTATTGCCGGCTGGTATGGCGCTGTCAATTTACTGCTGTTATGGTGGTTGATCCTTTTGCTCTTGGATGTGATCGCAGCACTCCACGCAGTTTCATTTGAGGAGGAGGAGCTCAGCTTGGTCTTCTATGCCATTCCCTACCGTATGTTCTTCATCTTTGGCATTGATGTTACCAAGATGCTGGCCACAGTAGAGGAAGTTTTCAAAGTCCGCATGTCTTGGGGCTCCATTGAGCGCCGTGGCACCATCGTAAAACCCGATTCAAAATCTTCCTGATATGGAAATCGTCGCAGTCATCGCTACCATCATCCTTGTCGCTACTTTGCTGACATTGATATTCTCTTTTGCCGCCTACTTCGTTACACGGGCCAAAAAACTTTTGCCCAAAAAAACCGCCAAGCCGGAAAATGAAGCCAGTGAGGATCCTGCCACACGCATCTACTTCAAACGCTACATGATCAATGAGCCCACCGCCAGCTCAGGTCATAAAGTCAAAGGCGAAGCCGATCAATGGATGTAATTCAAAAAAAGCTTAGGGTCACGCTTTTTTATCTGGCGACTATCGGTATATTGATTCTCGCCACTTCTTTTTTTGTTTACGCCCAGATTCAAAACCACATTGGCCATGGCAAAAGTGCCACCATGGAGCTGCTGCGCTTTATCCCATTTGCACCCAAGCAGGAGCGCATTGCCGGAATTCATGCCGCGATCCTAAGATCGGAGCTGACAGCCGACCACTTTGCCCGTCAGGCCCGGACTCCAGAGGAGGCTCGCAAGATGCGCGAAAACTATTTCGAATTGGCCGAGTTTTGGAAGCGGCAATTTTCCAATCGCAGAATGCAGGTGGAAATCATAACCGAGGAGCAACTGGAGACGGAGCTCTACCGCTTTAGCTTGTTGGTGATGCCTGTGGTCCAGTGCATGACTACGGCACAAATGAACGCGGTAAAGGATTTTCTGGAATCCAACAAGGGGATAATTTTAACGGGGGTTACCGGCAACCGCGATGAAGAGGGGAATGAGCGCCCCTGGTCGCTGACAAGCGACATCACCGGAGGCAGACCGCAATTTGATTTGCGCCTGGCTGAAGGTGAAAAAACATTTACCCTTCACTGTGTTGGCAATACGCCATTGACTGCCAATACGGAACCCGGCGGTCCCATTCAGGTAAGCGGCTTCGACCAACCCATCCGCTTAAGTGTCCGTGAACAGCGAACACAATCGGCAGCGGTATGGCTACCCACCGATGACTTGCGCACCGGTTTACTGCGCGATGATGCAGCAATCGTCTATGGCAACTACCTTGGCGGTCGCTTTGTTTGGTTCGGTTTTACCGCTCAGGGTATTCCTTCTGTTGATGATTTCTGGGAACGCTTCGACACCATCATAGGAAACTCTATCAACTGGACCAGCCGTCGTTCCATCGCCGACCGCCTGCCATGGCCGAATGCCGATCATGCCGTCACCTTTGCCCTGCGTTCCGGACGCGACCTCAACCGCAGTATCGCCCTCGCACGTCATTTTATTCAGCGCGACATTAAACCGGCTCTTATGTTGGATAAAAATACACTGCCAGTTAACGAACTGGCACTGCGCGACATTCGCGACAGCGTTGAGTTCATCCCATCAATGTCGGTGGATACCGAAGTCGTCAAGGAAGGTCTGGACAGTACTTTTGATCAACGACTCAACCGTGCCCGCAACAACTTCAGGGATGCGCTCAACTACAACGTACGCGGATTCAATCTCCCCATCGAACCCAAACGTACTGGCGAAAACAGCTCCTTTGATCGTTTCCACCGCATGGGCTACGACTACATCTGGATTGGCAATAATGGCCGCTACAGTCCCGACTTGCCGATCATTGCCCATCAGCCGATATTCCGACGCCTGGTCTCACCCGTCTTTATCTATCAAAATAGCTTTTTGGTGGATGGTTGGGATCGTTGGAATGAAGACCCAACTAACAATTCAACGGATAACTACCGCCGCCTAAGCAACGATTGGATTCGACAGTATGAGTTTGCCCGATCCCTTCGTGGCCTATCGGCTATGATGCTGCCAGCGGATATTATGAATGTTGATTTACACCATCCGGCAGTTCTTGAGCTATTGGATCATATTTCAAAAAATAATCCGTGGGCTGAAAGTCCGCATGAAATATCCCGCCGTTGGCGCCACTATGAGAACACGCATACCCGCTTGTTGGAAACGCCAAACATGATCACCCTCCACGTATCCAATGAGGGACGCGATGAGGTTCCGGCTATGACCATCCGCGTCCACCCCGCCCGCATGCCGCAGTCCATTAGTATCAGGTCTGAGCGCATCTATTCCGTAGCCCCGGAATACACTATCAATCGGCAAGGTAACTTCATCGATTTACATTTTAAAAATCTGGGGCGGCGCGAAAACCGCACCCACTATATCGATCTTAACTTCACTCGCTAACCGCTTTTCGCATGATATTTAAAAGTGATGCCAGCCGTTTGGATTCTGTCTGCGCGTATGCATTTGGATCCGCGAAGCTCCGTTCAGGTTCTCTTGTCATCACAATCCTGTTCCTTTTCACATTTCTTTGCTTGCTACCTATGCAGATAATTGCCGCTGCCGGGCTGAGGGAAAAACTGCAACATAATCAGGTGGTATTGGCATACTTCTCGGAATGGACCATTTTCACGGAGGGCTACACCGTTGCAGACATACCAGCCGAACGGCTGACGCATCTTGTCTATGCCTTCATCCAAATTGTAGATGGGGAAGTTGCTTTTGTCGATGAGTATGCGGCCATGGAAGCCCCTCTCTCCCGCGATAACAGCCAATCATGGCCCGATGGCAACTTGCCGCAACTGCGCACCCTGCGCGAGCGCCATCCCCACCTCGAACTGCTTGTCGCGCTCGGTGGCTGGACCTTATCCAGCCCCTTTTCTGATGCTGTGCTGACATCCGATTCGCGGGCTCGTCTAGCTCGCTCAATTGTCCGTTTCCTGCGCGAACACGATCTTGATGGTATCGATCTTGACTGGGAGTATCCGGTGGGCGGTGGATTAGAGAACAATATTACGCGTCCTGAGGACAAGCAAAACTACACGCTCTTTATTGCCGAGTTACGGCGGCAACTTGATCGCGTTGAAGAAACGAATAGCCGCCGCTACCGCATTACCGTTGCCAGCCCTATTGGCGAACAAACCATGCAGCATTTCGAACTCAAAAAGATGTCGCGCTATATCGATTGGTTCAATGTCATGGCATACGATTACCATGGCGCATGGGATCTCACCACAGGCCACCTGGCTCCTCTCGACGGACCTTCCGGTGCCAATTCAGTGCGCAAAAGCATCCGCGCCTACCGCGACGCAGGGGTGCCCGCCCATCAGATTGTTCTCGGAATTCCCCTTTACGGTCGTGCCTGGAGCGGTGTCAATGCCGACAACAATGGCCTGCGACAACCCGCACAACGCCCCTACGCAGGCACCACTGAGGAAGGTTATATCACTTATCGCCAACTACGCAATAGGGTGCGCACGCATTCTGGCAATTACCGCGAGCATTTTGATAGCCCGGCACAAGCAGGATTCGTCTTTAACCGTGAATTGGACGAAGGTAGCTTTTTTAGCGCGGAAACAGTAGAAACATTCGAACTGAAAAGACAATTCGCTCGTAGTCAAGGCCTACGGGGCCTCATGTTTTGGAGTCTGGAAGGCGAGATGGCTGACCTTCAAGACTCCGATTCACTAATTGGGCGTTTACCCGTGTTGTCGGGACGGCGGCCGGCACTCAACGCCTCCAGCGATTGATGCAGTTGAAGTTGTTGACTCATCAGACTATAAAGCAAGGCGATCAAGGCACTAAAGAAAGTCAACAATGCGCAGGCTGCCAGAAAGCCAATCAAGCCGGCCGCTCCGCCACCCATTGAGCTAATAAACCAGCCCACAAACACGGAAACAAAAAAACCACCCACCCAGGCAACTGCCGCCGCCGTTCGAAAACTGGCAGGAACCGCATTAAAAACCATCACCGATGCTCCGCGCTGGTTTGCCCGTGCCCGTCGATTGCCACGGCTGGATGATTTCTCATGCGCCTCCTCAGATACATGACCACGGGCATTGAGATAAGCTTTGTAGGCACGCTCCCACTCATAGTCGGAGTATTTGCCGGCAGTCGGATCCTGGCGCAAACGCTGCTGCTTGAAACTGGCAAAATCTTTCATACCACCAACCTAGCAACCGATCCAACTTGGGCAATGGTAAATTGGAGGATCCTGCAAAATCGCAGGACATTTCAGTTTCTGATTGTGCAAGTTTATTGGATCGTTACGTTGCTAATATCGTCCGCATCACTCTCCTATGGCAGCATCCGAAAAATCCGCTCTTTCCGTTCCTTTGCTTGATCTAAAGCCGCAATATGCGGCTTTGGCCGATGCGATCAATGCAGCCATTCAATCCGTGGTCAGCGAGCAAGGGTTCATACTCGGTCCAAAGGTCGAGGCATTTGAATCTGCTGTGGCCAGCTACTGCGGTGTCAGCGAGGCCATTGGCGTCTCCTCCGGAACCGACGCCTTAATGGTTGCCATGATGGCCATGGGGATTGGTTCCGGCGATGAGGTCATCACCACGCCCTACACCTTTTTTGGTACCGTTGGTACCATTACCCGATTGGATGCCAAACCGGTCTTCGTTGATATTGATCCGCTGACCTTCAACATCGATGCCACTCGCATTGCCGATGCGATTACCCCCCGCACGCGAGTGCTCGCACCGGTCCACCTGTTCGGTCAATGTGCCGACATGACACCTATCCGTCAACTCGCAAGGGATCATCACCTGGAAATCATCGAGGACGCCGCCCAGGCCATCGGCGCGCGCTACGGCGAGCAGTTGGCAGGCGCAATGGGACACGTGGGTTGTCTGTCTTTCTTCCCAACCAAAAACCTCGGTGGCTTCGGCGATGGTGGTATGGTTTTAACCGATGACCGCGTGCTGGCGCAAACCTGCCGTTGCCTGCGTAATCACGGCATGGAGCCAAAATACTTCCACTCCCGCATCGGTGGCAACTTCCGCCTCGATGCCCTGCAGGCGGCAGTGTTACAGGTTAAACTGCCACACCTCGACCGCTGGCAGGACGGACGCCGCGCCAATGCCGCACACTACCGCAGACTATTTGAACAGGCAGGCATCAGCCGCAAACCGGAAATTCTCGCGCAGGACGAAGGCATGGACGGCATCATCCTTCCCACCGAGGCACCGGACTGCCACCACGTCTTCAATCAATTTGTCATTTACACGCCCAAAAGGGATGCGCTGCTGAAGTGGCTGCG
The DNA here is from genome assembly GCA_007117865.1 of Puniceicoccaceae bacterium. Lineage (GTDB taxonomy): Bacteria > Verrucomicrobiota > Verrucomicrobiia > Opitutales > Coraliomargaritaceae > SKFT01. The sequence continues at coordinate 5,211 of SKFT01000183.1, read as the reverse complement.
TGAGCATAATGTCGGCTGCGAAATCTATTATCCCCTGGCCCTGCACATGCAGGAGTGTTTCCGCAGCCTTGGCTATCGCGAAGGCGATTTCCCCCATTCGGAGCGCGCCGCAAGAATGAGTCTTGCCCTGCCGATCTTTCCTGACCTGAGCCAACTTCAGCTGGAACGCGTCGTCAGCGTTATTGCCGATTTCTTTAAACAACAGCAATGATACAGGAGTCAGGAGAATAAAGGCGGAAGGTAAAAGGCTAAAGGCCAAATTCTTAATCCTAATCTTAATCGCAACGTGTTTTACCATATATGATCAGCCATTTATCCATCGCTAGCAGCCTCTTCTGTCATTGTAGGAATCGCGTATTCGGCAAGGTGCCGCTGCTATTGGTAACCTTAGCCTGCCTCTTGCTGGGCTTAACCACCAGCCATTCACTGGAGGCGCGCTCGCAAGCGCGACCTGAGCCCATACACCTCGGCATCGATGTGCTGGAGCAGTCCGGCTTTCGCGCAATCGCGGGCAAACGCGTCGGCCTGCTGACCCACCCCGCCGGACGCAACCGCCGTGGCGAAGCGACCATCGATGTCCTGCGTCGCGCACCCAACGTCCGCCTGGTGGCTCTGTTTGGACCCGAGCATGGCATTTACGGCGACGAAGCCGCAAGTGTGCCGGTCGATGATAAAATCGATGCCCGCACCGGACTCCCAGTCTATTCTCTGTATGGACGTTTTCGCAAACCCACCGCCAAAATGCTGGATGGCCTGGATGTTATGGTGATCGACTTGCAGGATATCGGCGTGCGCTCCTATACCTTCACCAGTGCCATGCGCTGGACCATGGAAGCCTGCTTTGAACATGGCGTGGAAGTGGTCATCCTCGATCGCCCAAATCCGCTCGGTGGGCTCAAGGTCGATGGCCCGCCACTGGACCGCCGTTGGCGCAGCTACGTGGGGGCCTTCCACGTTCCCTACGTGCATGGTCTCACCATGGGTGAACTGGCCCGTATCGCCAAGGCAACTCCCGGATGGATGGAGATCAGTGACGAGGTCCGCACACGCGGCAATCTCACGGTAATTCCGATGCGCGGCTGGCGGCGCTCCATGCTTTGGCACGAAACCGGACTTCGCTTTCACCCCACCTCACCCTTTATTCCCGACCTTTCCGCTGTACTCGGCTATGCCATGACCGGCTTGGGCGCTCAAGTCGGACCCTTCTCGCACGGCATCGGCACTCCCCACCCCTTTCGCTTCCTGCGCTATCAAGGGCGCTCACCGGAGGAAGTTTTGGCTGCCTTGCGGGCAGCCAATATTGATGGCTTGGACTTCCGCATCGTTGAAACCCGCACCCAGGCAGGTGCTCCGGTGAGAGGCGTGATGGTATTGGTTACCGATTGGAACAACTTGCGGCCGACCGAACTCAGTTTTCACATGATGCGGCTTACCGCCCGTTGGTCACCAAGCAATCCCTTCGCCAGCCTTAGTCACAATCAAATGGACTTGTTTAACAAGCACGTCGGCAGTCAGGCATGGTGGGAAGAGGTCTCTACCCGCGGCAGCAACATGCGTGTCGAACGCTTTGTCGACAACTGGGAAGAAGCCGCAAAACGCTTCCAACAGCAATCCCGCCGCTTCTGGCTGTATCAGTAAACGAGCTTTCCAAGCAAATTGATTGATTTGCGGTTGCCTAAGCACCGCGAGCTACTAAGGTAAATTTTCACTGAATTTAATAACCCAAATCAAAGGAATCGTATGCCCGGAGTCGGTAAGTTAATGAAACAAATGCAGAAAATGCAGAAGCAAATGGAAGTGGCCCAGGCGGAACTGGCAAACCGTGAACTCACTATCTCCAGCGGTGGCGGTGCGGTTGAAATTGTCATTACCGGCCAAGGCGAATTCAAACAAATCAAACTGGATCCGGACTTCCTTAAAGAAGAGGCCGATTTTGTCAGCGAAACCCTGCTGACAGCCATCAATGAAGCCAGTGAAAAGGCTAAGGCGGAAAGCGAAGCGGCCATGGGCTCTGTCACCAGTGGACTGGCAGGCGGCTTCCCTGGCCTGATGTAGCAAGGGATGACGCCTGCGTTCGATGCCGTTATTGATGAACTGAAACGTCTGCCCGGATTGGGGCGCCGTTCAGCGGAGCGCATTGCACTGCATTTACTGGTTGAAAAACGTAGTCAGCTGAAATCCCTGCAGGAGAGCCTCAGTGCCGCTGCCCGCACACTGAATGCCTGTCCAATTTGTGGCAATCTGGCGGAAGAGGGCGGACCCTGCCCTATCTGCTTGGATCCCACCCGCGATGCTTCGCAAATTTGCATTGTCGAACAAATCAGCGATTTGACAGCGGTCGAGCGCTCTGCCGCTTGGCGTGGCCGCTATCATGTCCTCAATGGCAAGTTGTCGCCAATGAAAGGCATTGGCCCGGCAGAGCTGAATCTGGCATCCCTTGCGAAACGTCTACAGGATGGCAGCATTAGCGAGATCGTGCTGGCCCTGCCTAACGATATCGAGGGGCAAGCCACCTGCCACTACATTCAGGAGGAAATTGTTGGCACGCAATCCATCTCGCTGAGCCGCATCGGCTTCGGCCTGCCCAGCGGCGGCGGCGTCACCTACGCCGACTCCATCACCCTCCGCAGCGCAATTGAAAGTCGCCGCAATTATAGCTAGGCTTGCACCAAACTCGCAAAATTGATTAAATTAGTTCTAATACCCAATTCCTCCACTTAGCATCTACACCGCCTGCTCGACCACGTCCTGTTCAATCTTCAGGTTTTCAATGATAAAAGTCTGCCGGTCAGGCGTGTTTTTACCCATGTAGAAGGTAAGCATTTCACGGATACCGGTGCCCTTGGGTATGATCACCGGATCGAGACGAATATCGGCGCCGATGAAGTGGGAAAATTCGTCAGGTGAAATCTCACCCAGTCCTTTAAAGCGGGTGATCTCAGGCTTTGGACCCAGTTCGCTGATGGCTTTTTGGCGTTCCTCATCGCTGTAGCAATAACGCGTTACTTTTTTGTTGCGTACGCGAAACAGGGGCGTCTGCAAAATATACAGGTGGCCGCTCTTAATCAGCTCAGGGAAAAACTGTAGGAAAAAGGTAATCAACAATAGCCGAATGTGCATGCCGTCCACGTCAGCATCGGTCGCGATCACCACGTTGTTATAGCGCAAACCATCGAGCCCGTCCTCAATATTCAAGGCGTCCTGCAATAAATTAAACTCCTCGTTTTCATAGACAATTTTTTTGCTAAGACCAAACGAGTTAAGGGGTTTGCCCTTGAGACTGAATACCGCCTGCGTGTTAACATCGCGGGCTTTGGTAATGGAGCCGCTGGCCGAGTCGCCCTCGGTAATAAATAAGGTACTGTCGAGTCGACGTGGATTGCGGGTATCGAAGTGGACCCGGCAGTCGCGCAATTTGCGATTGTGTATCTTGGCCTTGCGGGCGCGCTCTTTGGCAAGCTTCTGGATGCCCTTCAGCTCTTTACGGGTGCGCTCGGAATCCTGGATCTTGCGCAATAAGGCCTCCGCTGCCTCCGGATTACGGTGTAGATAGTTATCAAGAGCCTGCTTGAGAAAGTTGCCTATAAAGGTCCTTATGGTCTGGCCTTGGGGTGAGATATTTGTCGAACCCAATTTGGTTTTGGTCTGCGATTCAAATACCGGCTCCTCCACCTTGATACTGATCGCCGCGCAAATGGAAGAGCGAATGTCCACCGCCTCAAAATCTTTTTTGTAAAACTCCTTTACCGTCTTGGCCAGTGCCTCTCGGAAGGCATTAAGATGCGTGCCTCCCTGGGTGGTGTGCTGACCGTTGACAAAGGAATAATACTCCTCACCGTAGCTGTCGTTGTGGGTGAATGCGACTTCGATATCGGTATCTTTCAAATGCACTACCGGGTAAATGGGCTCGCCGCTGAGCTTATTCTCCAATAAGTCGCGCAAGCCGTTTTCACTGCGAAACTTCTTGCCGTTGTATAGCAAGGTCAAGCCGCTGTTGAGATAAGCATAGTTCCACAACATGTCCTCGACATAGTCGTTGCGGTAACGCCAGTTGTGAAAAATATCGCCATCCGGCACAAACACCAAATGGGTGCCATTACGGGCATCCGAAGCCTTATCCTTCTTGTCCTCCGAGGTTAGGTTGCCACGCTCAAACGTCACTGAGCGTGTCACCCCCTCACGGTAGGCGGCAAGGCGAAATTCACTGGAGAGCGCATTCACCGCCTTGATGCCGACACCATTCAAACCAACCGATTTTTTAAATGCCTCAGAGTCATACTTGGCACCGGTGTTGATGCGTGAAGCGCAGTCTTTTAGCTTACCCAGCGGAATCCCGCGTCCATAGTCGCGCACCGAAACCGATTGGTTCTCAATCACCACCTCAATTGTGCGACCATTACCCATAACGAACTCGTCAATCGAGTTGTCGATGACTTCCTTCAACAAGATATAAATGCCGTCATCAGGTGACGAACCATCACCCAGCTTGCCAATATACATGCCGGGACGGAGGCGGATGTGTTCTTTCCAATCAAGGGACCTAATACTGTCTTCAGTGTAATCAGCGGACATAGTGAGAAAATAGTTGGGAAGTTACTGTTTGAATGTCACCTTTTCCGCAATGCGCGACGGGTGCAAGTCGTTTTAATAAGGATTTCCACAAGGCGAGGCAAGAATGGAAGACCTGCCGGAGTTGGTGCGCAAAGGCTGGGATCCACAAAGCGGCGACCGCCGTCAAGAGCTAGTATTCATCGGTATCGACCTCAACAGGGAGTCCTTGCAGCTGCAACTGGAGAATTTGATGGTTGCCAGCGCGTGATCGGCTATTAACCATACTCCTTTTGCAGATATTATCATTGATTCACTCTTTATGACAGTCGGTTATTTATTTTCCGGGCAAGGTGCCCAGTTCGTTGGTATGGGGCGCTCCCTTTTTGATGCCTCCCCCGCTGCGCGGGCTATTTACGATGAGGCCAATGCGGTGCTCGCTTGGGATCTCGCCAAAATCTGCTTTGAGGGGCCGGACAGCGAACTGACCGAGACCAAGATTTGCCAACCGGCCCTATACGTGCATGGCTGCGCCGCTTTGGCTGCACTGCGCGAAGCCGGCAAGGCTCCGGCAGTGGGCGCTGCTTGTGGGCTGAGCTTGGGCGAGTTGACCGCCCTGCATGTTGCCGGGGTGTTTGATTTTGCCACCGGGCTAAAGCTGGT
>SKFT01000092.1 GCA_007117865.1 Puniceicoccaceae bacterium | reverse complement strand
TTTTATCTGTTCCGCGATGCGGAACGAATGTCGCATATAAACGTTCATTACTGAACCAGCTTTTTTTTTCGTGCAAGCAAAATTTATTAGATTAGGAATTAGCAGTTCCTAAAATTCCCCGAATCCATCGCCGATGGGGTCCGGAGATTTGGATGGATTCGAGTTGCGCAATTGGAATCCATTGCAAATCCGTTTCGGCAGACAGACAACTGGACGGCTCGACGCCGGATTTTAAAGTGCACGCATGGATGGCTTCGCTGATCGACTCGTTGGCGATGCCGCGTTTTTTGATTACCAGTGGCCGCTTGTTGATACTAACAAAATCCTGACAGCTTTCCGCCAACGGCAACTCGTAGTGACCAGCGAGCCGCTTGGCCGTGTCAGGTATCCGTTCCATCAGTAGCCCGGCAGCGGTTTGCAACCAAATCCGCTGAACGGATTTTTGCACCACCGCCCTACGCTGGATGCGCGGGAAGGTGCTTGGATCGCCTCTGCCGGCGGCTTTGCAATACGGACGCCAAGGACAAATCACACAGCTCGGTTGCCCTTTCGTACAAACAGTGGCACCCAACTCCATAACAGCTTGATTGAAGTCGCCGGGAGACTCTTGAGCCAGCAGCGCATCCGCCAGCGGGGCAATACTTTTTACGGCACTGGCGTTATTCGAAAAATTAGACTCTATCGCATACAAGCGCGTCAAAACCCGCACCACATTACCATCCACCACCGCATGCGGCAGGTCCAATCCAATACTGACAATCGCCGCAGCCGTGTAAGGGCCAACCCCCGGCAAAGCCAACCAACCATCAAAGGTATCCGGCAGCCCATTTGCGGTGACCTCACACGCCAGGCGCTGCAAGTTGCGCGCACGCGAGTAGTATCCCAGTCCCTCCCACTGCTTGACGACCTCGACTTCGCTTGCGGCAGCCAAACTGGCAAAATCCGGAAACACCTTGAGCCAGCGATCGTAATACGGCAGCACGGTGCTGACCTGCGTCTGCTGTAGCATGAACTCTGATACGACCGTGCCGTAAAGTGACGGTTGCTCGCGCCAAGGCAACTTGCGCCGGGCGTGAGCATACCAATCCAATAAAGCTTTGCGCAAGGGCTTCGGTGCTTGCATAAGCCGTCAAGGCTAGCAGCCCGTCAACCTTTGTAAATGCGCAACAGCGCATCGGCGATGTCGGAGGGGTTTGCTGCCATCGAGATGCCAGCCTCTTCTATTGCCGCAATCTTGGCCTCTGCCGTGCCCTTGCCGCCGGATACAATTGCACCGGCATGACCCATGCGACGTCCGGGAGGCGCGGAAGCACCGGCAATGAATCCGGCCACCGGCTTCTTCACGTGCTCCTTGACGTAGGCCGCAGCCAACTCCTCGGCATTGCCGCCAATTTCACCAATCATGATAATAGCGTCGGTATCCGGATCCTCGTTAAACATCCGCACCGCATCCAACTGCGAAGTACCATTGATGGGATCGCCACCAATTCCAATGCAGGTGCTTTGACCATGACCACGCTCGGTCAATTGCCAAACCGCTTCATAAGTCAGCGTGCCAGAACGCGAAACCACGCCAACGCGACCGGGCTTGTGAATGTAGCCAGGCATGATGCCGATCTTGCACTCGCCGGGGGTGATGATGCCCGGGCAGTTGGGACCAATCAGGCGGGTGCGGCAATCCTTGTTGTCCAGACGACGTTTTACCTCGGCCATGTCGCGAACCGGAATACCTTCAGTGATACAGATCACCAACGGAATCGCCGCATCAATCGCTTCAAGGATGGAATCACCGGCAAAACCCGGTGGCACAAAAATGACCGACACGTTGGCGCCGGTTTCCTTAACCGCATCCACCACCGTGTTAAAGACCGGCACTTTGCCCTCAAAGGTCTGGCCACCCTTGCCGGGTGTTACTCCGGCAACGATTTGCGTGCCGTATTCGAGGCATTGCAGTGCATGAAAGGCTCCGGCTTTACCGGTGATGCCCTGAACCACTACGCGGGTGTCTTTGTTGACTAAAATACTCATTATAAAAATCTCCTAGCTAAAATGAAAGCAGTTACAGAATCAGGAAGCGGCTTTGACGGCATCGACGATCTTTTTGGCAGCATCGGCCAAACTGTCGGCGGCAATCAGCGAAACACCACTCTCCTCAAGGATGCGCTTGCCCTCCTTAACGTTAGTCCCTTCCAAGCGCACCACCAATGGCACCGAAAGTTGCACATTGCGGGCGGCATTGATCACCCCGCGGGCGATAATGTCGCACTGCATGATACCGCCAAAGATATTGACTAAAATGCCCTTTACCTTGGGGTCGGTGAGGATGATTTGAAAGGCGGCCGTTACCTGCTCCTCGGTGGCGCCACCACCGACGTCCAGGAAGTTGGCAGGCTCACCGCCAAAGTCCTTGATGATATCCATGGTCGCCATTGCCAGACCGGCGCCGTTTACCAAACAGGCGATGTTGCCATCCAAAGCAATATAGGAAAGGTTGTATTTTGAAGCCTCGATCTCCTTTGGGTCTTCTTCGTTGAGGTCGCGCAGCACTTGCAATTCGGGATGCAGGAACATGGCGTTGTCGTCAAAGCCGACCTTGGCATCCAATGCCAACACATCTCCCTCTTCTGTGGTGATGAGCGGATTGATCTCGGCCAGCATCGCATGCTTGTCCCAGAACATCTGGTAAAGACCCTGCAATAAACGGGAAAAGGATTTGAAGGCCGCGCCCTCGAAACCGAGGGCGAAGGCGACTTGGCGGACTTGGTGCGGACGCAGTCCAAGCGCTGGCGAAACCACTACCCGGACAATTTTCTCCGGCGATTCCTCGGCCACAGTTTCAATATCCACCCCACCCTCGCGCGAAGCGATGATGACCGCGCCGGCTGTCTCGCGATCGAGCACAACCGCCAAATAATATTCGTGCGCAATAGAGCAGGCCTCTGTCAAATAAAGCGTCTGCACCTTGCGGCCTTCCGGTCCGGTCTGGTGCGTTACCAACGTATTATCAAGCATGGCCTTGGCATATTCGCGCGCCTCATCCGCTGTTTTGGCCAGTTTAACGCCCCCCTTGAAGCCATCCTTAAACGTACCCTTGCCCCGTCCACCCGCGTGAATCTGGGATTTAACAACAACTGCCCCCTCGGGCAGCTGTTTCAAGGCAGCATCAACTTCCTCCAAGGAAGTCGCCGGATAACCGGCGGAAACAGGAATGCCATACTCTGAAAAGAGGGCCTTCGCTTGATATTCGTGTATATTCATGTCAATCGGCGGATTGCTTGGTTTCTTGTGGAATAAAAGCTCTGGAGCATCTAAAGGTTTACCGGACGAATCAACCATAATCGAAGGGCCTTTTTAATTTTATGCAGGTGAATACAGGGCGACAGCCCTTGACCGCAAATCCAGCATGGACAAAGCGGCTTTGCTTGCTTTATGTAACGGATATGAATGCGCAACGTGCAGCGATGGCAATGGTGGTGTTAACCATCACCTTCTATATCCTTTGGTGGGGTAAGGCGATGCTGATCCCATTGGCAATTGCTGCAACGATCCTTTTTTTAATCAACATCCTCAGCCACTCCATACATCAACTAAAAATCGGCTCCTTTCGACTGCCCGAAGCCCTTTGTTTCGTAGTGGCACTGGTAACCATCCTCTCCGCGATCGGGGTTACGGTTAACTTCTTCCTGCAAAACATCAATGGTGTGATTTCCGCCGCCCCCGGCTACCAGCGCAATCTGGAAGCCCTCATTCTCCGCTTCTCGGCTTCGTTTGGCATCGAGGAAGCAGTTAATATCCGCGAAATGATCCGCTCCATCAATTTCAGCCCTTTTTTGTTCAACCTTGGCCGCACCGTTACCACGCTGGTAGGCAACACCGTTATTATTATTGTATTCCTCATCTTCCTTATTATCGAACAACGCATGATGCGCCCCAAGCTGCGAGCGCTGATACGCAATAATGATGAACATGAGGATGCCCTGGCCCTCATCGCCCGCATCCGCAAAGACATTCGCACCTACCTTGGTATTAAGTTTTTAACCAGCCTGATGACGGGGGTTCTCAGTTATGTCGTCCTTAAAATTGTTGGTGTCGACTTTGCCGGTTTTTGGGCAATTTTGATTTTTATGCTCAACTTCATCCCGACCCTGGGATCCATAGTCGCCACCATCTTCCCCTCGCTGCTGGCACTGGTGCAGTTTGAAACACTTGGACCTTTTGTTGTAACCGTGATTGCCCTCACCAGTATTCAAATTTGTATTGGTAATCTGATCGAGCCGCGACTAATGGGCAACTCGCTGAACATCAGCCCGATTGTGATCCTGCTTTCACTTGGCCTTTGGGGGCAAATCTGGGACATCCCGGGAATGTTCCTGTGCGTGCCCATCACCGCCATTATCATGATCATCTTTTCCTATTTCCCGTCCACGCGCCCGCTTGCCGTTATCCTCTCCGGCAGCGGCGAAATCCTCAACACGCCTCGCCGCGAGCGCGAGGCGGGCAACTAAACAGGCTAAACTCAAACTCATTATGACTCACATTTCCCCAACTTTCATCGCCTCGATGCTGCTTCCGCTGTCTTTTGTTAGTGCGGAAAACATCTCCATGACCATTTATAATCAAAACTTCGGGGTCGTCCGCGAACAATTTGAGTTATCCCTGGAGCAAGGCATTCAGTCGGTTGATTTCACCGGCATGACCCGCACGCTGGAACCATCATCCGTGGTGCTGCGCGCACGCAATGGCGCATCACCTTTCCGTATTATTGAACAAAGTTACCGCGCCGATCCCATTAACGAAAGCAGTGCGCTGACTTTCTTCGAAGGTGAGGTCCTCGATTTTGAACGGATCACCAGCGAGGGAGAAAGGACCATCGTCCAAGGCCGGGTGATTCGCGCCGGACATGCGGGTGGCGAGGGACCCATTATCGAACAGAATGGACTGCTGCGGTTTGGACTTCCGGGCAAGCCACTGTTCCCGCGCTTGGATGACGACGGCATCCTCACACCCACCCTATCATGGCGCATTCAGAGTCCGGGGCAACAATCGCTACCCGTAGAGCTAAGTTACCTCACACAAGGCCTGAACTGGGAGGCCGACTACAATTTTGTCGCTCCGGCAAAGGGCGACACCATGCAAATGATGGGCTGGGTGACCATCACCAATCGCAGTGGACGCGTTTATCCCGATGCCCAACTCAAATTATTGGCTGGCACGGTCAACCGCATTCAACCCGAGAGGGTTATGATGCGGGCGCAAGCGATGGCAATGGATTCCGCCGCACCAGCCGTCAGCGCTGAGGCTTTTGACGATTTTCATCTCTACACCATAGCCGAACCCACCACCCTGCGCGACCAGGAGCAGAAGCAGATCGAGTTCCTGCGCGCAGAGGCGGTAAATGCACCCCGCTACTATGTTGTCGCCGGAACGGGTCATGGCTCACTGCGCGGTGAACCACTCATACAATCCGGACTGCGTGCCGCGACTCAGCGTATGCCGGTGCAAAGCTTTGTGCGCTTCGAAAACAGTGAAGCCAACGGCTTGGGCGTTCCCCTTCCTGCTGGCAGGGCTCGCTTTTATCGTGCCGCCAGCGATGGCTCACTGCAATTCATCGGCGAAAACCGGATCGGACACACCCCGCGCGATGAGACGATTGAAATGCGCCTCGGGGAGGCATTCGATTGGGTTGCGGAGCGCACCCAAGTCGCTTTTGAGCGCAATGACGGACGTCGCCGGATGACCGAAACTATCCGTATCAATGTGCGCAATCGCAGCGATAACGACGGCCGCGTCGATATTATGGAAACCCTATTCCGCTGGAGCAGTTGGCAAATTCGCAGCAGCACCATTGAACCGGAACACGTTGATGCCCAAACCGTTCGTTTCCCCGTAGACGTGCCCGCCAGCGGTGAAACATCCGTGACATACACCGTCGAGTACAATTGGTAGTCGAAGTTGTGATCGCTATCGAAATCAACTCCGTAATCTGCGGATATTTGGATTATTCTGAATGGAGTAATTACCTAATGGCGTTAAAGCGACAGTAGTCGCAGATTCGGGAAATACCGTCTCAGATAACCACGATCCGCCGCCGCAAGACGGTCGCAGTCAAGCAATGCGTGGGCAGCGATGAGGAAATCTGGAATCAGAAACTCACGCGGTCCCCCTTGATTTCGGTAGCTGCGAAATATGCGCCCAGCTTCACAGGCTGCATCGATCGAGATTGAACCCAATTGCAATCCCAGATCTTCAAGAGTAGCATTGTAGCTGGCGCGATCTTCAACGACGGCAAAAAACTCGGCGGCTACAATAGGCGATATTAGCAAGGCCCCCTCGCTACGTGCCGTAATCAAACAAGTCATCCAAGCCTCAGCAGTGGGTTCGCCTAAGTAAATTGCAATGAGCGCAGAACTATCGACTGCGGTAATCACGGTAGCTCAACCCTTCCGCGCATTGATTCAATTATAGATTCGCTCGACTCGCCCGCATCCGCTCGCCCTCTCCCAATAACCGAGCGCATGCGGTCCACATCAAAACGAGGAACCGCCTTCAAATAAGGAAGGTCTTCGTCAAAATCCAACACATCACCTGCCTTTAAGCCAAGTCGATCTCTTATGCTTTTAGGTAGGGTAATTTGACCCTTTGAAGTAAGGACTGATTTCATAATTTGATTCGAACTGAATTCCTTACTTTTGTCAACATCTTCATGAAATCGAGTAATAGTGGGGCACGGAGGGATTCCCTGGTGGGTGAGTGGAGGAGAATCGACATGGCCGGGAACGGTGATTTCAACCGCCGGCGGTAAGCTGGCCAGTCCCCAGTCCCCAGTCCCTTGACCTTTTGGTGCCGTCTTCAACGGATTAAGATTATGATTATGATTTGCTGCAGCCATTTCCGCTTTTTAGCGTTTGTTCCTCGACCGCCCATAGGGCACCCGTCCTCGTCACCCTTCGCTATGCTACGGGCACACCTGCGGCGCACCATCTCCGCGCTGCCACGCTCCGTCAGCCTTTTAGAACAACCCACAACCAACCCCTCGGTCGCATGGCCGAGGTTGCAACTCGAACCAATTCATCCCTCATTCATCCCGTGGAATGCGTAGCCTATTCCACTGGAATCACTCAACACTCATCAAAGCGCCTTGCGCCTTTAGCCTTTCGAACCTCTTGACTCCTGAATTCTGAATACCTGAGTCGTTACTATTCTCTTTCCTATCATTCCGGCAGCGCGGCACGCAATTGACGAAAAGCGATCAGGTAGGCTGGCAGTCGATTGAAAAGTGCTTGTGCCCAGTCCTCGCGATAGACATGCACGGCGGTATTCCTGTCTTTGATGATGTCATGCCAGATCGCTTCGTCCTCAATCCAGCCAAGTGCAAACGCTCTTTCGAAAGCACTGCGCGGACCATTGGACTCATAGCCTTCTGCGCGCACCAAACGCTGTAAGAGCTTCCAGCAGACTTCATAAGAAAGCTCAAAGCGTAAAATTGCACTATCACGATCGCGGGAGTTTCGCTGACTGGCAGGAATTTCCATCACATCCGAGAATTGATCCAGGATGTGGTCAAAATCCTCCAAGGCTTTTTTAATCGCGGGTTCCATATTCCACCAAAGGAAAATGCAGTTGCGAGCGCATGGCAACTGCTTTAAAATTGGGATCAACCAAATCGAAATCAACTAAATCCAAAGGTCGAATCGTAGGCAAGTCTGCCAGCCTGCGGGAGATCTGATGCATATACCCGCGTTTGACCTCAGGTTTCATGGCATTTTTTGACATAATGCCCAGATCCAAGTCTGCGCCTTTACGCGCCAATGGATAAGTCTCAGCCACTGATCCAAAAATAAACAGCTCAAATCCCAGCTTGGAGCAGTCCGCAAACACCTCATTCAACTCCCGCACCACACGAGAATCGATGGGTTTCAATGGCTCATTATTCTCCTGGATCATAGTTC
>SKFT01000111.1 GCA_007117865.1 Puniceicoccaceae bacterium | reverse complement strand
TAAGCACCCGATCCAGTCGGTCGCGCACATCATTGGCCGCCTCATTCAAATCCGTTCCCCAGGCCAAGCTCAAGGTTACCGTGCTACTGCCCTCAGCTGAGCGGGAGGTCATTTCCCGAATCCCCGGGACACCCGCAAGCACCTGCTCAAGCGGACGCGTCAATAACTCCTCTATCTCCTCAGGACCCGCATTGTCATAGCTGGTAATAACCGAAATCACCGGCAGCTCTATATCCGGCAACAAGTCCTGAGGAATGCGCGTCAGTGAAAAGCTGCCGATCAACAGCACGATCAAAGCCGCCATGCTGCCAAACACAGGCCGTTGGGTAAAAAAGTTTATCAGCTCCCTCATTGACTGGGACCACCCTTTCGCGCATCCCCTCCGCTGCCACCGCTGGTGCGCTGAGAAATTGCTGGGAACCACTGCACACGCGTGCCATCGGTCAGTTGATCGTGTCCGAGCACAACCACCCAACCACTGCCCTCAATACCCTTAACGGCAACCTGATTACCCTCCTGAAAACCCCGTTCAATCGGATAAAAACGCGCGCGCCCTTCCGCCTCATTAACAATAAATACCCCATCGCTGTCACCCCGGCGCACGACAGCGGCAATTGGAACCAAAACCGCATCCGGATCCTCTCCTAGAACCAAATGTGCCCGCATAAAAACGCCCGGTGCCAGCATGTGCCCAGCATTGGCAACCGTTACCTCCACCAAAGCACGCCGCGTTTCGACACTAAATTCAGGTGCTATGCTGCGCACGTTGCCAGCAAAATAGCGTCCGCCATGACCACTGGTCTGAATCTTCACCGGCATTCCCACCTCAATGCGATGGTAGTCGGCCTCTGGCACATAAAATTGTCCAATCAAGGGGTCAAGCGATACCACCTCGATAATCGGACTGTTGTTGGCAGCCAAGCTACCCTCATCCAAAAAACGCCGGCTTACAAACCGCTCCGCATCCGAGCCCTCCCAGGAAGCACGCAAAGTGGCATACTCCAGCCGTATTTCAGCACGGCGCAATGCAGCCTCCCGCTGGAGCACCGTCGATTCCGCAACCGACTTGCCTGCCTGGCGCGCAGACAGCAGGGACTCGACGCGATCGCGCTCTGCAACCGATGCAAAATCGCGGTCGCGCAGCGATTGGATGCGGATCCACTCCCGCTGAGTCAGTTCCAGTTCTGAAATGGCCAACTGCAAATTTGCCCGCGCCACCTGTAAATCCGCCTGTGTCTGAACGAGTTCCTCGCGCAACTCATCACTCTCCAGCTCACCCACTACCTGATTGCGCTCAACGCGATCGCCAATTTGCACATCCAGGCGCTTTACAATACCTGCCGTACGAGCCGCGACAGTAAAGCGCCGCCCCGGTAAAAGCGTACCGGTATAAGCTCGCGCATCATGAATGCGTCCCACGGCAATGGGTTCCACCGCCACTGCCACCGGGCGGGCCTCCCCACGACTATTGTTCGCCAGTGGGAGAGATGCGTCCCGACTACATCCAGAGGTAACTAGAAAAAATATCCCCAAGGCCAGAAGTAAAATTTGCATAACCCCATTATTCACGAAACTGAGGTTGCTGACTTAAACTGTGAAAGCAACTGCCTTTTGGTATTCCCTTGTAACAATTCCGATCTTCTACAGGCTTAACGCGGGCTCGAGCACAAGCGCTCGATATCCTTATTGCCAAGGCGGCGGACGGCACCTTTGGGTAGCCCTTTTAGGATGATGCCGCCGATTTGAAAACGAACGAGTTTTTTAACAAAGTAGCGATTGGCCTCAAACAAGCGACGGATTTCACGTTTCTTGCCATGACAAAGGTGTACCTCAACGCGCTGGGAGGCATCCGCTCCACCGGCAGGCGCAGGGATCACTTTCTCCGCTTTTAGCAACTCGCCATCATCCTCCACGCCCTCCAACAGTTTGGGTATATCGGCAGTATTAAAAGGCTTGTTCAACAATACGCGGTAACGCTTGATCACGCCAGCGCCGGGATGGGTCAAGCGATGTGCCAGTGCACCATCATTTGTTAAAACCAATAAACCCTCACTGTCTTTATCCAAGCGCCCGGCACAAAACATACGCATTTTCGAATACGGTGGCGGCAGCAAATCAAACACCGTGCGCACGTTAAAGGGATCATCATTGGAGCATATCAATCCCTTGGGCTTATTCATCACCAGCGTCACGGGTGCCTCGGGCTGGCGCAGCAAAGGCTTGTTGTTAACAAATATGGCATCGCTGACAAGTGCCTTGTCTCCCAGCTGTGCAATCTTGTCATTGACCCGCACCTTGCCATCCTCGATCAAGCGTTCGGCCTCACGCCGCGAGCAAATACCCGCCGCTGCAATCAGTTTTTGAATCCTTTCCGGAGTGTCCATTGACGCATTCAGACAGCCAAAAGCCGTGCCTGTCAATCACCTGTAAGCTTGCCAGTTAGCCAAAGATGCGCTTTTTATCGCATACCAATGGAAACCTCTTTTCAAAAAAACGATTTCTCTGCCGCCGCACTGACAGCAGTAGCCAACGAGTATGGCACGCCGCTATATGTATATTCAGCACAACGCTTGCGCGAGCAAGCCAACGCCGCGCTCGCCTTTCCCAACGCTTTTGGCTTAACCGTCCGCTACGCCATGAAGGCAAGTCCCAGTCGGGCGATACTGCGTTTGTTCGACGGACTCGGCTTGCACATTGACGCCAGTTCAGGCCCCGAGGTACGACGCGCTTTGAAGGCGGGAATTGCGGCAGAAAAAATCAGCTTGAGCAGCCAAGAGCTACCCCTTGATTTTGCCGAATTGGTGCAACTGGGTATTAAGGTGAATGCCTGCTCACTGGAGCAGTTGCGACGTTTTGGCGAAGCCTTTCCAGGTGGCGAGGTTGGCCTGCGATTCAATCCGGGTGCTGGATCGGGAGGCAACAACCGCACCAACGTTGGCGGCCCCTCCTCCAGCTTTGGCATTTGGCATGAATTTCAGGATGAGGTAAAATCACTACTGCAAAGCCATCGGCTTACAGCTGTGCGCATCCACACCCATATCGGATCCGGCAGCGATCCGGCTGTCTGGCAAAAAGTTGCGGGCATGAGTCTCGACCTTGTGCGTAATTTCCCGGATATCGCGCATCTCAATCTGGGCGGTGGCTATAAAGTCGCCCGCGTGGCAGATGAAAACGGTACCGACCTACAAGTGGTTGGCGCTCCGGTCAAGGCGCTGTTTGAGCGGTTTGCCGAAGAGACGGGACGCAGTTTGCAACTGGAGATTGAGCCGGGAACCTTTTTGGTGGCCAATGCCGGTGCAGTGTTGGCACGGGTACAGGACAGTGCGGCCACCGGCGCTGGCGGCTACAACTTTCTCAAGCTCGATTGTGGAATGACGGAGATCCTGCGGCCCTCGCTCTATGGCTCACAGCATCCCATCCATTTATTGCGCGAAGGTGACTGGCTCAAAGGCAATACCAAGCCCTACATCATCGCCGGGCATTGTTGCGAGTCGGGTGACATTTTGACTCCAGCTGCGGGAGATCCGGAACTATTGCAAGCGCGCGATTTACCACAATCGCAAATCGGCGATCTTTGCTTTATTGGCGGCTCTGGTGCTTACTGTGCGGGGATGGCCACCAAACACTACAACTCCTTCCCTGAAGCAGCCGAAGTGATGCTGGAAGAGGACGGAAGTGTGCGCCTAATTCGTCGCCGCCAACCACTGGAACAACTGTGGCAGAACGAGGTCGAGTGAGTTCACTGCCGGCCGCAGCCGAAGCATGCCTGCGGCAAGCGCAAGTCGCAGCAACCCGGCACTGGCTGTTGCAAAGCTGGAGTAAACCCAGTGGACTCTTAACGGGAATCCCAGCAACAGTATTAGAGGCGGAATCTCGCACATTCTGGCTTGCGCTTGCACAATCTTTTGCGAGGCCCGAGCAATCCGGTTTCAGCGTTGGTGCAATTGCTGTCGATACGAATGGCAAGGGTTATCCCGGTGCCAATTGCGAGTGGCCGGAGCGCGGCATGCAACAAACCATCCACGCCGAACAGTCGGCTGTGCTAAACGCCTGGATGGGTGGAGCCAGCGGGATCTCGGAATTGTGGCTTAGCGCCCTGCCCTGTGGCCACTGCCGTCAATTTTTGCAGGAAATTCCGCAACCGGAGCAACTCCGCATACTCGTTGTTGGCGAAAGTGAAAAGTCCTTCACCTTAGGCGATTTATTACCTCACCCTTTTCGGCTGGCTCCGGTGCAGCCATCTCCCTGGGGACACGTTTTTCCAGAATACCTGCAATCTGCTACGGTTGCGGAACGCAAAGCGTGGTGGCAATCGGCAAGTTCACATGCAAAAGGTGCTTACAGCAGCAAGGCCACGGTCGTCGTATTAAGTCATTCACAAACCACGGCAAGCGTAGTCGGCGCGGCCTTGGAAAGTGCCGCTTACAATCCAAGTATCGGTGCTGAAACAGCTGCCCTTAGCCGCTGGCAGTGGACCCCCATGCGCAGTGACAAGCCCGACAAAGTGAAATGCTAAAACACCGAAAAGAAGCTTGTTGGATCTCTCACACAAGTATTTAACTCGACCTAATTACCCGAATGCGCATGGTGGGTGGGGTTTTCGAATTATGACGCAATTGAAGCAGTTTTTTCCCTATTTTCGTTACTTGAAACCTATCTGGTGGAAGTTTGCGCTGGGTATTTTGTTTGGGGTTTTGTTTTCTATATCCAGCGGACTGGGTTTACCATTGATGGCGGAGACGATTTTTCCTATTCTCTTTGGCAATGTCGACAAGGCACCAGCTTGGCTGACGACTTTTGTTGAGCGTTGGTTTGGCGGTAATCCCAATGGTTTCCTGATAGTTTGTTGTGCATTCATCCCCTTGGTTATGCTACTGCGAGCCGCCGGGGCAGTCGGCAATGGCTATTACATGACCTATTCCGGTGTCTACGTCATTCAAGGCATCCAAAAAGACGTTTTCAACAAACTGCAAAACCTGCCAATTGGCTTTTATCAACGCTATAAAACCGGCGAGTTGATGGCAGCGTTGATGGGCTATCCAACCCAAATCAAGCAAGTCGTGGTCGATACCAGCAACGACCTTGTCAAGCAGCCGCTAACCTTTCTCGCTGCGGTAGGATTTCTCCTCTACAAATCTTTTACCAGTGATAGCTTTTTCATCGCTGTCATTGGTGTGCTCAGTGTCCCGGCCATTGTCTTTCCGATTCGAAAAATTGGCAAATACCTCGCCAAGCGCTCACAACAACTCGTAGTCATGAGCGAAGCGCTCAACTCAGCCTCCATAGAATCGGTTCAATCGCCACTGGAAATACGTGCCTACAACTTGGAAGCACGGCAAAACAAGCGCTTCACCGAGCAGCTTAAAGGTATCTTTTTTGTCACCATGAAGAGCGTTCGCAGCAAGCTAATGATCTCGCCAAGTATCGAAGTGGTTGCGGCTGCGGGATTGGCTCTTTCTCTTTATCTTGGCGTCCGGGCCGGTATGTCTGAGGGTGAATTCATGGCCCTCGGAGTAGCCCTCTACATGGCTTATGAACCAATCAAGAAACTCGGCAACATCCACGGCGCGGTGCGCGCCCTGGAAGCTCCGCTAAAACGGCTCGAGGACATCCTGCATGCGACCGATTCCCTCCCCGAACCGGCCAACCCGACATCGCTGCCAGCCAAGGTACAAGGTCGTATCACCTTTGAGCATGTGAACTTTGCCTATAGCAAGGACTTACCAGTGCTATCCGATGTCAGCGCCTGCATTGAGCCTGGCGAAACCGTGGCCTTGGTCGGCGAAAGCGGGGCGGGAAAATCCACCTTTGTCAATCTCATCCCACGCTTCTTCGACGTAGTCGGTGGTTGCGTGCGGATCGACGGCATCGACGTGCGCACCCTACATTCCCGTGACCTGCGCAAGCAAATTGCCTACGTGCCACAGTCTCCGGTATTGTTCAATGCCAGCGTGCTCGACAACATTTTGGTTGGGAATCCGGATGCCGATGAAGCTGCTGTTTACCAAGCAGCGCGCTTGGCCCATGCCGATACTTTTATCCGCGCCCTACCCAATGGTTATCAAACGATTCTCAGCGAACGCGGCAGTTCGCTATCCGGCGGACAACGTCAGCGCATTGCCATGGCGCGTGCTTTTCTAAAAAACGCTCCTATTTTGCTGCTAGACGAAGCGACTTCGGCCCTAGACAACAAAGCCGACGCCAGCATCCAGGAAGCGCTTGTTGAACTGTGTAAAAACCGCACCACCCTGATCATCGCACACCGAATGAAATCCCTTCACGGTATTGATCGTCGCCTCTATTTTGAGGCTGGGAAACTACTGGGTGATGGGCCCCATGAGCAACTTATGGAAAACGTCCCCGGCTACCGCCAGCTATTCCTTGCCGGCGGAGAAGCTGGTGACTTTTAAAATTCAGGATCAAAACCTAATCTAATCAATTTTGCGAGTTTGGTGCAGGCCTTCAGCCTGCGGAAAATCTTGACCCCGCAGTTTTAATTGCAGTCATAATTTACAAGTGCTATCTTGCTGTATTGACTTCGACGCGCCAGAGATAACGATTATTAATATGCATTATTTGCTGATGTTTGCGAATCGCGCCACAGTCTCTGTTCTGTTGCTTCTGGCGGCCGCAGGTGTGTCTGCGGCGCACGCCGCCCCGCAGCAAAATGATTTCCCCGGGGTCATCGTGCATCAACTGCCGGTGCCCTCGCTGTTACAGCGCATCACCCGGCAGGCGGTTTACACGGCCTCGCCCTCGATTGCCGTGCTGCCGGATGGAGCCTATCTGATTGCCTGCAACGATTTTGGCCACGGCTCCACGGCCGCCACTTCTGGTGTCACCTACCTCTACCGCTCAGACGACCGCGGTGCCTCTTGGCAGCTGATTGCCACCCTCATCGACATGAAGCGCGGCAGCTTGTGGCTGCACCCCGATGGTTCACTTTATCTGCTCGGCTACCGGGCCGCACCCGGCGACATTCTGATCCGGCGCTCAGTCGATGGCGGCCATACCTGGACCGAGCCTCACGATACAAGCACCGGACTGCTGCGCCGGGGAACTTTTGGCGGAACACCCCACCGACCCGCGATCCACGATGAGCGCATTTGCTTCGCCATCGGCGGTCGGCGCATGATCTCCGCCCCTCTGGAGGCCGACCTGCTGCAGGCAGACTCATGGACACTGACACCCGCAGCCCGCATTAGGGGCGGTCCGCTGGGAGAAGATTTGACCATTACCGAAGCACAAATCGTTGCTACTGATACGATTCGACCGGTGTTGCTGCCCAAGGTTGGGGGTCATCCCTACACCGTCCTAATCCGCAGTAGCGATTCGACGGAGGAAGTCCGTGAGCCTGCAATCGAGGATTGGGTGGCACTACCCGGAGGCGAGAAGAAATTCGCCGCCGCCTGGGATCCAGTCTCCGGTTATTTTATTGCCCTGACCAATCCGGTATTGCCGGAATACGCCGATTCCGGCTGGCCGTCGGAACTGATCCGCAATGTGGGTGCCCTGCTCTATTCCGAGGATTTGCGCGAATGGCAGATGGCCCATATCTTCATCCAATCCCCCCATGTGGATTATGAGGCATTCCAGTATTTCAGTTTCGATTTCGACGGTGACGACCTCGTCATCGCCTCACGCACGGCCTTGCATATTGAAAACCGCAAACCACCCCGTGGGCACGACAGCAACTTGATTACCTTTCACCGGATCGCCGATTTTCGCGCCCTGCTGCAATAGAAGTTGCCGTGCAGATAACAATTATTGCAAGAAAAAATAACAAAGTTCGGATTAAGTTATATTCTTCCAATAGTCAGTTAATTAAGTAGGATTAAATCGGTTCATAAATGCATTCGTAGATGGTATCGATATGCCCGCAGATCAGCCATTAGCGATAGGTTAAGATGCTGTCACGCTCCAGGCGAAGGGTGCGAATGGGGGCCATGTGCATGGTTTGCGGTTCGGGACGTGCCCCCCTG
>SKFT01000166.1 GCA_007117865.1 Puniceicoccaceae bacterium | reverse complement strand
TGGGTCGCAAGGTCTATGGGGGACAGAGTTCCTTTCTGCCTTTGAAGGTCAATTACTCGGGAGTTATGCCCGTCATTTTCGCCAGTGCCATTCTGATGTTCCCCAGTCAGATCCTGCTCTACTTGGGAGAGGCTACGGATGTGCGCATGTTCACTCGGATGGCGGCAGCAATCCAACAGGGTCAAGTGGCTTACTACGTTATCTTCGGTACCCTCATCCTGGTGTTTTCCTACTTCTGGGTTTCGTTGATGTTTAAGCCAATCCAAATTGCCGACGACCTCAAGAAATATGGTGGCTACGTGCCAGGAGTGCGTCCCGGCGAGCCGACTGCCAAGTTTCTTGATTACACCATGACGCGGTTGACCCTCGCCGGTGCTATTTTTCTTACAGCGATTGCCCTGTTCCCCGACATCCTGCTGTTCATTTACAACATCCCGGCACCAGTGGCCCTGTTCTTCGGTGGCACGGGTATGTTGATTACCGTCGGCGTGTTGCTGCAGCTGATGACCCAGATCGAGACATTCCTATTGCAACGCCACTATGACGGCTTCCTCAAGAAGGGTCGTCTGCGCGCCCGCTCCTCCGCCCGAACCAAGCAGATGGTTGACACAGCCGGGTTGAAAGATTTTTGGACGGCTTGGAAGCCTCTGCTGTATGTTTCCTTCATCCTGTTTTTCCTGGGTATTATATCCTGGTTCTTTAAGTGAGACATTGATCTCTCACTGACTTCTTAATTGTTCTTTGAATTTCCGTTTTACCGTCGCCCATGAATCCGCACAGCACCCAGGCGAACCTGCAAGGTATTCGCCAGGCATGTCGGATAGCGGCAACGGTCTTGCACCGCATGGTCGAAGCCACAGCTGTTGGTGTCACCACCTATGATCTCGATCAACTTGCCAAGCGCGAGTTGGCAGCAATGGGTGCCAGCTCAGCCTGTTTCAACTATAACCCGCGCGGCTCGCTCAATCCCTATCCAGCCTACACCTGCATTTCGGTTAACGAAGCGGTCGTTCATGGTATCCCTTCACTACACAAAGTGCTCAAAGAAGGTGACGTGGTTTCATTGGATGTGGTCGTTGATTTTGAGGGCTGCATTGGTGATAACGCAACCACCGTTGTGCTGGGCAAAGTGCCGTCCGCAGTAAAAAAGCTGGTCGATTCCACCCGCGAAGCGCTCAACCTGGCCATTGCCTGTGCCCGTGATGGCAATCGTGTCGGCGACATTTCACATGCAGTGGAGTCTTATCTGCGCAAGCAAGGCTTGGGCATCGTGCGCGACTTTGTCGGCCACGGTGTCGGTGCCTCCATGCATGAGGAGCCGCAGATTCCCAATTTTGGTCGCGCTCGCACAGGGCCGCGTTTAAAAGCCGGAATGACGCTCGCAATTGAGCCCATGGTAACGCTTGGCTCACATAAAATTGAGTTCCTGCCAGATGGTTGGACAGCTGTTACCCGCGACCGCAAACCCGCTGCCCACTTCGAGCATACCGTGCTCGTCACGGAAGGTGAACCGGAAATTTTAACAATTCCTGAAATTTAGCTTTTCAAAATCAAAAATCCTGTCATTCTCTACCGTTTTTCCGTAAACTACGGTATTCTTTTATTTAAATTTTCATATTCGTTTGTATTCATTATGCCACGTATTCTAGGAGTCGATATTCCCGCCAACAAAAAGTTGGAGTTTTCATTGCGCTACATCTACGGCATCGGTCCGACCCGTGCCCAAAGTGTAGTAGCCGCTTCCGGTTTTGATGCCGATCGCCGTGCCGGTGATCTGTCTGAAGAGGAAATCAATCAGCTGGCTTCCATTATAACCGACAACCGCTATTTGGTTGAAGGTGACTTGCGTCGCGATACCATAGCCAACATTAAACGCCTCAGTGCCATCCGCAGCTATCGTGGCCTGCGCCACATGCGCGGTTTGCCTGTGCGCGGTCAGCGCACCAGCACCAACGCCCGCACACGCAAAGGTGCCCGCAAGACAATTGGTGCCGTCCGCAAGAAGTAACCCTTTTCCTTTGATAACATGAGCGAAGATACCAAGCAGCCCTTAGAAGAATCCGAATCCACAGCCGTCCCTGTCGCTGAAACCAAGGCAGAACCTGAGAAGAAAGAGGAAACGGCAGCCGATTTGCTGAAAAGCGATTTGGGCGATCTTAAAATCCGTCGTGCCAAGGGCAGTAAAAACGTTACCACCGGTATCGTTACTGTGCTGGCCACCTACAACAATACCAAAGTAACTTTTACCGATCCCCGTGGCAATGTGATTTCCTGGAGCAGCGCTGGCAAGTGCAACTTCCGCGGTTCACGCAAATCCACGGCATATGCCGCTCAGGTCGTGACTCAAGACGCCGGTAAGGTGGCCTTGTCGCATGGCATGAAGGAAGTTTCGGTCAAACTCAAGGGTCCAGGCATGGGCCGCGATTCCGCCGTTCGTGCCCTGCAGGCACTGGGCTTGATCGTAACCGCAATTGAAGATGTGACCCCCGTTCCTCACAACGGCTGTCGCGCACCTAAACGTCGTCGCGTCTAAGCGGTGTTTCTGCCACCCTGACGCATACTTTTTCTCCGCAGAACCGATTAAAGATTATTCAATATGGCCCGTTACACAGGACCCACCACTCGCATCAACCGCCGTTTCAGTATGGCGATATTTGCGCCTACCAAGGCGTTTGAACGCAAGCCACACCTACCCGGTCAGCATGGCCCGCGCCTGCGCCGCAAGCTCAGCGAATACGCTATCGGCTTAAATGAGAAGCAGAAGCTTCGCTACATGTATGGCATGACGGAAAAACAGTTCCGCCTGCTCTTCGAGCGAGCAAAAAACCAACGTGGTGTTACCGGCGAAATCTTTTTGACATTGCTCGAATCGCGCTTGGACAATGTGATCTACCGTCTTGGTTTTGCCAAGTCGCGCTCTGCTGCCCGCCAGTTTGTTGGGCATGGGCACATCTTGGTCAATGGACATAAAACGGATATTTCCAGTTTTAGCGTTAAGGCAGGTGACGAAATTGAGGTCCGCGACCGCACTTCGTCCCGCCAGCTTGCCACTCGTGCGCTTGAAGAAAGCACCGGTCGTGGCGGCGCTCCCGAATGGCTCAGCTTGAATGCTGATGCGCTCAAAGCCACTGTTAACCGTATACCAGAGGGTTCTGAGATCGATACCGGTGTCAATGTTCAGCTGATCGTTGAATACTACAGCCGATAAGCCCATATAAGTCCTCCCTTTCGATGCTTTCCGCATCCAATTATCACCGCAAACCAAAACAAAGCCATGCCAAAGCGTTTAGGTAAATTCGAACTTCCCAACCGTTTAGTTAAAGACGAGTCCAAATCCAACGATAGCTACGCACTTTATACCGCCGAGCCATTTGAAACCGGTTACGGTCATACCATCGGCAATTCGTTGCGGCGGGTATTGCTCAGTTCCATTGAAGGCTGTGCCATTACTTCGGTTCGCATCGATGGCGTGGATCACGAGTTCCAAAGTGTCACGGGTATCGTCGAAGATGTCACCGACATCGTTCTCAACCTTAAGAAAGTATTACTCACGTCTGAGAAGCGTGAGCCAGTCAAGCTGGTGATCGATGTGGAGCGTGAGGGTGTTATCACCGCCGCTGACATCCAGTTGGTTAGCGATGTCAATATTGTTAATCCCGAGCAGGTGATCTGCACTCTCGACCGCAAGCAGCGCTTTTATGCCGAGCTTGAGGCGCGCGTTGGCCGTGGTTATTGTGCTGGTGAAGACAACAAGAAGGATGAACAGCCGATTGGTGTTATTCCGATTGACTCACTTTTCAGTCCGGTCAAATTGGTCAAATATGCGGTTGAAAATACCCGTGTAGGTCAAATGACCGACTACGATAAGCTGGCCCTTGAAATCTGGACAGACAAGCGCATTACGCCTGATGAAGCTCTCAAACAAAGTGCCTCGATTCTCAAACACCATCTCGATGTCTTCGATCAGGTGAATGAGGAGGAAGTTGAGTTCGAAAGTGAGAGTAAGGAAATCAGCGAAGAGCAGAATCGCTTGCGCAAGCTGCTCAATATGAGCGTTAATGAGATTGAGCTCACCGTGCGTGCTGCCAACTGCCTTAATAATGCTAACATCACTGTTGTTGGCGAGTTGGCTATGAAGTCCGAGCAGGAAATGCTCAAATACCGCAATTTCGGCAAGAAATCGCTCAACGAGATAAAAGACAAGCTCGAGCAGCTTGGACTTTCACTCGGTATGAAAATTGATGAGCGCCTTCTGAATAAGCCGGGTGATCTATAATATAACCCTACAACCGTAAGTTTTCCATGCGTCACAAGACCAAACGTCACATTCTAGGAGTCAGCGCTTCACACCGCAGTGCTTTGCTAGGCAATCTTTCCGTTGCTCTAATTGAGCACGGACGTATTAAAACAACTTTGGCAAAAGCCAAAGCGCTGCGTCCGTTTATCGAGAAAATCATCACTTTTGCCAAGAAGGCAGAAGCTGCCAACGACAGCGCCCGCAAGCTCCATTTTCGTCGCCTGGCAATTTCCCGCGTGCGCGACAGGGTTGCCGTCGCCAAGTTGTTCGATGAGCGTGCTGGCGAATTCACCAGCCGCAGCGGCGGCTACACTCGCATCATTAAGCTCGGCACCCGTATCGGTGATGCCGCTGAAATGGCATTGATTGAGTTTCTTGACGCCAGCGACGAAGGCTATGCCAAGCCGAAGAAGGCTTCCGGACGCAAAGCCGCAGCCCAAAAGGCTCCCGCCGCTGATAGCGAAAAACCTGCCGCTGAGGAAGTGTCTGTCGCAGAGGAAGTGCCTGCGGCTGAAACAGAGGAATCCGCTGAGGACAATGCCAAGGCCGCTGCCGAAGAAGCGGTTGCCGAGGTAACGGAAGCGACGGAACCCGAGATCGAAACCAAGGAAAAGTAAGCTTTTCAAGGCCTGTGATAGCAAATTCGCTATAATTAGCGATTGCCCAAGTGCGGTGGGCTACTAGTTTCTCAGTATGCTTGTATTACACCGTAAGGAACTACCACCCATAGGGACTTGGGCTTACTGCTTAGTTGCACCCGAGCGTAAGGAAGCGGTTGTGATCGACGCGCCTGAGGGCGCCTATACCTGGGCGTCTCAACTGGCGCAATCCGCTGGCTGTCAGATCAGTGCCCTGCTGTTGACGCACGGACACTGGGATCATACCCTGGATGCCTATGCCTTTGCCGCGGCGGGTATAGCGGTTTATGCCCATCGCGATGATCAAATTTTAATTGAAAATCCCGCGGTCATGTCAGACTTTGCCATGCCGGGAATGGAGATGAAGCCGACCCGTGTTACGCATTGGGTTGAGGGAGGACAAAGTATTGAGCTTCTGGGGCAATCCTTTGCCGTCCGTCACGTTCCGGGGCACTGTCCCGGCAACGTTTTGTTTTATGATTCAGTTGCGAGTCGAGCCTTTGTCGGTGATGTGATTTTCTGCGGCAGCGTGGGGCGCTTTGACCTGCCCGGCGGCGATTTCGCAACCTTGCAGCATTCGATCCGGAGCGAAGTCTATAGCTTGCCGGAGGGGACGGTGTTGTTGCCGGGGCATGGGCCTGAAACAACGGTGGCAGCGGAAAAAGCGGATAATCCCTACGTTCGCCCGTGAAAGCTGATGAGACCAATGATGTGCACTTCATGCGCGAGGCCTTGGCGCTCGCCAGACGGGGCTGGGGCAATACGCATCCCAATCCCATGGTTGGCGCCTTGATTGTTGAGGGCGATCAAGTCGTCGCCCGCGGCTGGCATGAACGCGATGGGGGGCCGCACGCAGAGAAAGCGGCTCTTGCCGCTCTAGGACGCAGGCCGGCAAAGGACGCGACGCTTTACGTTACCCTCGAACCCTGCTCCACGCCGGGTCGTACAGGTGCTTGTAGCGACGCAATTATTGCTGCGGGCATCGCTAGCGTAGTGATCGGCACGCTCGATCCAAATCCTCTCCACTCCGGCAAGGCGATTCCGCTCCTGGAATCCAAACATATCCATGTTCGCCACGGCGTTTTGGAAAAAGAGTGCCGTCAGCTCAATCGCATTTTCAATCATTGGATCACAACTGGCAGGCCATTGGTAACAGCGAAGCTGGCGCTAACGCTGGATGGGAAAATGGCGACCGCCAGTGGTCATGCGCGTTGGATCACTGGCGCAGAAGCAAGAGCGGATGTTATGCAGTGGCGACGTTTGTTTCCCGCGATTGCGGTAGCTGCCGGGACGATTTTGGCGGATAATCCACAGCTAACTGCGCGGTCGCCGGACTGCAGGGTCTGGTGTCCGCAGCGTTGCGTGCTCGACCGTACCTTGCGGACAGTCACTAAGGCTGGATTACCGAAAGTTTATACCGATGATTATGCGAGTCAGACGCTGGTTTTTTGCCTACAACAGGCAGATCCCCTGCGTAGGCAGCGCTTAGAGAATGCCGGTGTGACGGTAGTGCCGTTGACGGTGGAGACGGACGCCGGATTTTTAAATGCAGTTATTGATGACTTGGCGAAACGCACGATTACCGGTGTCTATTTTGAACCCGGCCCCAAGCTATTTCGGGGATTGATGGCTGCTGGGGTTGTTGACTACCTATGGTTTTACCAAGCACCCAAGATAATTGGCGATCCGGATGCACCGGGACTGCTCGTGCCGCACCCACCAATAACAATGGATCAGGCGCTATCATTGGTGGAACCCGAGTGTCAGGTTTTCGGTTCTGATGTGCGAGTTGGTGGACGTGTGCGGTAGTAACAAGCCACAGGTACCTTCCCGCTAGCCCCCCCGCTCTTACGAGCGAGGTTACATTATGCGGTAACCTCGAACGTAAGTTTGGGCTCGCTGTGCCAAGCGCATCCGCAAGCACCAATAACTGCCGGCGGTTGAAACCGCCGTTCCCGGTTATATCGAATTCATCATTCCTAATTTTAAATTCTTAGTTCGCCAGCAACAGCGGAGCTTACATTCGCTCCAGCGGCTGAATGCCGAGCAGTTCCAGTCCGGTGTTGAGGGTGATGAGTGTACGGTGGCAAAGCATCAGGCGGCGTGCACGAATGGAGGGATCCTCGACGGCGACTTTTTCCGCGTTGTAGAAGGTGCTAAACTCGCTTGCGAGCTCATACAGATAGGCGCACAGTAGATGAGGGCGCAGGTCGGCGAGAGTTTGTTCCAGCGCTGAGGCGAAGCCTACCAGCTTGCGGGCCAGTAGCAACTCGGCTTCGGTTTCCAATGCGCTGGCGCCCTCAAGGCCTTGCCCCGGACTTAGCTCCAGCTTGCGAAAAATGCTGTGGATGCGCGCGCCAGCATACAGCAGATAAGGAGCGGTGTTGCCGTCAAATGAAAGTAGCTTGTCCCAGGAGAAGGTATAGTCACTGGTGCGGTTTTGTGAGAGATCAGCGTAGCGCACCGCACCAATTCCAGCCACGGAAGCAATTGAGCGGCGCTCGGCTTCATCCAGTTGCGGGGCTTTTTCTGATACTAGAGCATAGGCCCGTTCCTCGGCCTCGTTTAACAGGACCTTGAGCCTTACCGGCGCGCCCGAGCGGGTTTTGATTGCTTTGCCGTCCTCGCCAAGGATTGTACCAAACCATATGTGTTGCAGCTTTGGACAATTTCGCATTGTTGCCGCAAACCATTTTTCAACGGTCAAAAACAGTTGCTGGAAGTGATCTTGTTGGCGACCATCGGTAACGTAAACGATGCGGTCTGCCTTGAGTTCCTCCGCGCGGTAACGCACGGTTGCAAGATCAGTGGAGGCGTAGTTGCTGGCGCCGTCGGATTTGCGAATAATGAAGGGCTGGGTGGCAAAGCGCTCATGTTCGGGATGAAAGACCACCAGTGCACCCTCACTTTCACGGGCGATGCCTGTCTGCTCCAGTTCAGCGTAAACGGGAGCAACTTGATCACGGTAAAAGCTCTCACCCAGTGTTAAGTCAAATTGAATTCCCAGACGCTGGTAGATCGCATCGAAGGCGGCTTGGCTGGCGGTGTTAATTGCCCGCCAAAGGGCAACATTTTCCGGATCGCCATTCTGCAGCTTGACCAACTCGCGACGCGCTTCCTCCAAGGCCTCGGGATCTTCCTTGGTCAGCGCACTGCCTTCTTTATAGAGATGCTCAAAATCCTCCAGCGGATCCGCGTGGCCGGCGTTGGGATCGTAACCGGCGCGTTTGATGGCAAGGATTAAAATGCCAAATTGTGTGCCCCAGTCGCCGATATGGTTGTCGCGGATCACCGTAGCACCGCAAAATGCCAACAGGCGGGCAAGCGACTCGCCAATTACCGATGAACGAATGTGACCAACGTGCATCTGCTTGGCGGTATTCGGCGAACTGAAATCAACGACTACGATCTGTCCTGCATAAAGCGTTCCGGCTCCTTCGCGGTGTTGCGCGGCATCGTCATAGGTATTTAGCCATGCGCTGAGGAATGGCGCCTGCAGACGGAAGTTGATAAAGCCCGGTCCGGCAATTTCCCAATTCACCCAGGCCGCAGGCAGTGCAGCGGAAGCCGACAGTGCTTCGACCAATTGCTGTGCCAGTGCCCGAGGATTGGTGCGGATGGACTTCGCGCGCGGCAATATACCATTTGCCTGGAAGTCACCGAAGTTTGGGTCGGATGGTCGAACCTGTGGGTCAAAATCGTTACCCAGCCCCTCAATGCCAGCAGCAGCAGTGCGTAAAGCCGCATCAATCGCGGCAGAAGGATTATACCAAACGTGCATTTAAACATGCAAAGACAACCTGCGCTGGCGTCAAGTACGGCTTTGCGGATGTGGCAAGATAAGATAGGGTTTTTGATCGACACGATCGGCGGCGGTTCGGCTGATTTGACTCCAGCGCAAGGCGGCAAAAAAAAGCAACCAGAAGCTGAGCGCGAATCCATAATGTTCAAATACAACCTGCCCACAAGCGATTGCCAACGCCCCTGTCAGGCTTAGCAGCAGCATCGTACTGAGGCGAAATTGAAGCAGTGCCGTTAACTCCTTAATCAGCAGGGACAGCGGCAGGAACAGGATGAGGAATGTCCCCAGCCAGCCAAAAGCACTTAGCCACTGCAAAACATCGCTGCCAGCGTTGTTTGCCATCCTTTCGCTGAAATCGCTATTGAAAAACGGAGCGATTGCCGCAAAGGCATCAGCACCCCAGCCAAACCAGGGTCTGGCGCGAATCATCTCCCATGCGGTGGCCATTGATGCGCCATCCGAGACAAACCCTGCTTGCCAATGATGCCAGGCAAGTGCGAGGCAAACTGCCGTCGCCAGTATCGAAGCCATTGTCCACGGAATCAGGGATACTTTGCTTTTTTGGCGGACGGATAGGATGAATTGCCAGCCAAAGTAAGCGCAGAGTAGGGTGGCGGTGAGCCAGAAAATGATTTGATGGATTCCCGGCGCGCACAGTAATCCTGTTCCCAATAAGACCAACGCGCCGCTACCATACCATGGACCCAATCCCCTGGTGAAATCAGTCAGTGATTTTTCCAAGCGAAAATGCAACAGGCAAAGTCCGCTCAAGACCCCGGCCCACAGCATGGCAAAGGCTAACCACTGCACTTCGGACGGAAAGGTGGCAAAAAAGTTTCCGCCATCGGCGTCGAACAGCCCTAAAATCATTTGCCAGCCAAAAGCTCGCTGAAGATAGCCTACCAGTGCCAAAAGCACGGCATTGAGTCCCAGCCATGGTAACAGCCGCAGGAAGAATGCCCGCGACTTGGGCACCACGAATAGCAATACGGCGAGCAGATAAACCCCGGCAAATCGTCCAACCAACTCCCAGCCTAAACCGAGCGAGGCGACCGTTGGCCAAAATCTGCCAGGAGGCGCCAGCGCATGCAGCTCATTGCCAGCGGAGGGATTGGCAATGGTGGTAAGCGATGGATGCCATTGGCCGAGTGCATAGAGGAAAAGGATGAGCCAGAAGGGGAGCAGCAAAATAAACCATTTGCGCCATAGATGGCTGATGAAAAAAGGATGTGTCAAGCTATGCAGGCGGATGACGGCCGGGTTGAGTGCGGCCAGGCAAAGCCCGAGGCCCAAAATCCACCAGCCAACGGAAGGCGGCAACCATGTCGCTATTGCAACCAACAGAATTACCATCGCAAAAACCGCAGTTTC
Source organism: Puniceicoccaceae bacterium (assembly GCA_007117865.1). Lineage (GTDB taxonomy): Bacteria > Verrucomicrobiota > Verrucomicrobiia > Opitutales > Coraliomargaritaceae > SKFT01. The sequence goes on along the minus strand of SKFT01000166.1, from coordinate 15,403 downwards.
AGCAGCGGTAAAGGTGTCGCGGGTGAGCATTTCCCGCGGGGTGAGCGATTCTTTAGTCGCTTTGCTGGATTCGCTATGCGCTGACTTCATCCGGGGAAATCTCCCTCGAATTCAATGGCCTTGGCCACCGCTTCGGCCGTTTCCCGATCGATCAGGCAACTGACTATGCTCAGGCCGAAGGCGATGGCCGGTCCAGCGCCGGAAGCGGTAATCAGGCGACCATCAATGATGACGGCTTGCTTGGTGTCGCGCTTGTTCAGTGTGGCCGCCGTTGTTGGATGGGCAGTATATTGCTTGTTCCGCAGTAAGCCCGCATCGTGCAAAAGCAACGGTGCGGCGCAGATACAAGCCAACCAGCGCCCGGCTGCGGCGAATGACTGCACCCCAGCGAGCACTCGTGGATCCTTGCGCAGCTGCGCAACTCCCGGACCTCCCGGAATCATTAAAAGATCGAAATCAGCGGATTTAATTTGCGGCAAACTTTTCTCGGCAAAGATGCGCATGCCGTTTTTGCCCTCCACCCAGGCATGTTCCCCGGGTTGGGTTAATTGGACGAGTTGTACCTGCACGCCCGCCCGTCGCAAAACATCCACCGGTGCCACGCATTCTAATTCCTCCATCCCAGGATGGAGCAAGACCAATGCAGATTTTGTCGCTCGGGCACATGGGTTACTCATCCTAATCATGCAAACGTAAATCCATCATCACGCAAGTCGTATGTTATGGCAAAATCATCCGACGGTTGATTTTTTTATATACCAGGTTTATTTATCAATTGTCGTGAAAAGAATATCTTTAATATACCTAAATGGAGTATTCAGGAGTCAGAATTGAATACAAGCGAGTTATGAAGCAGACCACTTCGCCAAAATGGCGGGTGGTAGCTAAGGCGCAAGTAGTTGATAATTAGCTACTGACTCCTGTCTCCTGAATGCTGACTCCTGATATTAGGATAATGCTTCAGCCTGCAAACATCATTGAGAAATGCCTTTATAGCCCTTGCGGTGGCGTGGAGGTTTTCGAGGTGGGGCATGTGGCCAGCATTGGAGATGACGGCATGGCTGGCGTTTACCAGCAGGGGCAGCATGGTCTCGGCATGGTGACGGTAAGGGGTGTCGTTTTCGCCGGTAATTAATAATACCGGCATCTTGAGGCAGTGCAATTGCGGTTCAAGATTGGGGCAGCTGCCTTGACCAAACTCGCGCATGCTGCGCGCCAGTCCGCTGGCGCTGTGGCGGTTGCGGACTGCCTGCATAATTGTCCGGATCTCATCAGGAATATTTTGCTGACTCCGTATCAGTGGTTGATTTTGCCAGGCTTGCAAAAAAGCGGGCAGGCCAAGGGATATGATTTCGTGTGCACGCTGTTTGTCGATCGTGTGTCTCTTGACGCGCTCATCTTTTGTCGCTATGCCACTACGGGCGCTGATCAACACCAACGCTTGCCAGCAATCTGGATAGGTTGTCGCGTGCAATAGGGCCGCCCTCGCTCCCATGGAATAGCCCATCAGTATTCTTGGTGACGGCAAATGGGGGATTTGACTGTTGATAAAATCGACCATCGAGTCCGGATCGCAGGGATGATCACTGGACACTCCGTGTCCCGGTAGGTCGGGACCCAGCCAATGCTCTTGCTCCGGCAGGGCTTTGATGAGCGGATCAAAATCAGCCCCGCCTCCGCTGAACCCGTGTAGAGCCAGCAGGGCGGGGCTGGAGATCGATCTTGTGGGATCAGGCATTGAAGACCGCGCTCATGGCACGATCGGCGTTTTGCTTGAGGATGGTTACAGACTCGTCAAACTGCGCTTTTTCCTCGTCCGAAAGCGGGAATTCGTAAGTGCGCTCAATGCCATTGGCGCCGACAACGCAGGGCACGCCTGCATAGACGTCCCGATGACCATACTCACCCTGGAGTAGGGCACCGGTAGCCAACACCAACTTCTCGTCGCGAATAATGGAGCGCACTACCTCGGCAAGGGTTGCGCCGATGCCGTAGTAGGTTGCGCGCTTGCGACTGATAATCTCGTAAGCTTTGCGATAAATACGGGTGTGCATGGCCTTGCGTGCCTCTGCGTCCAGCCCCACATCCATATACATTTTCTCGGTGATGGGGATGCCGTGGATGGTGGCATTGGCAAAAGTGGAGACCGAGGAGTCGCCGTGTTCGCCTACAACGAAGGCACCAATCGCATGTGGTGAGACGGAAAATGCTTTGGACATTTCCAGCTTGAGGCGGGAGGTGTCCAGGGTGCAGGAGGAGGAAAGCACGCGGGAAGGATCGAATCCGGTTGCGCGCTGATAGGCGTAGGTCATGATGTCGACCGGATTGGAGGCGATGACGGTGATGCCGTTGAAGCCCTGTTCCTTGACTTGGCTGGCGATATTGGCCATCACCTTGACATTGTCTTCGATCATTTGCAGGCGCGACTCGCCGTCCTTTTGCGGACGACCCGCCGTGATCACCAGGACATCGGCATCGCTGACAATGTCGTAGTCGCCGGTATAGACGCTGCGTGCGGGGCGATGCACAACAGGCAGGGCGTCCTCAAGGTCCATGGCGTGCCCGAGGGCAACTTCCTTGGCAATATCGATAATGCCATATTCCTGGGCCAATCCTTGATTGATCGCCGAATAAACAAAAGAGGTGCCGACTGCGCCGGAACCGATGAGAACTATCTTGATGTCTTTGCTCATAATGGATGAGGGTGAGGGTTTAAAGCCGCTATGGTCCAATCATGGACGGTTGTTTGTCAATGACAATTCGGGTTTAACTACTCAGGAGCCGTACTTTTTAGCTTACGATTGTCATTGCATTGCCCATGGAGTTGTGCAATTATTTATGGTTTTTCCCGTATAAATCATTCCATTTAACCCAGTTACAATTGTGAGAGACGATTATTTAAAACTTGCCCAAGAGAAGGTATCCGATCCGAATATTCTGATCAACATGGTTTCGCGTCGCGCCAAGCAGCTCAAAAGTGGTGATAAGCCCTTGATTGAATCCCTTGAGCGTTTATCTGCCGAGGATACTGCCTTGCGCGAGATCATGGCTGACAAGCTGTCTTATCAGCTTTTTAGCGAGTAGTTTGCTATCAACCAGCGGGCACTGCCATCGGCGACGCACTGTGCCGCATTGAAAACTCCATTGCGCGGGTCCTTTAGCTAGGTCTCGCGCTCACTTTTTCCTCATGTCTGCCAAAAAACGAGACGCATCCCGACACAAAGAAATCCGTAACGCTAAAGCTGGCAGGGATTTCTTTATCGGTGAGCGCTATGAGGCAGGCATCGTCTTACAGGGCACCGAGGTCAAATCAATCCGCTTGGGCAATGCGCAGATTAACGACGCCTATGCCAGGATTGAGAAGGGTGCGGTTTGGTTGTGTCAGGCGCATATCGGCGAATACCGATATGGCACCAATCAAAATCATGACCCTATCCGCAAGCGCAAGTTACTATTGCACGAGCGTGAGATAAACAAGCTTCGCGGCGCGGTGGAGGCGGGTGGTAAAACCATCGTGCCCCTGCGGCTGTACATGAAAAATGGTTTGGTGAAAGTTGAAATTGCGCTGGGAACGGGTAAGAAGTTATACGACAAGCGTGAAACACTGAAGCGAAAAGAAGCCATGCGTGAGGCAGAACGAGCCATGCGCGCAAGGCGTTAATGAATGGAATGGTTTATGGTTTTTGAAAATCAGTCAATAAATGGTCTGCTGGCCCAACCGGGAAGTTCGGTTTTGGTTCAGATTCCGGCCAGCACCTCCAACTGTGGCCCGGGATTTGATACCTTGGGCGTCGCTTTGCAGCTGTATAACTTTGTCCGCATCGAGCCGGTTTCGGGTGCCGTTGTTGAGCCATTGGAGCCGGATCGTGTCGATTCTATGCTACATCAGATGGTCACAGATGCCGCGCAGGCTTATTTTGAGGAGACCGATACGGAGTCGCACGGTTTTCGCTACTCCCTCTGGGGGGAGGTGCCGGTTGCCCGCGGACTCGGATCGAGCGCTACGATACGGGCGGGTGTGGTTGCTGGTTTAAATGCCTTGGATGGCTCGCCGTTGACATTGGCTCGTCGCATTGCCTTGGTAAGTCGTTTGGATCATGCCCCGGACAATACCTGCGCGGCATTTGCCGGCGGCTTTTGCGTGGCCAGAACGGATCCGGCGACTGGGGCTTACCGCGAACACCTGCGCTTTGAGGTTCCCGAATCGCTGGCCTTTGTGGCGGTCTCGCCGGATATGGAAGTCAAAACGGAGGAGAGCCGCCGCATCCTGCCGCAGCAATTGCCTTTCAATGAAGTCGCTCAAAGTCTCAATAGCCTGGCATTTTTAGTGGCGGCATTTGCCTCTGGTGATTACGAGCGTTTGAACGGGGCGGTGAATGATCGCATTCATCAGCCTTACCGCGAGGTGCTTAATCCCTTTGCGCGCGAAGCCATTGCCGCTGGCTGCGAAGCCGGTGGTTACAGCGGATGGCTGAGCGGCAGTGGTTCAACGGTTGTTTGTCTGGCACCGGTGCGTCGCGCTTTGCGCGTTGGTAATGCCATGGCAGAGGTTTTTAAACAGAACGGTGTGCGCTCCCGCATCCATCCCCTGACGACTGACAACAAGGGCTTGACGATTCGTTTTGATCCGCCTAGTCAGGCAATAGTAACAACCTCGCAAAATTGAAGGGATTCGGTATGAGTGGTGTGGCTCTCAGTACAGAACTGGCTCGCGTTTTGAATGAAACCGTACCCTAATGCGAATATATGGGCTCATCAGCAAAGGAAAATAGTGAGATAGATGATTTTATTGCATTCCTTCCAATCCCAATGGAACGGGTTTGGGGTGGACGCGATTTGGCTGAAATATTGGGCCGCACTTTACCTGATGGACCTCCAATAGGCGAGAGTTGGGAGATCGTCGACCGGGTGGAAGCCCAGTCAGTTGTTGTAAATGGGGCTTGGAAGGGCAGGACCCTTGCCGATATCCGTCGCCAATACACCGCAGAATTGCTGGGACCAGAAGTGCAGCCTGGGCAGCCCTTTCCCATTTTGGTGAAATGGCTCGATTGCCAGGAACGTTTGAGCCTGCAAGTGCATCCGCCCGCTGCGGTTGCTGGTGATCTCGGGGGTGAACCCAAAACGGAAAACTGGTATGTTGCTGCCGCAAGACCGGATGCGTCGCTCATAGTGGGACTCAAGCACGGAGTCAGCGAGGATGATTTCACCAAGGCATTGTCAGAGGAGCGACTTGAGTCATGCGTGCATCGTTTCCCGGTTGCCGCCGGTGACTCCATTTTGGTTGAGAGTGGACGCCTGCATGCCATTGATGGGGGTAATCTGATTTTGGAGATCCAGCAAAATAGCGACACCACCTATCGGGTATATGACTGGGGCCGGGTTGGACTTGATGGCAAGCCGCGGAGCCTGCACGTTGAGCCGTCGCTGCGTTCGATCGATTTTAATGATTTTGAGCCAGAGCCGCTGCGCCAACCTCAAGGCGATTGTGTGCTGGCAGAGTGTAAGGAGTTTCGCATCCGCCAATTCATGAATGTCACCGATGCCGAGCGACTAGTGGAGTTGCCCGCTGGCATGGCGCAATTGATTCACGCCATCAAGGGAGCCATTACGATAGGCGAACAGCCCTTAAAAATGGGAGATAGCGCTTTGGTTCCTTATGTGAAAAAAGTAACACTGCGCCTCACTCCGGGTGCCATTGTGTTGGTTACCGATCGCTTTTTCCCTTAACAAAATGCAGGATGTTCCGACTGCTAACGGCTTCGAGTGCGCTCTCAGCTAATGCTTGTTGAATCGACTCGGCAAAACGAGCAAGGCTCTCGCTGGCTGTGCTACGCGAATACAAGCGCAAGGGAAAATCGCTGCCAAAGCAAAGTTGTTGGGCATAGCCATTGTCGATGGCCTGCTGCAGGTATGCTATTGGATAAAGCCAAGGCATTGCCGCCGTATCCAGTAAGCAGTTTTCAGGCAGGGTAACGCTCGGATCGCATGCCAGACCGCCGCCCAAATGAGCAAGTATTACCTTTAGCTCGGGCTGTTGCATCAGCATTCCGAGAATCGCAGCCAGCGGTGTTTCGGCGCGTCCCGCATAGGCGCCTCCGTTAGGGTCCGTGACATGCAGGTTTACCGGCCATTGCTGGTGCTGGCAGTATTCGCTTAAGCAACGCCAGTTATCGCCCTGGTAATCAAAACCCTGCACGCCGGAATGCAGTTCACCAATACCACTGGCACCCAAGTCGCAAGCGAGCTGTAAGCTCGAAGACAACGCTTCCGTGCACGCTGCCATAGGAATTGCGGCAAACCACAGGAAACGGCTGGGATGATCTTGCTGCCATTTTGCCATGAGAGCATTGTGCCAATCGCAGGTGGCTGCTTGTTGCCAATACCAACCCAGCAAGATACTTTTTTCAATGCCAGCGGCATCCATTGCCCGTAGGCAATCTTCCGCATCAGCCCAGCCCTGCAGCGCATGCCTCCCCGCCGGAGCTACCATTGTCGCCCAATGCAATTCATTGCGCTCACGTGCCCAGTGCCACGGGTTAAGCGACAGCTCCGTTGGGAAGGCATGCATGTGTGCATCAATCATCTTCAATACTGTTACTCAATGGGTATTCGGTTGGCAATGCCAAGCTCACCCTATTGTTGTGAAATTTTTATCACAATATCATTACAAAATATTAAATATCAGTGGCTTCCGACAATCGGGATTGATTTTTTCCCTATGTTGTTTAAATAGACAACTATTATTTTCAATTTAAAATGACTTTACGAGGCCTATTAATTTCCATCTTGATTGGTTTGCTTGGCTACTGGGCATACTCGGTGGTTAGGGTGCATACGAGTCCCGAGGTGGTCGCCTATAAGTCATTTGCCAATGCCCTCCAGCGTGGCAACTCCCTGTCTGCCCGGCAGCATGTCGCCGTAGGTGAAAGTCAGCCAATGGAGGCCTTGCAACATTTTTCCGCGCGGCAGTCGCAGTTGTTTAACAACGATGCGAGTCCTACCCTGACTTATCACCGTATTTTACGCCGTACCCGCTCGCAGGACAATCGCCGGGCTTCGCTTCGCATTGAGCAAGTGACCCGTTTTAACACTTCTGAGAACCAACGCTTTTATGGCAGTAAAAGTGTTTCCGTTATACACACCGTTGAAATGGTCAAGGAAGCTGGCGGCTGGAAGGTTTACCGTTTTTATGATCCTTTTATGTGAGCGGGGAAAAATCGTCCTTGCTCGGGGTATATTCCGGCACAAAGGTCTGTATCCGTTGTTTGAGCGTCGCTTTGTTGAGCTCGTTGAGATTGCCTGCGAAGTTACCTAGTAATTCATCCAAGGTGATGAGCTCACGGGTTCCTTTTAGGCGCAGCACCATGGGATGGTCGGTGGGTTCAACGGATTCATCCAAATGACTGAGTTCCTCATTGCGCTTTTCGCCGGGTTTAAGACCGGTTATGCGAATGGGGATGTCGACCTCGGGTTCGTAGCCGCTCAATTGGATCATCTGCCGGGCGACATCCATGATCTTTACCGGCTCGCCCATGTTGAGCAAAAAGATTTCCCCACCCTTACCTTGGGTGGCACATTGCAAAACCAAACCTGCCGATTCATTAACAGTCATGAAGTAGCGGGTGGCTTCGGGGTCGGTGACGGTTACTGGACCACCGGCAGCGATTTGTCGCCGAAAAATCTCAAAAACGCTACCCGACGAGCCGATGACGTTGCCGAAACGAACCGCCATGAAGCGAGTGCTACCGTTGCCTTCCTGCTGACAGGCAGCGATTGCCAGTTCAGCCAAGCGCTTGCTGGCACCCATCACGCTGGTTGGGTGGATGGCTTTGTCGGTGGAGATCAGTATGAAGCGCTGCACCGCTGCCGCTTGCGCCAGACGGGCAAGATGGGCGGTGGCGATGAAATTGTTGCGCAGTGCCTCCGCTGGTTGTGCTTCCATGAAGTGAACATGTTTGTGTGCCGCTGCGTGAAAGAGGATACCCGGATGGAAATGCTCCAGCAGCGATTGCATGTGCGTGCCATCAGCAATATCCGCGACGACGTAATGGCTGCGTTCGCGATCCGCACTATCTCCCAAAAAAAGCTCCAACTCAAACAAGGCTAATTCAGACTGATCAATCAGGATTACACGCGCTGGATTCCAGTCGACAATCTGCCGTGTCAGTTCGCGACCAATACTACCTCCGGCACCTGTCACCATGACGGTTTCGCCGGCAATCATCTGCCGAATCGCCTCTGTTTCCAGATCCACGGGTTCGCGTCCCAATAAATCGCCAACATCGACAGCACGTAATTGGGTTGCGCGGGCGCGACCCCGCACCAAGTCCATTAATGCGGGCACTATCTCGACCTGTAATCCTGCCGTTCGCGCTTTTTTAGCCAACTCGCCGACCACTTTCGGACTGGCGGATGGAAATGCGATAATCAACTTTTTGGCCCCGCGCCGATGTGCCACCGCTATAAGGTTTGCGGTCGTATCCTCGACCGCAATGCCATGGACAAAACGACCGATTTTACGCCGATCATCGTCAACAAAGGCCAACGGACGCAGGCCCGTGTGTGGACGGTGCAGCAGCTCTGCGCAAAGGGTGGCTCCGACCTCACCGGCACCAGCGATAATCACACCCTCGGCCTCGCCTATACTGCGCCTGCGGTTCCAACCCCGCTCGGCGCTAATGCGCAGCAGCATGCGAAAGCCGGCAATAAGCAGAAAGCTAAGCAGGAAATCGGTCATGATTACGGGACGCGGCGGCACGCCCCTGCCATCATACCAGTACCAAAGGATCACCATGAATACTGCCGCTCCAAGCAAGGCGGTAAATAGCCGCATCGCATCAGGGAAGCGGAAGTAGGGAAGGATGCTGTCGAATTGGCGTCCCAGTAACAAGGCTAACAATTTTACAGGGACAACCCACCAAATTGTGCTGGCGCGGTCAACCAGATGATTATCCGGCAACACGAAATCAAAACGCATTTCATAAGCAACCCAAAAACTGACAACGCAGATAATGAGGTAGAACAGAAACAGGTAGGCTGTTCGAAGATTGGCATACAGGGCTAACTTTTGAAATAACATGATTATGGCTTTCTTTTTAAGATGTGTATCAAGTTTAACAATCCTGTCACGTCATTCCCACGCCCTGCAGCACACCGCATGCTTTGACAGGATTGTCGGAGCTATACCGCCAGCACAACCTCTGCGACCCGTGCGCGTTGTGCGTCCGACATGCCGCTTCCCGAGGGCAGGCAGATGCCGCGGGCAAATAATGCTGCCGCCACCTCACCGCCATGGGTTTTGATCTGCTGGTAAGCTGGTTGCAAGTGCAATGGTTTCCAAAGTGGACGGGCTTCAATGTTGGCGGCTTCAAGCCGATCCAGTATGCGCTCCCGCTGATCAAAATCGGCAACCAGGAAGCAGCTCAGCCAATAGTTGCAGTCCTGCCAATTTAACGCTGGCATGGGTTGCCATCCGGGAATAGTGGCAAAAGCGTTACAATAAAACTGGAAATGATTTTTTCGACGTGCGATGCGTTTCTCCAGTGAGCTTAGTTGTGCCCGTCCAAGCGCGGCCAGGACATTGCTCATGCGGTAGTTATAGCCGATGGATTTGTGTTCATAGTGGCGCACGGGTTCGCGTGCCTGGCTGGAGAGGTAGCGTGCGTGTTCAATTGCCGCGCCTGCCTTGCCCAGCAAGACACCGCCGCCGGAGGTGGTAATGATTTTGTTACCGTTGAAAGAGACCAGTGAAAAAACACCAAAAGAACCTGCCGCGCGTCCCTCTGCCAAGGCACCCAAAGCCTCTGCTGCATCCTCTATCAGCGGAACGTCGAAGCGCTGACAAATGGCCTCGATCGCAGCCATACCAACGCAGTTGCCGTAAATAGAGCAGGCGATCACCGCTTTGACAGCTGCTGCCTTGCCTGCGGCAGCAGCGGAGAGACGGGCTTCAAGCCGCAGCGGGCAAAGATTCCAGGTCGTTGCATCGCTATCGAGAAATTCGGCAGTTGCACCGCAGTAGAAAATCGGGTTTGCCGTAGCAGCGAATGTGAAGCTCGGGCACAGCACCACATCGCCGTTGCCAATCCCGAGTGACAGCAGCGCCAGATGTAAAGCAGCGGTGCCGGAAATAGTTGCCACTGCCGCCTCGCGTTGGCAAAGCCGAGCCAAATCCTGTTCAAACAAAGTAATTTCCGGACCCGCAGGAGCCACCCATCCGCTGTCCAGAACAGTTGCAAGAGCCTGCTTTTCAGTCTTGCCGGTATCCGGAGGAGAGAGGTAAATGCGCTGGCTCATACGGCTTCATTTATGGCCGCGCATTGCATAGCGGAATTCTCGGGGGCTTTGGCCAACCTATTTCGTTGATAAACAGGTTGTGGAGGGTGGGGCGTAACATCACTACTAGTGATATCAGCTTTTTGATATTCTTTCATGTTGACATAAGTTTTATTAAAAATGTGTTTTGGGCGAATTGTGAAGTTTTAAAAAATGCGAATGAAATAGTCGGGGAGCAGGGGATGGCTATTTACATTTGTCGGATCGGACCGGATTAGTCCAAAAAATTCATAAAAGAGAGTAGCCAGAGGCGTCCCAAACTTGGGAAAGAAACCTATATTATGATAAATCTTTATCAGCGAACAAAAAAAATTCAAGCGTTTTGGTTGCTGGAATCATTCTCAATAGGCTGTTTCTCAGACTTGTAATTGGCGGAAATCAGTGCTCATTCCAGGTTCCCCCGGGGTTTGGTAAACACCGTTTTCGACTATACAGGGGTGAGTAAATTTCTCTTGAAGATGTGGAATGTGCTCCAGCAGCAGGGCTTCGTGGCCAAGCCCAATATGGTTAAATAACACGAGGTGTTGGTGGATCTGCCCCATGTCGCCAACATGAGGAACTACGGGGATACCGTATTTTCTGGCCATCAAGCTGATCACCAGAAATTCGCTGACGCCAGCCACGCGGACGGCATCGACCTGGCAAAACTGCATTGCTTTGGCTTGGAGGTAGTTTTTAAAGACGACACGGTTCGGCACGTGTTCGCCAGCGGCGACTTTGAGCGGGGCGATCTCCGCAGCGATGGCAGCATGCCCGGCCACATCATCCGGGTGGGTGGGCTCCTCTAGCCAATACAAATCCAAATCCTGTGTCCGCCGTGCAAACTCGATGGCCTGCGAAACCGTCCATTGCTGGTTGGCGTCCACCATGAAGCGAGCATTCACCCCAGCGGCCTCGCGAACAAGGCGGGCGCGACGGATGTCTCGCTCCATGTCGGGCGAGCCCACCTTGAGCTTCATCGCATCAAAGCCTGCCGCCACGGCGCGGGCGACGTTGGCAGTGACTTGATTGTCGCTATAATTGAACCAGCCGATGGATGTATCGTAGCCGGGGTAGCCGGTTTCCAGAATGGCCATGCGGTCTGCCCGCGAGGTGCGCGCCGCTTCAATGAGCGCAGCCGCTTCGTCCCGGCAGAGGACATCTTCAATATAGGAAAAATCGAGGGTCGCCAGCAGCTCATCCGTGCCAAGATCGATGAGTAGTTGCCAAAGCGGCACCCCCCGCGATTTGGCCCAGAGATCCCAACAGGCGTTGGTCACCGATGCCAGCGCGAGTTGGACCACGCCCTTGTGTGGCCCCAACCAGCGGAATTGTTGCTCGTCGGCCAGTTCGCGTTGCAGTCGTCCAAAGTCGGCCATGACGGATTCGATCGCCTGCCCGGCCAAGCGCTGCGCATAAAACTCTGCCGCCTCACAAACCAATTGATTCCCTTCGCCCAGCGTAAAGGCCAGGCCGCTGCCGGTTTTGCCGGAAGCGGAGCCGAGCAAAGTCACGGCATAGGAATAAACAGGGTCTTTGTGGATGGCATCACTGCCATGTCCCGAGCCGATAGGGAAGCGCACATCACGCGTTTGAATGGATTGGATTGTCATAGGGAATAATTACCGAATTCTGCCAGGGCTTTATACATGGCATCGATATTTTGCGGCGGCACATCCGGCAAAATATTGTGAATGGTGTTGAACACAAAGCCGCCGCCTGGTGCCAGGATGTCGATGCGGCGGCGGACATCGTCGCGCACCGCCTCAGGCGTGCCGTGGTTGAGAATTACCCGCGTATCACAGCCGCCGCCCCAGAAGGTGACTTCCTTCCCGAAGTCCTGCTTGAGCTTGACCGGATCCATATCCCGGCAGGCCGTCTGCACCGGGTTGATCACATCGAATCCTGCCTCAATGAGATCGGGAAGAAGTGCGTGGATGGAGCCGCAGGAGTGAAGAAAAGTGTGCATTTTTGAGTGCTTGTGGACGTATTCGCACAGTCGGGTGTGGTGTTTTTTGAACAAAGCACGATAGGTGGCTGGTGCCATGAAGGGCCCGGTATCCGTCCCCAGATCGTCTCCGAATCGACAAACATCCACAATGTCGCCGACGGCGGCGCATACTTTCTCCAAGGTGTTGAGGTGAACCTCCATCAGTGCTTCCAAAAGGCACTCGACTTGCTCTGGTTCGGCGACCAGATCCATGAGGAAGTTGTCCATGCGCCGAAGAAAGGTGCCCCACTCAAATAAATTGCAGCCCACCACCACCATCAGTGCACGGTCGCTGGATTCGCGCAAAGCCAGAGTATGTTTCCGCAGAGTTGCCCAAAAGTCCGGATCGCCGGCATGATCCCAAGGACTGTGCGCCAGACTCGCCCAATGGACTTTACTCATGGCACTGGGCAAGTCCGCAACCAGCTTATCCGGATAGTCGTCCAGCCAGGGGAAACACGACTGGTCGTAAAAGTTCATATTCTTTAGCTGGATGGCGATTTCCGTACCGTCCTTATCATGCACGCGCCAGCCGCCGTCGCCAGACGACGTCGGTTTAAACCAGCACGGGTATTGAGCACTACTGCCATCGAACAGCTTAACGTCATACCAATTCGTATCGGCGGTGTTAAAGGTTCTTCCGATGTCCAGCACATCGATATGGTAGCGGTCTAAAATGCAATCTTCGGGTTGAGCCAGTTGCTGGACAACATCGTAAACGCGGGTATGGCCGCCCTGGATTCCCAGGTGCTTTTTTAAATTGCCATAGGCGATCGCGGAAATTCCCGAGCTGGGGGTGGCTCCCAAATCAACCGGAATCCGGTCGGATTCGCGATGGGCAATCGCGGAGAGTATGCGTTCACGAGGCGTTATGCGCCCTGTGGGTTGTGGAGTGGGGGTTGGGGATTGCATAGGATTCTGGTTTGTTGTAATCAGCGGCGATAACCGATTTCGGCACCGCCGGATACGTGCATGATATGACCGGTCACAAATTTTGCTTCATTCGAAATAAGAAAAAGCGAGGCATCGGCGATGACGTCGCCTTCAGGGCAATAGCCCAGTGGATGGATTTCGTCGAGGTAGCGCTCGATACTGGTGGGGTCCGGTTGCTCGGCACACCATTTTCGCAGCATCGGTGTCCATGTCCCAGCTGGGCAAACGGCATTCACCCGGATGCCATACGGCGCGTAGTCCAACGCCATCGATTTGGTCAGCGTGTTCATGGCACCTTTGGTCGCAGTGTAGGCCGCGTGCAGTGCCTGTCCCATAACGCCGACCATACTGGAGGTGTTCAAAATACAGCCTTTCGACGCTTTTAAGGCCTCCAAGCCAAAGCGGGTAGTATGCAACACGCTTTTGATGTTGATGTTAAACAGCGTGTCCCATTCCGCCTCGCTGGTTTCATGCAGAGGCTTGGAGGGGCTGGCAATACCCGCGTTGTTGTGAATAACATCCAAGCGACCGAAGTGTGACAAGGTCTGACCAATCGCGTCTTTGACTTGAGCTCCATCCGAAACGTCGCAGGCGAAGCCGAGGTGTCCATTGCCTAATTCAGCCGCAGCTTGCGCGGAAGCTGTGCCGTTTCGGGCGACAATGATGACTTTGGCACCCTCGCGGGCGTAGGCTTCAGCGCAGTCTCGTCCGATACCTGTCGAGCCACCGGTTAAAAAGATAATTTTGTCTTTCAGTCTCATGGGTATAATGAATAATGGTTTAAGCCTTGCATCATAGCAGATCTCCAAGATGAATTTCGTGCATTATATGAATCCGGTAAAAAATACACAAATGAATACGACTGTCTATCGGGCTCGCAACGAACGCTACGCGATTGATGCGTGCTTGCCGCAGCGGCATGCCATCCAGGCGGGCAAGGTGGGTTTCCATGCGCTTTCACATGGTCATTATCCTGGCACGCGGATTGAACCCGCCATGTTGGCCGGTGTCAGTAGTTTGGGTTATTTTGACGTTATTGGGGCTCAGGATTGGGGAATCCCGGCTCATCGAAACGAGGGCGTTGAAATCTGCTATCAGGAAACAGGAGAATCCGCACTGACGGTTGATGGTAAGATTTATCATATTACCGCCAATACGCTTAGCCTGACGCGTCCATGGCAATTGCATAGTTTGGGGGACCCTCATTTGAAACCGGGACGTTTGCATTGGTTGATTCTGGATGTGGACGTGCGTCGTCCCAATCAAGCTTGGAAGCTCCCTGAATGGTGTGTTCTGACGAAAGAGGATCAGACTGAGTTGATTCGTCTTTTGCGCGGCAACGAGCATCCGGTATGGACAGCGACAGCGGAGATTGGACGTATATTCGCAAAGCTCGGAAAATTAGTCAGCAAGGAATCTCCGCAGCAAGTAATTTCACGCATTCGGATAAATTTGAATCAATTGCTAAGTGCCCTGTTGGAGCTGATCCGCTCGCAGAACGCACCTATTGATGAGCGACTAACCACACGTCGGCGGGTAGTGGAACTTTTTTTGCAGGAGCTGCAGCACGATCCCGGGCTATTGTCTCTTGCCTGGACTTTGGATACCATGGCCGGGCATTGTGGAATGGGACGCACCGCATTTTCCGCCTATTGTCGCGAGCTTATTAACACGACTCCCCTGGCAGCACTGAACCGGTGGCGCTTGGAAAGGGCGGCTGACCGTTTGCAGAGTGAACCGTCGATACCTGTGACGACAATTGCTTTGGATGCCGGTTATTCCAGCAGCCAGTATTTTGCCCGCAAGTTTCATCAGCACTATGGACAGAGTCCGCGCCAGTGGCGACAGAGATAAAGAACGCTGGAAGTAACGTTCGCCGCAAAAATATTGCATATAGGGATCGCGTTGCCACGCTTCACAAACGCGCCCGTCAGACAGATTTTCCAGCTGCTTCAACAGCAAGGATGTGGGTTTTTAAGGGGCGAAGAAATAGTTTCCGTTTAATCTTGTGGAATTAGAATTTCAATTCTCAAAAAGTAGGCTATTCCCTGAATCCGTAACTTCCTGAGGTCAACGGTAAAAATTCACGCGATTTGGATTTTTCGAATCGACCAGCTGGGCTATTTCGTCCGTTGCGGCCATTTTTTGCTGGCTTTCGGCGCCCTG
>SKFT01000025.1 GCA_007117865.1 Puniceicoccaceae bacterium | reverse complement strand
GCTTATGTGGCCAAAAACCTTGGCGTGCCGGTTTTTGCCTGGAAGGGGGAAACGCTCGAAGAATACTGGTGGTGCACCGAGCAGGCACTCACTTGGCCGGACGGATCCGGTCCTCAGCTGATCGTTGACGATGGCGGCGATGCGACCCTGCTGATACACAAGGGTTACGAATTAGAGGACGGCAGCGAATGGGTCAATGAGCCTTCCGGCAGCATGGAGGTGCAGGTGATTAAAAATCTCCTCAAGCGCGTCAATGGCGAACGTCCCAACCACTGGCACGACGTGGTCAAGGACTGGAAGGGCGTTTCGGAGGAAACCACCACGGGTGTGCACCGTCTCTATGAAATGCATCGCAACGGCAAACTACTGGTGCCCGCGATCAATGTAAACGACTCGGTCACCAAGTCCAAATTTGACAATCTCTACGGCTGCCGAGAGTCGTTACTCGATGGCATCAAGCGTGCCACGGATGTGATGATCGCCGGTAAAGTGGGCGTTGTCTGCGGCTATGGCGATGTTGGTAAGGGCTGTGCGGCTGCATTGCGGGGTATGGGTGCCCAAGTTGTCGTCACCGAAGTCGACCCCATCTGCGCTTTGCAGGCGGCAATGGAGGGCCACCGCGTATTGACCGTTGAAGATACCCTCGGCTGGGGCGACATTTATGTCACAACAACCGGGAACTACGGTATCATCACGGTCGACCACATGAGCAAGATGAAGGATCAGGCCATCGTCTGCAACATTGGTCACTTCGACAACGAAATCGAAGTCGATAAGCTCAATGATACACCGGGCGTTGAAATGGAGGAAATCAAGCCGGATTCGCAGGGCGGAGTCGACAAATACACTTTCCCCGATGGTCACAGCATTTACATGTTGGCTAAAGGGCGCCTGGTAAATCTTGGTTGCGCTACCGGACATCCGTCATTTGTCATGTCCAATAGCTTTACCAATCAGGCGCTGGCACAAATTGAGCTTTGGAAAAATCTGGAAAAATACCGTCCCGGAGTTTACATCCTGCCCAAGGCAATTGATGAGGAAGTCGCCCGTCTACACCTTGGCAAGATTGGTTGCAAGCTCACCAAGCTAACTCCCACGCAAGCGGAATACATTGGCGTCAAGCCCAACGGACCTTACAAGTCCGACCACTACCGCTACTAATTCCGTCTGTGGGATTGCCTTTTACTCATCAACCAAACCGCCAGCAGGCAGGCGAGGGTTGTTTGAATTAAGAAAAAAGCATATTCCTCAAATGGGATGTGCCCGAGTAAAAGCGTGCGCTCAGACCAATCGCGGAATGGATACCCAAGAGAGACACCCTCGCCGAATCCCCAGATACCTATAGCGGCGGCGAAGTTGTCCCAGGGCGTTGTGGCGACCATGACAATCAGACAGGTGATGCCCCAGCAAACATAATGCGCCAGCCGCAGTTGCTTGCGCACCATGAAAAATAGCACCACAATGAGCGGCAGTGTAAAGAGTAAATGGTATCCCCAGTAGGTCATGTTGCTGGCAGCAAAAGGTAGCTAGTAAACCCGGGTGTGAGTTTGGATGCCGCGCTCATACTCAGCCAAGGCGCGGGGCATTAGGGATTGTAGTAGCCGTATCCGGGTGGTTCCGGAAGGATGAGTAGACAAAAACTCGGGCACGCCGCCGCGGCTTTCCGCATCCATTTTTTGCCAAAAAGTGATGGCCGCGCGCGGATCATATCCGGCACGGGCCATGTAGAAAAGACCCATTTCATCGGCCTCCGCCTCGTGATGGCGACTGTAGGGCAATAGAAATCCGATTGTGGAACCGGCACCAAAAGCGGCGAGAATCAGCTCGCGGTCGGTGCGATCCATATTGCGCGTGCCAAGCATCAAAGCCATCCCCGCACCGCCGATGAGCAGTTGTTGGGAAACGCGCTCATTACCATGTCGGGCGACAACGTGTGCTACCTCATGGCCCATGACGACAGCCAGTTCGTCGTCAGTTTCGGCTATTCGGAACATCCCGGTAAAGACACCGACGTAGCCACCTGGCATCGCAAAGGCGTTGATGGAGTCGTCATCAAAGACGACAAACTCCCACTGGGTATCAGGCAGATCGTTGCGAACAACATGGGCAATGCGCTGGCCGACGTTTTGCACTCTACGGTTGTAATCCGGATTGTTGGAAACGGGAATATCACGCCGCATTTGCGCAAAAGATGCGCCAGCCATTGATTCCAATTGTGCCTCAGGCATCAGGCGCAGTGCGCTTCTACCCGTTTCGGGAACGGTTGCACAGCCCGCAAGCAAAAGCAGCGATAGGAGTATAAGCCCTACTCGACGGAATGTTGTAGCGTAAATTTTCATCCTTATGGGTCAGGTCATAAAAAACCCGCATCAATGGCTGGAGGATGTCAAATAATAGGGAATTAGCGGCGCGCCGCAAGAAAGTAAAGTAGCCAACCCAGACTCGAAACAAAGGCGGCAACATAGGTGAAAGCGGCTGCATCCAAGGTTTTGTTGACGCCGACCATTTCGTCTCGGTCAACAATTCCCAACCCGACCAATTCAGCTTTTGCGCGGCGACTGGCATCAAATTCAACCGGCAAGGTGACCAGTTGGAACAGGGTCAATATCAGGTATACCAGAATGCCCATGTTGATGATCATCATGCCTGCGTGCGGACCTGCAAACAGAAAGCCGCCAAACATTACTATTGGCAGGAGCTGCGAGGCAAAGGTGGTTACAGGAACCAGTGCCATACGCGTTTTCAGGGGCTTGTATTCGACGGCGTCCTGTATCGCATGACCCGCTTCGTGGGCGGCAACGCCCAGAGCCGCCAAGCTGGTGCCGTGAAAATTGGCACTGCTGAGGGCCAAGCGTTTGTGCGTCGGATCGTAATGATCCGTTAGTGTTCCCCGGCACTCAACAATTTGCACATCGCGAATACCGGCTTTCGCCATAACGGCTGCGGCGGCTTCACGTCCAGTGATACGACCGCGGGAGGCTATCTGCGAAAAACGCTGGTAAGTGCCCTTGACTTTGATCTGTGCCCAGATGCCAACGACGAGCGGAATGATAATTAATACGAGAAATGTAGTCATAGTTGGTGAAAATGATTCAATAAATTGAATACATAAGTAATTGTTTTAAGACAAAAAACAAGTTTTGTCAGACGAAAAGCGCTTACAAATCGCGTTTCCAATAATTGCCGCTGCTCTCGGCTCGGAAGCCCATTTTGTGTAAATACTTGGTGTGCAGCGGATGGCTGGGGGCGGTGGCGATAGCGACAACCTTATCGATTGCTAAAGTCTGCGAGAGGGTTTCAAAAAGAAAGCGACCGGTGGCAAAATCCTTATACTCGGGTAGGGCATAATCCAGATCAATCCGCAAACAACCCCGGTCACCATCGAAGTTGCCTATTAAAACCCCTGCCGGACGTCCATTGCGTATCACCAAGCGGGTAAATTGCATGTCCTCCCGGAGGCCCTTAAAGTGCGGTTGTTCGTGCGCAATGTCTGCGGCAAAGTGTTTTAGCATTTCAAGCAGGTAGGGGTCGTTTTTTTGGATTTTTACCACCGAGAAAGCCTCTTTAACAGAGGTCAGACGCCATAGGTGATAGCAGTTGATACAGACGATAAATGCATTCATCCCCGCTACTGGTAGTGAACCAATCAGCCATCCATAAACCGCAAAACCAATCGCCCCGCACAAGTTGACGATGCGCAAGCGCACGATTCGTACCATCATCAATGAAACGGCCACCAGCACCGAGGCAAGATAGCCAATTAACTCATATCCACTGATCTCGGGCATTCGGACTTAAGGCTTGCGGGCACTTTTGCGAGAGGACTTGAGCGGCTTCTTGTAGGGTTGCTTGCCCTTCTTGATGGCTTCCGCCTGTTTGCGCTCTTTTTTCACGCGCCGCGTTTGCTCGGGAGACCAATTAGGCACCGGGCCAGTGACAGATTCCGGCTCGGCGTATCGGCGTTCCTTGCCGACCAGCTCAAAGCGGACCGGACAACCGCGCAGGCGAAAGTTTTCAATTACCGCGCGTTCGAGATAGCGGCGATAAGTGGGATCCATACGGGTGACACGATTACAAAACAGTTTTAGGCGGAAGGGACGAGAGCCGACCTGCACCGCGTAATAGACCTTGAAGCGTTTGGTCTCGATGATCTTTGGTGGACGTTCCTCCAGGCAATGTTCCAGTAGCCGGTTAAGGGGTCCCGTCGGCAGTTTCATGTCAAGCGTTTGATGGATCGAGATCGCCGCTTCCAACAGCTGTTCGACTTTAAATCCGCTGAGTGCGGAAACAAACAATACCGGTGATTCCGGCAAAAAGAAGAAGCGCTCCCGCAGAGCGTTTTCATACTGTTCCTGAAAGGCCTTGAGCGAGGTGAACCCTGGCGGTGGTGCGGTGGTTACCCGCTCTTTAACCAAGTCCCATTTGTTGACAACGACGACCAATGCCTTGCCGCGATCAAGAGCGTCACCGGCGAGCGACTGGTCTTGCTTGGTAACTCCGTCAATGGCGTCGATCACAAGAAAAACAACGTCGGCACGATCCATCGCATCGCGCGTGCGAACAGCTGAAAAATACTCGACCGAGGTATCCACTTTCCCACGCAGTCGCAGACCTGCGGTATCCGTCAACAAAAAGCTCTGCCGCGAGCCATCGCGCCGCTGGTAGTCAAACGCCAGCTCAACCGAATCGCGGGTAGTCCCGGGAACATCGCTGACGATCAGGCGCTGTGAGTGGAGGAGGGCATTGCCAAGGGAGGATTTACCGACGTTGGGGCGTCCCATCAGCGCAAAGCGGATTGGCGCAATGGCGCCTTCGCTGTCGCTGGCGACTTCCGGTGGCGGACCCAGTTCGCTGCGAATGGAGGCCAGCAAGCCATCAGTCCCGCGTCCATGTTCAGCCGATACCGCCAGCGGCTCGCCCAGTCCCAGTGCGGCGAACTCACCGACGCGATCTTCATCACCCGGATTGTCGGCCTTGTTTACCACCAGGCGCACGGCTTTGCCATAGCGTCGCAGGCGCTCGGCGACCCATTCATCGAGCGCGGTGAGGCCCTCACGTGCATCCACCACCATTAGAATGATACGTGCGGTAGCGAGTGCATAGACCACTTGCTCTTCGGCGGCACGGGCAATCGCTTGCGGAGTTTTTGCGATCTCCATGCCAATACCTCCAGTATCAAGTAGCAGAAAATCGTTATCAACCTCGGCGGCGACCAAGTCGCGGGTCACACCCGGTTGGTCGTGCACTATCGACAGCCGCCTGCCTGCGAGACGATTAAACAAGCGACTTTTTCCGACGTTGGGACGTCCGACCAGTGCGACCGTGCGATCAGCGGCCATCATGATGCGTTGTTGACAGCAGCTGTTGCACCGCTGTCAACCAAGCGCCCAACCATCCGCTCAATGCGGTCGGCAGCTTTAATCAGATTTTCGTAGCTCATGGAGAAACTGGCGCGCACAAAGCCCTCGCCGCTCGGCCCAAAAGCCGTGCCGGGAACAATGGCCACTTCTTCCTCCTTGAGCAGGCGGTGGCAAAAATCCAGTGACTTCAATCCGCTTGTTGCCACCGAGGGAAAGGTGTAGAACGAACCCTGCGGGGTATGACAGTCCAACCCCGCTTCATTGAAGCGCCGAACGATAAAGTCGCGTCGCTTATGGTATTGCTCCTTCATTCGGGCAACGGCCGGACGGCCATTGCGCAGTGCCTCGATAGCTGCTTCCTGGCTGAGGATGGGCGCACACATCATACTGTATTGGTGCACTTTCATCATTGCCTCAATCAGTTCTGCCGGACCACAGCCGTAGCCGATGCGGAATCCCGTCATGGCAAAAGCCTTGGAAAAACCATGCAGGAACAAAGTGCGGTCGCGCATGCCCGGTAGCGAGGCAATGCTCACGTGCTCACCGTCAAAGGTTAGCTCAGCATAGATTTCGTCGCTGATCACCAATAAATCTTTTTCCTGCGCAAAGTGGGCGATGCGCTCCAGCACCTTGCGGTTGGCGACGCCACCAGTTGGATTGGTGGGGAAATTGAGCAAGAGGATTTTGCAGCCCGGCTCCCACGCGGCTTCCAATGCCGCCGGATCGAGCGCGAACTGGTCTTTGGCGAGGGTAGGAACACCGACCGGAATCCCATGCGCCAACAAAATGCTCGGGCTGTAGGAAACGTAGCAAGGTTCATGGTAGAGAACCTTGTCGCCCGGATTGATCAGCGCGCGCAAGGCAATGTCCAATGCCTCCGATACTCCGACTGCAACCAGGATTTCGGTATCCGGACGATAGGATACGCCAAAGTCAGACTCGACATAGCGGGAAATCTCCTGCCGCAGGCGTATCAATCCACGATTGTCAGTGTAGCTGGTTTTACCTTTTTCCAACGCGTATATCGCCGCTTCGCGAATATGCCAGGGGGTGACGAAGTCGGGCTCACCAATGCCCAGCGACACCGCTTGCGGCATTTGCGAGACGATAGCAAAAAAGTCGCGGATACCGGACCTTGGAAGATCCACCACGTGGTTGGCGATAAAACGTTTGGCACTCATTTTCTATAAAAGTCGGAACCGCCCAGGGCGGCAATTAAGGACTGACAGCGGGTTTGTCGGCAACGTCGGGATTGGCAACCAACAGATAGCCCTGCTCCTTGTATGTGCGCAGCAGAAAGTGCGTGGCGGTGGAGAGCACGCCGTCGATGGTCGACAGGCGCTCGGAAACGAAGGTGGCAACTGCGCGCAGGCTCTTGCCGCTGCAAAATAGCAACAGGTCATAGGAGCCGGACATTAAATGACAACTTTCGACCTCGTCAAAGCGGCTGATGCGCAACGCCAACTTATCAAAACCGCCTTCGCGTTCGGGGCTGATTTTGACTTCGATCACAGCCCGCACGATGGTTTCCTCACCCGCTTCGGGGTTGAGCACGGGACGCCATCCAAGCAGCTTGCCCTCCGCCTGCAATTGCTTGAGTGCAGCTTCAATAGCGACTTCGCTGAGGCCGAGCACCTGTGCCATTTGCTCAGTGGATAGGCGTTCACCTTGTAACAATAGATCTAATACCGGATTCATAATACCCTACCTATGCACAAAAATGCGCCATCTGCACGCTAATTCTTGAACAAGGCAGGGATGACTTGTGGCATTTACGTTTGGCGGCGGAAATCGCTGGGGCTCATCCCGCACTTGAGTTTAAAGGTATAGGAAAAATGGTGCTGGGTGGCGAATCCGCACCGCTCGGCGACTTCCACAATGCGAAAGGAGCTGTTTTTTAGCAACGCTGTCGCAGTTTCCATGCGCAATGATTGCAGGAATGCCGCCGGACTGCTGCCGAAGCGTTCGCGAAAGGCATGCTCCAGGGTTCGTCGTGGGACCGCGAGGGTATCACTGAGTTGCTCAATGGAGAAACCCGCATGGCCAATGTTATCGCGCAATAAACGCTCTGCCCGTACCGCTAACCGCGCTGCTGGGGTAGCGAGTCCGCTCGGACCCCATTGCCAAAGTGCCGGGATTTGCTGGTGGATATGTGCCAATGATTCTCCGCGCCATAGCCGTGACACCAGGTGCCCAAGCGCATGCCCAATTGCTTGCAGTGGCAAGCGGCAGCCAGCCAGTTGGTCAGTGCCCGCTGCCGGTGTCGGATTAGTGTCATGAGCTACCAGCAACAGGGGTTTGTCGGATGTTGTCGCATGCCTTTCCAGGGTATTGATTACGGATGGGATATGCAGCGAGTTGGCGACGAATACGGCAGCACGTCCCTTCTGCTGTTGCAGCCATTCCCGCATTGCAAACTGCAGAGCCGGCGCGTTTTGAGAAAAAGTGACTGGCGGGCTCATTTGCGCACTCTGCCATGTGTCGCAAAATGCCTGTCTGCGTAGTTTTTGACCGTAATCGCCAGCGGCGCAAACAATTGCGGCCCGAGTGCATCTTTCGGCTAGAAAATGGTGTGCCGCAGCTGTGCCGATACCCGAGTCGTCAACCGCTACCGTCGGGATTTGCGACAGCTGTGATCCATGGAATAGATTGATTAGTCGACTGCGCCAGGCAGCGGGCCATTGCGCAAGCCATCGTTCACTGGGCAAGGAGGCAATCCAGGCGTCAAAATCGGGCCGGGCGGTATCACCAGCGGTAGGGCAACGGCTAGGGGGCTC
>SKFT01000045.1 GCA_007117865.1 Puniceicoccaceae bacterium | reverse complement strand
GCCCCGGGGGGCGTATCAACTCTACACATCCACCACACACGCCACTTCCGTGAAAACCAAACTGGTCCTTATGGACTCATCCTTCAGGTCGAGAATTGCCGCCAGCGCGGTGCGGTAGAGGTTCAATTGGTGACGATGCCTGGCAGCGGCCTGGTTCGGCTCAAGGTCACCAAGTCGATCCGTTTTGAAATCAATAATATGCGCCGAAAGCAGCTGCCCACCAGCATCGGATTGGATCAATAAGCGGTCAAAAACGCCGCGGTGCAATCTGCCATTGGCTGCCCAGGCAAATGGCTGTTCGCGGGCGATTCGTTGCTGTTTTTTCACCTTGAAAAGGCGCGCAACGGCTTCGTTTTGTAAATTGCGCATCACCGTATCCACCGCTTCCTGCGGATGCCTGGCGATCCATTGCAGATACATCGCCTGCTGCTCCGAATGCGCGTCCGGCCAAGTCTCAATCGCTTCAAAGACTCCATGAACGGCATTGCCAAAATGGATCGCCGAGTGGCCAAGCCGCAACAATCCCGCCACCGAGGTGGTTTGTTCGCCTTCCTCCGACTGCGATGGACGCACCTTCTGCAAACGCGTGCGCACATTAGCCGATGGCATCATTGACGGACTGGGATCTTGCCGCATGGACGCCGGCGCAGCAGCCGTCTGGCTTGCCTCTACCAGAGGAAAACGATCTATCCAGCGCGTTTGTCCATGCACAAATGACCAGCCGTCCACCGCATCCATCCCCTCGTCACCCTGCAAGCGATCGCCGATGAAATGGCTCAAACTACCCCCCTCCGAGCGCTTGCCCGAGTGGATGATATAAAGCGCGCGCCGCGCGCGGGTAAGACAGACATACAAACCGCACAATGCCGCGTATCCGGATTGCTCCTCGGCATCCCCCAGCAGCGAGGCCAGTTGCGGGTCGGCATCGAACACCAGGCGCGGAGGCGACTTCAACAGCCATTGGGGCATTCCGGCAGGATCGCGCTGGACAATCGTTTCCGGCACCCTGCCATGGACACTGCGGGTTTCCCGCTCATAATAAAAGACCACATCGTACTCCAGCCCTTTGGCATGGTGTATGGTTTCCACCACAATCACTCTTTCCGCCGAGGCGCTATCCCGTTTGTAATTGCGCAAAGCATTTAAGAGTCCATCCAAACTAACCTCCGCTTCCGTTGCGTAGGCTCGGGCGGATTCCAACAGCAACTCCATCCGCGCATCCAGATAAGTTGCCTCAGGCGGCAGATAGTGCCTTAATTGATCCGCAATCATTTGCACGCTGGCCTCGCAACCTTGGTAGCTGAATTGTTGTCGCACTTTGGCAGCCAGCTGACGCAAGGGACTATCCGCCGCAATCCCCAATGCCGACTCAAAACAGGCGAGGTGACCTCTGGCAAATCGATCTCCGGGATGCGCGGCCAATGCCAGCACGGAACAAATTACCAGTCCAGCAGGATTGTCAGAGGCGGGCACCGCCGAGGCGCTGGTCGCTGCGGGCAGTCCACACTCGTTTTTTAAATAATGCGCAAGCTGGAGGGCATCCGCATTGGTCCTAACCAAAACCCCTACCGATAAGCCACGATCCAGTGGCCGCAATTCCTCCAGTGTAGCGGCAATTTTTGCAAATGGATTCTCTTCCTCAATTGCACCATCCTTCCCCGCATAATAAACCGCACCGACACGATCGGAAAGATCGCCAGCTGCCTTATGCTCATTCCATCCCCTTTGCCAACGCAAGGCAACGGCTTCGCCAAAGTGCGCACCAATAGCAGCAGCATCGCCAAAAATACGATTGATCACCTCCAGTATTGCCGGGGCCGATCGCCAGGAGTCCGGCAGATTGCGCAGCCTCAGTCCATCCCCATCCGTAGTTGCGTATTGACGATAAACATCGTGAAACAAGCGGTCATCACTCTGCCGCCACAAGTAAAGGCATTGCTTGGTGTCACCGACATAAAACAAAGAACGGCAGCCGGTTGTATCCTGCATGACCTCGTCCACCAAATTCTCCACCACACTCCATTGCCGCCGACTGGTATCCTGAAACTCGTCAAATAACCAATGATCGACATAACCATCCATGCGATAGTCCAACCACATCCTTGCCGCCTCCGGGTCGGAAACAGAAAGATGCGGCGCAATTGAACCGGGACTTGTCAACAAATCAACGACATCGTCAAAGGCCAACAACCCGGTGCCCCTTACCAGGCGATTATAGCAATCGTCATAGCGATGAAGAATGGCATGGGTCGCACGGGTCGAGTGAATGCGGAATTGAAGCTGGTCGGAAATGACTGCCGTTAAAATGGTATCCATCGTAATAGCCAATTCCCCGCTGCATTTGATTTCACTATTCTTGCCGCGTCCGATTGCGATAACCGCTTGCCCCATGCGAAGCTGGTGCCACTCTGCCAACATGCGCTCAAAAAGTGTATTGAATTTAACACTACGGTTAATAGGATACTGGCAAAGTTGTTCGGCCAACTTTTCAAATGCACTGCGTTGCTGCCTACCCACCGAAGACGGACATTGCGATAATAAGTCGTTGGCTAAGCGATCAAATGTCACGCTCACCGGTTGCCACGGAAAAGCCTCGCCCCAAAAAGTAGCCGGATCTCCCCAGCTATGCACATCGGGGCAGGCTCGGTAAAGGGGCAAGAGGCGTTCAACGTAATCAGCCACCGTTTTCCTGACGGTGCGGTTTTCCTCTCCGTAAGTGGCCTGCTTGTAGGCATTGGCGAAATCGCCGATTGTAGCTGTGGCCAGAGGTCGATCCAGCATCTCCCGCAAAACCCTCTCATGCGCACGTCGCGCATCGGCTTCATCCAGCAAGCGCACCCTTCCCGACATTCCGAGCTCCAGCGCAAATGATGATGCCAGGCGAAAGAAAAAACTGTCCAGCGTCGACAGGTTTAGCCGATGCAATGCTTGCAAAAATTGCCGCAGGAGCCCACGGAAATGCTTGCAGTCGCGCACGCTCTCAATCTCGCAAGACAACCGGGCAGCCGCCTCCTCCGAGACCGCTGCCTGCCTGAGCCGATTGACAATGCGCTCAAAAAACTCCCCGGCGGCGGCGCGGGTAAACGTCAGCGCAATGATGCGCTCCGGCTCACCAAAAGTATCCAGCAATCGTATGTAGCGCGTCGTTAGCACATAGGTTTTACCCGCACCGGCTGATGCCATAATGGCCTCGTTTTGAATCCGGCGATTGGTCCGCTCTGAAACAAAATCGCTCATTCACGCTAAAGCCATTAAGATTGCGTGTGGCACCAGTGCGCCGATAATTGAGCAGACAGACATGAAGTAATGCTGCAAAGTAAAAAACTATTTTGCCAGTGTAAAGTGACTGGATTGAGGAAAAATCAGCCTTGCTTAAGTGTCCATAAGCTGTCGTAAGCACATGATGCATACTGTTAATTTTGCCGGCCTTTCATTGGCCGCTCCGCTGCAACGCGCACTAGCCGAAAAAGGCTACACCGTCCCCTCGCCTATTCAGGCGCAGGCAATACCGGTTATTCTCGAAGGCCGGGATCTGCTCGCATGCGCGCAAACCGGCACTGGAAAAACCGCTGCCTTTGCCCTGCCAATCCTGCACCAAATGGCGCACAACCCACGCAAAACATTTCGCCGCGGCGTGCGCTGCCTTATCCTCACCCCGACCCGCGAGCTTGCGGTGCAGGTAATGGACAGCTTCGCCACCTACGGCAAATACACCGATCTAAAGTTTGGTATGGTCTTTGGTGGCGTTTCAGAAAAGCCGCAGATCAAAGCGCTCTACAGCGGACTGGATATTCTGGTCGCTACCACCGGTCGCCTTCTCGATCTTCATCAACAAGGTCACATCGATCTTTCGCAAGTGGACACCCTGATCCTGGATGAAGCCGACCGCATGCTCGACATGGGTTTCATTCGCGACATTCGCAAAATTGCCGCACTGGTTCCCAGGCAACGCCACACCCTCTTATTCTCCGCCACCATGGCGCCAGAGGTCACCCAACTCGCCAATAGCCTGCTCAATAAACCGGTAGATATTCGCATCACCCCAGAGAGCACGACGGCCGATAAAATCGATCAAAATGTTCTCTTCGTCGATAAGCGCAACAAGCCCAAGCTGCTCATCGATCTGGTTGGCAACCACGCTGCCAATAACAAGGGCGAGCTGAGCCTGGTCTTCAGCCGCACTAAACACGGCGCCCGCAAACTCGCCGAGCAGCTCAACAAAGCCGGGATCGAAGCCGATGCCATTCACGGCAACAAATCCCAGGCAGCCCGACAAAAGACCCTCAATCGCTTTCGCGATGGCGATCTGCCGGTGCTTGTAGCCACTGATGTCGCGGCCCGTGGGATCGATGTGAAAAACATCACCCTGGTGATCAACTTTGATCTTCCCATGGAGCCCGAAGCTTATGTGCACCGGATTGGACGCACTGCCCGCGCGGGCGAGAGCGGACAGGCACTGACGTTTTGCTGTGATGACGAACTCGCTCTGTTGCGCTCGGTTGAGAAACTGATCAAAAACAAGATCCCCATCCTCGAAAATCACGGCCACCACTGTCCGGTTATCACTGAACTCTACACTAGCGGTGCCCAAACAAAAACGGTCAATCCCCAGCAAAACCGGGGCAACAGCGGACGTGGCAACAGCGGCGGACGCGGCAATGGCGGCGGACGCGGTATCAGTAATAGAGGTCGTAGTGGTGGTAGCGGACCCCGGCGGACAGAGTTCCGCCCGCAGCAGCGAAAGAGTACTGCCAGGTGAGTGAATGAAATGAGGAATAACGATCATCCATTGGATTACCAGGCGATGCTGGCCGTCGCACTGGAAGAGGCGCGGATCGGTCTTGCCGAGGGCGGTATCCCCATTGGTGCCGCTTTGTTCGATGACAAGGGCAACTTGCTTGGGCGCGGACATAACCGTCGTGTCCAGGAAAACGATCCCTCGGTTCATGCCGAAACGGATGCCTTTCGCAAAGCCGGACGCCAACGCAGCTACCACGATAAAATAATGGTCACCACCCTCGCCCCTTGCTGGTATTGCAGCGGCCTCGTCCGCCAGTTCAAAATTGGCCGCGTAGTCGTCGGTGAATCCGTCAATTTCCCAGGCGGGGTCGATTGGCTCAGGGAAAACGGCGTTGAGGTCATCGATATGCAGTCGAAGGATTGCGAACATCTGCTGCGTGAGTTCATCGCCGCCAAGCCCGAGGTGTGGAATGAAGACATTGGCGAGCGGCTTGACTAATCGCCGCTTAGTGATCGATTAACGGTTATGATCAAAGCATACATGGCGGAGGCTAAAGGAGCGAAACTGCAACTTGCGGAATACGATCCGGGTCCGCTCGGTGCCGAAGAGGTTGAAATCGATGTGGCTTATTGCGGACTGTGTCACAGCGATCTTTCGATTTGGAAGAATGACTGGGGCATCTCAGCCTACCCGCTGGTTCCGGGTCACGAAGTTGTCGGCACCATCATTAGCGCCGGGTCGTCCGTCAAACACCTCGCGGTTGGCCAAAAGGTCGGCCTGGGATGGTTTGCCGGTTCCTGCATGACCTGCCCGGAGTGCATGGGAGGGGACCATAACCTGTGCGCCGATGCCAGCCAAACGATTATTGGTCGCCATGGCGGCTTCGCCGAGCGCACCCGCGCCAAAGCCGAATGGGCTATCCCGCTGCCGGACTCGCTCGACTTCGCCAAGGCGGGTCCACTGTTTTGCGGCGGCATCACCGTATTTAATCCGTTTGTCATCAATAACATCAAACCCACCGACCGCGTTGGCGTGGTCGGCATCGGTGGACTTGGTCATCTCGCCCTGCAATTTGCCCGGGCGTGGGGCTGCGAGGTAACCGCCTTTTCAAGTTCGCCAGACAAGGAAGCGGAAGCCCTCAACCTCGGCGCCCACCATTTTGTTGCCAGTCGCGATCCCGAGGCGATTGCCAAAGTTGCCGCCAGTCTCGATTTCATACTGGTGACGATTAATGTGCCACTCGATTGGGAACCCTATTTGACGGCCCTGCGCGCCAAGGGAAAGCTGCACTTCGTAGGAGCGCTACCGGAACTCAAGTCACCTTTCTTCCCCCTGCTGGCGGGGCAAAAATCGCTCTCCGCCTCGCCGCTCGGCAGTCCCGCCACCGTTGCGAAAATGCTGGAATTTTGCGCCCGTCATGAAATTACCCCGGTCGTTGAGGAAATGCCGATGAGCCAAATCAATGAAGCCTTCGCCCTACTCGAAAAAGGCGAACCCCGCTACCGCATCGTCCTCAAAAGCGACTTTTAGTGCATCCCCCAAACTTGCTGCTGCTTGTAACTTCGCGCTCCGGCAGGAGCGCGAGAAGGCTGCTGCAATTACCAGTTGCATCCATTACCATTTTGCATATTGTGAATACATGAATGCCAATTATAGCCCCAATCCTTTAAAGCGTTATTTGCCGCTGCTGGTTGTCATTGGCTTGGCGGCGCTCGGTGCCTGCGCCCTGCAATACCCCCTGGAAGCTGCCAACTCGCATACGTGGATGCACAGCTTCATGGGACTTTTTCTGCTCAACTTCGCCATGCTCAAGCTCTTTGACTTGCCGGGCTTTGCCGATGGGTTTCAGATGTATGACCTGCTTGCCAAACAAAACCGACGCTACGCACTGGCTTATCCCTTTATCGAGCTCGGGTTGGGGCTTGCCTATCTGTCGCAAATTTGGCCACCTGTGACTTATATCGTAACCATCGTCGTCATGCTCTTTGGTGCAAGCGGAGTATTGAAAGCCCTACGGGATGGATTGAACATCAACTGCGCCTGCATGGGCACCAGCCTGAACGTGCCCCTCTCGACGGTTGCCATCATCGAAGATCTCGGCATGGCCATCATGGCGATCTTCATGCTCATTCTTTATATGGCATGATTGTTTTGCCCCCCCGAACTTACGTTCGAGGTTACAAATCTGCCCCTGTAACCTCGCTCGTCAGAGCGGGGGTGACGACGCACAGGATTTGACATTCACTCATGAGCCTGCAACACTAACCAAATGGATGCTTTGCAAATAGTTCTTCAATTGGTAGCTGGGTTGGGCATCTACAACGTTTGGTTGTTGCGCTTTTGTCGTAAAACGCCGTATCGGGGTGGCGACGCATGTGATATGAGGAGCGAGTTTGCCCACTATGGATTACCGGGGTGGAGTGTTTTTGTGGTCGGCTTTGCCAAGCTCGCCGCTGCCACCGGCTTGTTGATTGGACTCGCTTTCCCGGCTTTGGTGTTGCCTTCGGCTTTGCTTTTAGCGCTGTTGATGCTTGGCGCCCTGGCGATGCACTTGAAGGTCCGTGACCCTTGGTCCAAATCGTTACCAGCCCTTAGTTTGCTGGTGATCAGCCTTGTGATTGCCATGCTTGCCGCCTGATGCGGCTGCTCAGCGGGTGGCAAAGCAAAGGGCGATGAAGGCGTTCAGGCCCATGTAGAATAAAGCCGGCAGGCATTGCATGAGGGTGTCACGAATACGCAGCCGAACGATCCAGCCCGAGAACATCTGCAGACTGAGTCCGACTGCGGCTAAAAAACCGACGGCGGTGTAACCAAAGAGACCCAGGGCCAGACCGCTTGCGCCCAATACCTGCAACACCCCGGTCAGCTTGCGAAACCGCACGAGGCCGTAGCGCTCGAATTCATCGACCATGCGCCGCGAGTACAGGCATCCGAGGCCATAGCCGAAGAAGGAAAGCGCGGAAAACGCAGTGAGCCATTCAAACATGACCCAGTCTAGTGCTCGCTTCTGCAAATAGCAAGCGCTCCGGGCATGGCTCTCGTCAAATCGCCTTCTGGGCCGACTCCCTTCCAGCGCCGACTCCGTCCTGTAGGACTACGTGCCGGAAGGTAGGCTTACAGGTCGGAGGCTCATTTCCACTAATTGAACGCTAATTTTTAATGTAACCTCGCTCGTCAGAGCGGGGACGGTTTTTTGGCGCCCGCGGCTGCTCCGGGCGATGCCCCCCCGAACTCACGTTCGAGGTTACCGAATCTGCCCCCTGTAACCTCGCTCGTCAGAGCGGGGACGGTGTTTTGGCGCCCGCGGCTGCTCCGGGCGATGCCCCCCCGAACTCACGTTCGAGGTTACCGAATCTGCGCCCCTGTAACCTCGCTCGTCAGAGCGGGGACGGTGTTCCGAATTTGCACTCCCTGTAACCTCGCTCGTAAGAGCG
>SKFT01000079.1 GCA_007117865.1 Puniceicoccaceae bacterium | reverse complement strand
GGCTTCCGGCTTCAACGCCTCGAAGTCTATAACTGGGGCACCTTCGACAAGCACGTCTGGACGCTTGGGCTGGACGGGCGCAACTGCCTCCTGACCGGCGACATCGGCTCGGGAAAATCGACCCTCGTTGACGCCGTCACCACCCTCCTCGTGCCCGCGCAAAAGGTTGCCTACAACAAAGCCGCCGGAGCCGGACACAAGGAGCGCTCGTTGCGTTCGTATGTGCTCGGGGCCTACAAATCGGAGCGCAACGAAGTCAGCGGCGGCGGTAAACAGGTGACCCTCCGCGATCCGAATCAGTTTTCCGTGATTTTGGGTGTTTTCCAAAACAGCGGCTTCGATCAAACAATCACTCTCGCCCAGGTTTTTTACTGGAGTGGCGATACTCAGGGGCAGCCTCCCCGCTTCTTTGTCTGCGCGGAGCGAGCGCTTTCCATCGCCGGGGATTTTTCGCGCTTCGGCACGGACATCCGCCAACTGAAAAAACAACTGCGCGACGCCGGGGCCGAACTTTTCGACACCTACCCACCCTACGGAGCCTGGCTCTGCCGCCGTTTCGGAATCAACAACGAGCAAGCGCTGGAGCTGTTTCACCAGACCGTGTCGATGAAGTCCGTTGGCAACCTGACCGACTTTGTGCGCCTGCACATGCTCGAACCGACTGAGGTCGAAGCCCGAATCAAGGCCCTCATTGTTCATTTCGATGACCTCAACCGCGCCCACGAGGCGGTCCTACGGGCCAAGCGGCAGGTCGGGCTGTTGACGCCACTGGTGAGCGATTGCCAGCGTCATCGGGAGATCAGCGAAGCCGAGCGCGAACTCACCGATTGCCGCGACGGCTTGAAGGCCCATTTCTCGCAACTGAAGATCGGCCTGCTGGAGCAACGGATCCAACGGCTCAACGAAGAGCGCCAAAAGCTCGAAGGGGTGGTGAAGATGCTCAGGCAAAAAAAAGACGATGCGGCGCAAAGCATCGTCGGAATCAAGTCCGCCATCGCCGCGAACGGAGGCGAGCGAATTGAGGAACTCGCACGGCTCATTCACGATAAGTCGAGCGAGCGCAACCGGCGGCAGGAAAATGCAAAACGCTACGGTTATTGGGTCGCCAAACTCGGTGAAAAGCCCGCCAAAGACGCGGCCAGCTTCCACGAACAGCGCAACCATATCTTGCAACAGAGGGAGGTGGCCAGCGACGACGCAACCCGCTTGCAAAACGAACTGACCGAGCAAAGCGTCGCCTTCCGGCAGCAGCAGGATGAGCACTCCGAGCTGGCGAAAGAATTGGAGAGCCTGAAGGCGCGGCGCAGCAACATCGACCGTCGCCAAATCGAAATCCGCGCACTCCTCTGCCACGAGGAAAACCTCGATCCGGCGGATCTTCCATTTGTTGGCGAGCTGCTCCAGGTCCGCGATGAGGCCCGCGACTGGGAGGGTGCTGCCGAGCGCGTGCTGCACAACTTCGGCTTGTCCATGATCGTGCCCGACGACGCCTACGCACGGGTCGCCGACTGGGTCGACCGCACCCACCTCGGCGGACGCCTCGTTTACTTCCGCGTCCGGCAGCGGGCCGCAGCACCGGTGCCCGAACTCCACCCGCATTCCCTCGTTCGCAAATTGAGCATCAAGTCGGACTCGCCCCACTACAATTGGCTTGAGGACAAGCTGGCCCGGCGCTTCGACTATGCCTGCTGCCAGACCCAGGAGCAATTCCGCCGCGAGAAGGAGGCGATCACCCGTCAGGGCCAGATCAAGTCGGGCGGACAGCGTCACGAGAAGGACGACCGCCACCGCCTGGACGACCGCAAACGCTACATCCTCGGCTGGTCCAACGAGGCCAAAATCGCAGAGTTGGAAAAGCAGAAGAGCCGCTTGGAAACAAGCATCGCCCACATCGCCAAAAGCATCAGCGAAATCCAGCAAGCTCAAAAAGCGCTTCAGGAGCGCACCTCCATCATATCCAAGCTCGAAGAATTCAGGGACTACACCGAGCTGGACTGGGGGAACCTCGCCGCCGAAATCGCCAACCTCGAAACGGAAAGACAACGGCTGGAAAGCGCTTCGGATATCTTGCGCCAGTTGCGCGACGACTTGACGCAAGCGGAAGCGACGCTCAAGGAGGCCGAGGACAAACTCGACAAAAAGAAGGACGATCTCGCGCGAACAAACGAGCGCCTCACTCAGGACGAGGACCGCAAGCGGGAAGCCGAGGCGATCCTCAACGATCCAGCCATCTCCCCATCCACCACGACAAGCGAACGCCTCGAAGCCATCCGCCTGGAAGCGATGGACGGGCGCGAACTCACCATCGAATCCTGCGACAACCAGCAGACCGATGTGCGGGTATGGCTGCAAGGCAAGATCGACGCGGAAAGGAAACGCATTGAGCGGCTGGCGGAAAATATCATCCGCGCGATGTCCGACTTTCGAAAACAGTTCCCGCTCGAAACCGCCGAGATAGACGTCAACCTCGCCGCCGCGCCCGAATATGAAGCAATGTTGCAACGCCTTCAATCCGACGACCTCCCGCGATTCGAGGCGCGTTTCAAGGAACTGCTCAACGTCAACACCATCCGTGAAATCGCCAACTTCCAGTCGCAACTCGCCCGCGAACGCGAGTCGATCAAGGATCGTATTGCCCACATCAATACATCGTTGACGGAGATCGACTTCAATCCGGGCCGCTATATCAAGATCGAAATTCAAGCGGCCACCGACGCCGACATTCGCGATTTCCAGTCCGACCTGCGGGCCTGCACCGAGGGAGCGCTGACTGGCTCGGGGAATGAGCAATACTCGGAAACCAAATTTCTCCAGGTCCGAGCAATCGTTGAGCGCTTTCGTGGTCGCGAGGGGCAAACGGATCTGGACCGGCGCTGGACCACGAAGGTTACGGATGTGCGCAACTGGTTCACCTTCGCTGCCAGCGAGCGCTGGCGCGAAGACGATGCCGAACACGAGCACTACTCCGACTCCGGTGGCAAATCCGGCGGACAAAAGGAGAAGCTCGCCTACACCATCCTGGCCGCCAGCCTCGCTTACCAATTCGGCTTGGAGTGGAACGCGGTGCGCTCCCGCTCCTTTCGCTTTGTGGTCATCGACGAAGCCTTCGGTCGCGGCTCCGATGAATCCGCCGAATACGGACTGCAACTCTTCGCCAAGCTAAACCTCCAGCTTTTGGTCGTCACGCCCTTGCAAAAGATTCACATCATTGAGCCCTTCGTTGCCAACGTCGGCTTTGTCCACAACGAAGACGGCAAAGCCTCCAAACTCCGCAATCTGACAATTGAGGAATACCGGCGCAAAAAAGCCGATTTTGCGTGATGAACTGGACGACTACCAAAGACCTGACCAAGCAGGTGAACCGCCTCTGGGAACGGGGGCTCATCCTGAGATCCGTGTTTCCGGAGGAAGCCCTCTTCCCCAAGCGCCTCACCCTTAAGACCCCCACGTCAAGCGACCTGACACACGCCTTTGATGACGTGCGCGCTTGGTGCGCGGCTCTGTCCGGCATGAGAGGCATCCGCTGGATTTCCCGCGAGGTGCGCCACCGGGTCACCGGCACCAACACTTACCCCGCTGAGGCTTGGGTCGATACCGCCGAAGATGCCGTTGCCCTGATCGGCAAAACGCCAGCATGGCAACAGTTCAATCAAATCGTCAAAACAACCCAACAGCGCCGCCCCGAACTCCTTGCCTGGATACAAAAACGTCCCCACGCCGCGCTCGCAGCTTACGGTGAATGGAACCGCTACCTCGACCTGGTCGATTGGATCAGGCGCTACCCGCGTCCCGAAGTCTATCTGCGGCTGGTCGATCTGCCGGGCATCGACACGAAGTTCATTGAGGCACACCGTGGCGTGCTCAGCGAGCTCTTCGACCTGGGTTTGCCGTCCCATCTCATCGATGACCAGTTCTCCGGAGTCAACGGCTTTTGCCGCCGCTATGGCTTTCGTGAAAAGCCGGAGCGGATCCGCTTTCGCGTGCTCGACCCGAAACACAATCCCCTCGGTATGTCGGGCCATCCCGACATTACTCTGAATATCGGCACCTTTGCCGATATCCGAGCCGCGGCAAAGGAGCTGCCCAAAGTGATTTTCATCACCGAAAACGAAATCAACTATCTCGCCTTTCCGGAGATTGAGGGCAGTTGGATAATCTTCGGTGCGGGTTACGGCTTTGCCGCCCTCAGCTATGCCGCCTGGATGGCAGGATGTCGCATCCTCTACTGGGGCGATATCGACACCCATGGCTTCGCCGTTCTCAACGAGCTGCGCCGCGTCTTTCCGTTCGCCGAATCTTTCCTCATGGACCGCGCAACCCTGCTCGCCCATCGCACCTTCTGGGGCACCGAACCCAGTCCATCA
Organism: Puniceicoccaceae bacterium; assembly: GCA_007117865.1. Taxonomy (GTDB): domain Bacteria; phylum Verrucomicrobiota; class Verrucomicrobiia; order Opitutales; family Coraliomargaritaceae; genus SKFT01. Next base: position 3,912 of record SKFT01000079.1, on the reverse strand, counting down.
ACCGCGACCCTCTCCCGACTGGAGCGGAAAGAAGCCGCCCTGTATGACGATCTCAAATACAACCGCATCGCCCCCAAGCTCCGCCTCGAACAGGAACGCGTATCCTATTCAACACTATGCAACCAATTATTAGCCCTCGGTTTTGAAATACATGAATGCATTCGATAGCACGCTAGATCTCTTAATTGAGCGATGGATCCTCTGGTTCGTCGCAGAGGATGCGGTAGCGCGGGTCGCTGGTGCAGACGAGGGATTTCCAGAGCTGATCGCCGTCGGCAGTTTCGAGTCCGGGTTGAATGGGTAGGCAGACCCAGGAGCCCTCTTCTACTTCCGCTTCGAGTTGACCCTCTCCCCAACCTGCATAGCCGAGGAAGGCACGCAGGTGGAAGGGTTTGTGTCCACTGCTTAGGGTTTGTGCCCGCTCGGCGGTGATGCCGAAGTAGAGCTGAAAGTGTGCGCGTCTGTCTAAATCCCAGCGCCAGGCGGAAAGGACCAACTGCTCAGGGTCGACTGGACCCCCCCGATATAGCGGAACCTCGCCGAGTGTGGATTCCGCTAATGGGTGCAATATTGATCCCAGCGGTTGCTGCATGGGCTGGTTAAAAACCACTCCCATCGCCCCTTGGTCTGGATCATAGGCGGTAAGGAGTATCACGGCACGGGCAAAATGAGGGTCCCGCAAGCTAGGATGTGCCAGCAAAAGCATGCCGGGCATTAGCCCTTCAGTTGGGTCGTTTTGCTGTCCTATTCTGCTCATGCCTATCGTTCAGTTTTTACGTCAATTTACCTTTCTATTCATGTTTTACTTAGTAAGAATTGTCAATCCATGTTGTGATTGGAAAAGTTGTCACTCCCTGTAGGTTTCTCTAGCAGCAGCCTTGGGGAGCACAGAATCTAGCAGTTGAGCTGGCTGACCCTTCCTTGCTTTTTAAACTACGCAGGGTCCTGCCGCAAGTCCCATCAATGCAGCTTGAGCTTTCGCTTGCGCGATTGCTTTTGCAGCTCTTTGATTTCTTCTTCCAACTTGAGATAGTTTTGATAGCGGGCGGGATCGATTTTGCCCGCTTCCACTGCAGCGCGTATCGCACAGCCGAGATCGGAACCGTGACGGCAATCGCGAAAACGACAGCCCATGGCGAGGGCGTCGAGATCGGCAAAACTCGCCCGCAAGCTGGCGGCATCGGTCCACAGTTGCAGTTCGCGGATGCCGGGATTATCAATCAACAAGGCCCCGGAGGGCAGGGGCGCAAGTTCGCGGGCTGTGGTGGTATGCACACCCTTGCCTGTGACCGCATTCACCTCGGCGGTCCATTGCCAGTCGCGTTGCAGCAGGCGGTTGAGCAAGGAGGATTTGCCAACTCCGCTGGAGCCGACCAAGGCGATTGTCTCACCGGACTGAAAGGCGGCCTCGAGCGTCCGGACTCCCATGGCTGAATGAGCGGAACTGGTAATAATACTTGCTCTGGGCAGCAATTGGGAGAGTGCGTTGACGGCATCGTCCACTGCTTGTTTTGAATAGGCATCAATTTTATTGATCACCAGTAAGGGGCGAAGTTGGCAGCGTTCAATTACCGCCAGATAGCGTTCCATACGCCGGGGATTGAAGTCGACGCCGGGATCTGTCACAACGGCGACCAGGTCGACATTTGCGGCGATCAACTGACAGGCGCTGGACTTGCCTGGTTGCTTGCGGGCAAAGCAGGTGCCTCGTGGCAAGCGTGCGCGGATGATATTGCGCGAAACGCAACCCCCGATCTCAAGCGCTACCCAGTCACCTACCGCCGGCAAGTCGGCATCGGTTTCCGCTTCGTGGTAAACCTTGCCGCTGAGTATGACTTCATGGCGGCTATCATCGCCAAGGATTACGCCAAAGGTGATTTTATTATCGCGTATGATACGCCCTGGCTGCCAGCCTTTTTTGGCAAGTGGAGCAAATGCCGTTGCCAGCCTTACATTCCAGCCAAGTTGTTTGAGGTTCATTGTCTTAAAAGCAGAGACAGACGATCGCATCAGCTCCGACAATCCCGTCGGGGCCTGCGGTGTGCTGGCATAGGCGGGAATGACGCGATAGGATCTTCGCATCTAGACTGCTCCGCAAGTGCGTCAAACCGCTTGCTTTCACACAAGTCCGCATTGCTTTGCTTGGACTAAGGTGTAGCAAAAGCCTTATTGCACTACCTTGGCAGAGATTATTTTTTGCGTCTCGCGGGGACGGTCGGCACCATCGGTGGCGACGCCTTCCAGCGAATCAATCACAGCGGTGCCTTCGACCACTTCACCAAAGATAGTGTGACGCATGTGCAACCATGGCGTCTCGGCTGTAGTGATGAAAAACTGGCTACCATTGGTGCCGGGACCGGCATTGGCCATTGCGAGGAGATAGGGACGATCAAAAGTGAGGTCCGCTTTGCACTCATCGGCAAACGGTTTGCCCCAGATTGATTCGCCGCCGCGACCCGTGCCAGTGGGGTCGCCACCCTGAATCATGAATTCTTTTATGATGCGATGAAAAACAACGCCGTCATAATAACCATTTTGCACGTGAGTGCGGAAGTTCTCGCAGGTCTTGGGAGCTACTTCAGGAAATAGCTTGATGCTGATAGAACCTTGTGTGGTTTCAATTGAGATACGATCTGACATGATAGTGGATAGGTTTGTGTTTTAAAAATATTGCAAGCTAATGCACTCTCGCTCTACTGCAAGCCTCGAAGCCCAATAGCTCGATTTTGCGCTTCCGCGCAATACGCATTACCTCGGGTTTGTCCAGTAGTAAAGTAGAGCCAGCCGCGACGGCCGCAGTGTGGATTTGGGCTGCGCTCATTTGTTCGAGTGTGCGAAGCCCCAGCACTGGCACGTCGAAGCGGTAATCCTGATTGCGTTTGACGGTTTTGACAAAAATCTTGTCGTCGGTTTTGAAACCACCAGCCCTTTGCAGCATGGGATCGGTTCCTTCAAAGGCTTCGACTGCCAGCACAGTACCTTTGCGGACGACCACGCCTTGGCCGATATCGGCATCCGCCACGTGTTCAGCGATGCGTATGCCGTGGTCAATGAATCGTTGTTCAGGCAAACGCTTGCCCGCAGTCATGGGTCCCATGGTCGCCAGATGGTCATCCAAAAAGCAACGGGCATCCAGCAAGTGAACGCCGATCGCTTCCATTTCCCTGGCGATTGCGCCAAAGATGGTTTCCGCATTGCGCTCGTCCAGTGATTTTAGGATGGCCAATGCCTTGAAGTCGGGATGCAATCCACGAAACAGTCGACGCGGTGTGATTTGTCCCGCCATCAGGGCGTAGCGGCAATCCAATTTGTGCAGGGATTTGAGCAACTTGCCCAGTTGACCCACTTTGATGCGGGCACGATCGGACGGTGCAAAGCTATTCCATAAGGCATCGGCAGTTTCGCCTTCAAAAGCGACCAGACGCAGGGGCAGACCGAGCGCGCGGATCGTGTCGGTGGATAATTCCGGATAGCGACCCTTGCCCGCCAGCAAGGCAATGGGCTGAGCGGAAAAGTTCTGCGGAAGAAAGGCCGATAGCGTTGCGGCTTCGTTATGGCTAGGAATGCTCATGGGGTGGGCTGTACGATGCGGGGACGCGGCAGGTTGGGATGACGGCGCTCGGTTGGGCTAAGTCCTTCTTCAGCGGGCGAAACTATTGCCAGTCGGTTAAAGCCACGCATAGCCGCTTGCTGCAATTTGGGGATGTTTTCTTCCAATTCAGCTTCGGTAAAGTTAAAGCGCAAGGGCGCCCTGTCGCTGTGCTGGTGATAGCTGGTGCCGGCAGATAAAAATATCAACTCGCCATCAGTGGGCGTAAAGCGGGCGCTGCCATCCAATAGCCAAATGCGGGTGGCAGCGGCTGTTGTTTCCATTAAGGCAGTGCCACTACCGATGCGCAGTTCGCCATGGTT
>SKFT01000073.1 GCA_007117865.1 Puniceicoccaceae bacterium | reverse complement strand
CTCAACAGGCGCTTGCGGGGGCAAGTGTCTGTTCAGTGGCAGATGAATGGCAAACGTAGGGGCTTGAGTATCGATCAATGATTCATTGAGCCAACGCCTCGAGCACTTGATCGGAATGAGCCGCTGGTTTTACCTTTGGGAAGATGTGGGTAGTGTCTCCGTTTGGGCCAATGATGAAGGTGGAGCGTTCTATACCAAAGTAGCGTTTACCATACATGGATTTTTCGACCCAGACCCCGTAGGCTTTGGAGATAGCATGGTCTTCGTCGGCAAGCAGGTCGAAGGGGAGGCCGTATTTTTCAATGAACTTGCGGTGTGATGCGGGTGAATCCGGACTGATGCCTATTACCATGGCACCCGTTTTTAAAATTTCATCAAAGCTATCCCGTAAACCGCAAGCTTGGGTGGTGCAGCCGGGTGTGTCATCCTTGGGATAAAAGTAAAGAACTACGTTTTTGCCCTTAAAGTCGGCAAGTGAGAGCTCTTTATTGTCTTGGTTTTTTGCACGAAAATTGGGTGCAGGCGTGTTAATGGCTGGTTGGGTCATAATAATTTGAAAGTGTAGATTATATCAAAAGTCTTGCGGATGCAAATTACAGGAGAAAAATTGCTTTGCCTGAATATGATTTGCCGGACAAGGTGTGTTTTAATGGAAAATAAAGCTTCACACATACTCCAAACAGGTCAGCGCGTAATGCGATTTGAAGCGGATGCGGTCAATTCGGTCGCAGATCGTTTAGATGAGGAGTTTATCCGGGCGGTGAATCTAATCGCGGAGGCCGGTTCAAAACTCGTCCTTTGTGGTGTGGGCAAATCGGGCCATATTGCCCGTAAGTTAGCCGCGACTTTTTCTAGTTGTGGTGTGCCTGCGGTTTTTTTGCACGCGGCAGAGGCGATACATGGTGATTTAGGTGTTTTTCAGCCTGGCGATCCAACTTTGGTTTTTAGCAAAAGTGGCAGTACCCAGGAAGTGGTTCGCCTGTTGCCGGTTTTTAAGAAAATGCATTCGCCAGTGATTGCGATTGTTGGCAATATTGATTCACCGGTGGCTGAGGATGCGGATATTGTGCTGGATGCGTCAGTTCAGCGAGAAGCTGATCCACTTGGGTTGATGCCGACGGCCTCGTCTACGGTAATGTTGGCGCTGGGAGATGCTCTGGCGTCGACCGTGGCGGAGATACGTGGCTTTACGCGTGAGGAGTTTGCCAATTATCATCCCGGGGGGCAATTGGGTCGCAATTTATTGCTATCGGTGGAGGCAGTGATGCAGCCATTGGAAAAGGTAGCATGCGTGCAGCCTGGTGAAAACTTGCGGGAAGTAGTGATTTCGATGACGCGCTCACCGCTGGGGGCAGCCTGTGTCGTTAACCGGGAAGGGCACTTGCTGGGAATTCTAACAGATGGCGATATTCGTCGACTGTTAGCAGCTGAGGTGAATATTTTGCAACAGAAAGTGGAGCAATGGATGACCCGTTCGCCTATTTACATAACCCCGGAGCGTTTGCTGGGAGATGCCTTGCGAGTAATGGAAGAGCGGACCTCGCAAATTTCCGTTTTGCCGGTGGTTAGGGGTGAACGCTTGCAGGTGGTGGGATTGTTGCGATTACACGATGCTTATCAGCCAACCGTTGCTGATAAATGAAAATATCATGAGTGAGACGATCGAGCGGGCCAAAGCCCGGGACAGCAGGCATTCAAACGTTCAGCGCAAGCCTGGTGTTGCCTGGCGTGAATGGGCGGTGTTAATCTCGGGTGGCACTACGGTCGTTTACTTATCATGGGGCCTGGGGGGTATTCCGACCAATTCGCTGCATGCCATGGCTATCATGGGGGGGATTACCTTGTTGTTGGCCATCATTCCCTTGCCCAGGGTGTGCAATGGTTCGGATGGTGAGCATGGGAATCTCCGTAATTTGCTTCGATTACTCGCGTTACCCAGTTTTTGGCTAACATTATTGTTCCTTGGCTATATTGCCTTGCAAAACCTGAATCACAGTTGGGAGCAGGTGCGTATCGGCAGCCATTGGTGGATTGAGGCTGTGGATCCTCGTTTTGCCGCTTTACCATCAGGGTTTAAGGCGGACTATAATCCGATGAATGGCTGGCGAGTGTTCGTGCTTATGGCTGGCGCTGGGGCATTCGTCCACGGGCTTTGGGTGGGATTGCGGCGGCGGCAATCGGCGGTGGCCGTGTTGTGGTTGTTTGTATTCAGTGGAGTGGGTATGGCAATCGTGGGAATGTTGCAATTTTTCACTGGCGCAGAAGCGGTGCTTTGGCGTTTCCCGTCCGAAAACCAGAACTTTTGGGGTAGTTTCTTTTACCGCAATCAAGCAGCAGGGTATTTGAATTTGGTGCTATGTGCCGCGGCGTTTTTATTTTTTTATCATGCTCGGCGCACCTTATTGGAGGAGCGCGGATCGGGTCCGCACCTTTTGTTTTTTTGTTTTCTGAGTTTAATCTATGCTTCGGTGGCGATGTCTCTGTCGCGAGGTGGTTTTCTTGCAGCAAGTGCCATTTTGGCGACATTTCTGCTTTTGTTATTTTTGCGGTTTATTTTCAACCACCAAGCGCGGGAAAACTGGATTGTCAGCTTGCTGGTGGTCGCCTTGTTGGCTGGTGGCAGCTGGTCGTCGGTTCGTTACGTGGACTGGGAGTCATTGCGTGATCGATTTGACCAAATCAATCTTGAGGAAATGGATAGTGACGTAAGACGTATTGCCACCCGGGCGACGATGGACATGGCAGAAAAGCGGATACTGACAGGGTGGGGCGCAGGTAGTTTTCGCTATGTTTTTCCGACCTTTCAGCAGAACTATCCTGAGATTTTCTATCGCACCTATCATCCCGTCAGGGGTGGTTCAGGGATGAAATTTTTTCGCTATGCCCACAACGATTTGGCACAATCATTGGCGGAATATGGGGTCATTGGTTGTGCCATGTTGGTGGCATTGGGATTGTTTTGGCTGGGGTGGTTGCTTTGGGCTGGTTGGCGATTTTTTCTGGCGGTTGCGATGATTTATGCCGGGGTATTGGCTGCGGTGGGGCATGCTTTTATCGAGTTTATTTTCCAAAGTCCTTCGTATCTCTTTGCTTTTTCGTTTTTATTGGTCAGCTCAACGCAATTGCTGGTGATGGAGTCGCGCCGTCGATTTAGTCGACGTTAATAAAAGTTTCCCAAGTGTGACTTTGCTCTGGCAATGTTGTCGTGGTGCCGTAAATGCTCATTCATCATGAAGCCTGAACCGCCGCGCAATTTTAATCCGCACCCATTTGCTTACCACGCCGAGCTGGAAATGATGATAGATGACCTTACCAATCTTGGTATGGGCGTTGGTCGCTTTGATGGCTGGGTCGTTATGGTGCCATTTGCTTTGCCCCGTGAGCGGGTGAAGGTGCGTATTTTTCGGAATTACAGCAATTATTCCGAGGCGGATTTACTGGAGGTTTTGGAGGCTTCGCCAGAGCGGGTTGAGCCGGAATGTCCACTGTTTCAAACCTGTGGGGGATGCCAGTATCAGCATTTGAACTATCTTGAGCAACTAGAGTGGAAGCGGCGGCAGGTAAAGGAGCTGATGGAGCGGATTGGGGGTGTTCACTTCACGGTCGCTCCGCCAATCACTTCACCCCGCATCTATGGTTATCGATCCAAGATCACGCCACATTACCAAAAGCCTGATAAGCGCGGCAATCAGCCGATAGGCTTTTTGCGGCAGGGTGCGCGATCAGCGATTGTGGACGTCGAGGCGTGCCCCATCGCGACAGATGCAATCAACGCCGCATTGCCAAAAGCCCGCGAGGATGCGCGGCGCGCGGGGGGCGTTCAGCGGCGCAAAAGGGGGGGTACATTGTTGTTGCGCGAAGCTTTGGAGGGGGTGGTAACGGATCCCAAGCGAATTGTGTCTGAAAAAGTGGGAGCGCATATCTTTCAGTTCAAAGCGGGTGAATTTTTTCAGAACAATCCTTTTATACTGCCAGCATTGGTGGAGCATGTCATGGAAGCGGCCCAGGGCGATGGAGTGGCAAATTTGATTGATGCGTATTGCGGTGGAGGTTTGTTTGCGATTCATGCGGCTGCTCACTTTGAAAAGGTGGTGGGTGTTGAAATTAGCGAAGCATCAGTCAACTATGCCCGTGTTAACGCAGAGCTAAATGGCTGTAAGAATGTGCGTGTAGAGCTCAACGATGCAGCTGCCATATTTTCCCGTGTGCCGCTTGAAGGTGGGAATACCGCGGTAATTATTGATCCACCGCGAAAGGGTTGCGATGAGGAATTCAGGCGTCAATTGATTGCTTTTGCGCCCTTGCGCATCGTCTATGTGTCCTGTGATCCTGCGACACAGGCGCGGGATATGGTTGATTTCGTTGCGGCGGGTTATGACGTTACGGCCATCCAGCCCTTTGACCTGTTCCCGCAGACACGCCACATTGAAAACGTTGTTACATTGGTTCGTGCACTGTAGAGCTGAGTGTCTTGTCGTATAGCGTGGAACTATGTTTGAAAATTGTAAAATGTTGCTCCAGAATTGTTAGTAAGGGTTTTTCGCTTGCGCGCGATCAATTATCCGCATTGTTTGAGGCCAGTGTTTGGCAAAAAACGCAAAGGCATTTATATCGAGCAATCAGAATTTTCATTCTTGGTAGCCCGCACGTCCTCCCCGCAACCACCCTTTACGATAGAAGCAATGGGTGAATTGCCACTGGATGGCGGTGCGACGGGAGCGGCGTTATTTGGTGGCCTGGCAGACTTTGGCAGCAATCCGTATTTACAGGCAATTTGTGGGGTTCATCCGCCAAAGGGTTTTGTTTTTCTGCACGAACTGGAGAGTATGGCTAAGGTCAAGGATCCCAGTTACTTTGAGGAGGTACTAAAGACCAAGTATGCGATTGATCCCAGTATTTACGATATAGATATCTTTTTAGCCGATTCTGGTGATCGTTATGATTTTTCTGCCAGCGGCCACAGGCGCTTCATTTTTTGCGGAGCCCCGCGCGATTCCTTTTTGTCTATTCAGACATCTCTTTTGGACAAAGGTGTTTACCCGACGCGGTTGGAGCTGAGTACTCTGTCAACAATTGGGGCCGTGCTCCATTATGCGGCGACTTGTTCAATAAAAGAACCCATTTTATTTTTGGAGTTAGGGATTCATGGAGCAGTGCTATTCATTTTACATGAAGGCAAGTTGGAAGAATCGATTAAAATCCAGCGCGGCATAGAGAGTATTTTCCCGCATTTGCAGGAGGAGTTGAGTTTAAAGGATGCCTCGTCCGCACAACGGCTATTTTTTAGCAATACCTTCGATTTCACGGATCTTGGACCCAAGCTCCTGGCGGAAGTGATCCGTGAGGTTCAAGCATTGACGGGTTCCTATGAAGTGCGTACGGGTCAGTTGGTGGAGCATTGTTTTGTGAGCCTCTTACCCCGCAATTTGGCATGGATTGGGCAAACCCTTGCGACTTCATTGGGCTTACAGCCATTGCGTATGAATTATTTAAGCTGGCTGCGCATGCTCAATATTGAGGTCGATGATGGGGTGGATCTTACCAATCGTGGTCCGCGCTGGATGGGTTTGTTTGGGTTGATGGCCCAGTATGCTGCGAGTGAATACTCAGCGCAGCCAAAAGAAAGCAATGAAACAACTGATAAACAGGAAGAAATCGCAGACAGTTCCAAGGTGGCGAACTAACTTTAGGATTACTGAGGAGCTGCCCGACATTAAAGTTGTGCGCACCCACTTCCTGATTAATTTTGCTGCTATTGCTTTACTGATTGCTGCTTGTTTTGTTGTTGCCCAGCGCGAGTATACTTTGCGGACATTGAATGAATCTATGCAGTTGTTGGATCAGCGTTTGCAATCTGGTCAAGCGGGCAACCGTGAATCTCTTGCCTGGAATAAGCGGTTTATCGATAGCGCCCGCAAGGTTGAAGAAATCAAAACTCACTATCAGGCACCCTTTGTCCATCATTTATTTTTAGCAGAGTTGGCGATGACGCGCCCTCGCGACATGGTTTTCCGGCAGATTTCCTACCAAGTGATTCCTGCTCCGCCCCCGCCGCGCACGCGAGCGCGTGGCGCCGCACCAACGCGGCATTCCAATTTGCCCTCCTATACCATCCAATTGCGAGGCGATGTGCGCGAGTTGAATATTCTCGACCAACTAAAGACCCTGCTGGCGGATTTTTCTTATGCCAACGGTACTTACAGGGTTGACGTTACCGAATCGGTCCAGCCACGGACTGATGCCGGCACATTTCCCTTTGCCATAGAAATACGCTTATTGCCGCCGTCATGAAAGCTTTAATAAACCGTAGTTTTACAAAGAGTCACGGCATAGCAATCATGGCTGGCTTCGTGGCTATTCTGATGCTAGGGATTGCCTATGTTCGCAGTTCGACAATTGCCGAGCAGGAAGTCCGCTGGCAGTCAATGACGCGTCAAATAGCGGTAATGGATGCCAATGTGCGCCATGCACATGGTTTACAGGAGCAAGTGGAGCAGTTGGAGGCGTCGTTGCAGCAGATGGAGACTCAGTTATTTGATCCCGATGCGCGGGCACTGAATACCAACTTTTTTTATCAATTGGAGCGTGATGCGAATGTACGCGTGGTCCAGGCCCGTCAAGGTTCTTATCAGGCGGGCAGCAATTCCAGTCATTATGCCTCGGTTGAGTTTGTGCTGGTGGTTGAAGGCGATTTTGCCTCGCTGCTCGGTTTTATGCATAAACTGCACTCAGTGGATGCTTTTATCGCTCCTAATCGATGGGACCTTCAGCCCGCCACACGCCGCGGTGTGGATGCCAACCATGCTTCTTTGTACACCCTTGGATTGACCGTTCGCGTTTTAGCGCGTAAGACAACATGAACATACGCCTTTTTAGGAATCTTTTGATTATCGTTAGTTGGTTCTCCTGCCACTCGTTGGTTGTGGCGGTTCCGATGGCGGAATTTCAATTAAATGTGCGCGCGGACACTGTCTTATCGATTGATAATCGCTTAACGGTTTTGAGTGTGGCAGAGCGTATTTTGAATCGCGACGATTCGCAATTTATCAAATTGCTGGGCGATTTGCCGAATCCCTTTTTATACGAGAGTCGTCCTGCGCCGGTTAAGCCAGATATTGAGGTGCCGGAGCCGGAACCCGAGCCCAGTTTCAGCGAGCAAGAAGTGCTGGCCCAGATTGCCGCTACGTTGTCAGTCCGCATAACTGGATCGCTGGAGCGGGCGGGCAATTATTTCGTGCAACTCTCGGGCGGGGAGCTGTTACGCACTGGCAATCGTCTGCCGGTGCGCATTCCAACGCTGAGTGACGAAGCATTCATCATTGATATTATTTCCATATCTCCCACGGGACTGGTGCTGGGCCTTGGCGAAAGTCGAATTGCCTTGCCGATGGCAACTGGCGCTAGGGGCGGCGCACGGTTGACCCCAGCGGATGAAGCCGCGCCCAATCGTGATCCTTGACCTTTTTGAAATTAACATCCACCTAAAAAAACATATGAAAAACAGACTAATCATCCTAGCAATCCTTACCCTGTTGGCCATTGGCCTTAGTGTATTCCGGCTACATGCCGGGGAAATTGTACTGCCTCCGATAGTGCTTGTAGAGACTGGAGAGGAAGCGACTCAAGTTGTCGACATTCCTGCACCCGCAATTGAGGGAGCAATGATCGAGAGCGGTATGGAAACCCAGGTATCAGTTTTAGAGCGCAGCGAAACCCGAGCGGCTCAGCGCGCTAGCCGTCAGGATATGGGGGAGGCGGAAACGATATCGGTTGATTTTCCCGATGAGGATGTGCGCACGATTCTGCGCAATGTGGCGGAGTTGTTCGATTTAAACCTGGTCATTCCCGACACCTTGCAGGGACGGACTTCGTTGAAGCTGCGAAATGTGACTTGGCCGCAGGTTTTTGAAGTAGTGTTGGATCCATTGGGATTCACCCATGTGGCTGACCGCAACATCATTCGAATTCGTTCTAAGGCCGAATTGGCTCAGGAACCGGTTGATACCCGGGTTTACATGATTAACTATGCCCGCGCCAACGAGTTGACGACATCCATCCAACCACTTATAGATTCTGCTGCCGGTGGCAGAATCCAGGTCGACCGGCGGACTAATGCGCTGGTGATTACCGAGCGTCCTACCCGGATGAAGCAAATCGAGGACATTATCACACGTTTGGACCGTCCTAATCCTCAGGTCATGATTCAATCTAAATTTGTCGAAGTGCGTTTGAACGATGGCAAGGATGTTGGCATGGATTGGAGCACATCGCTCGGACCTGATGG
>SKFT01000016.1 GCA_007117865.1 Puniceicoccaceae bacterium | reverse complement strand
ATGCTGGGTTCAGCCAACATCGATATGCGCTCGCTGTTTGTGAATTTCGAAATTGGACTTTTTCACTATAGCAAAGAGGACATTCGCATATTAACCGATTGGACCGACAACATCGTCAAACAATCCGTGCCCTTCGGCAAAAGCCCGCGGGCGGTGGTTAGCAGTCGCTCTAAACTGGCGGAGGACTTTGTGCATTTATTGGCACCCATGTTATGAGTGTTCGCTTTCTGCTAACGGCTTTGTTCGCGCTTTGCTTGTTGACATCCGGATGCAGTCAACGGGAACGTCCGGTCGATACCGCAGTCAGGGATGGCATTTTACTGGTCGGCAATGGCACCGAACCGGCGACGCTGGATCCACACCTGGCGGTGGGAGTGACCGAACACGAAATCCTACGGGCGCTGTTCGAGGGCCTGGTGACCCGCGATGGACGCGACCTGAGCGTGCGCCCGGCAGTGGCTCAATCGTGGACGATCTCTGACGATGGCAAGATTTACACCTTTACGCTCGATCCAAACGCACGCTGGTCGAATGGCGATCCGGTAACCGCCAGCGATTTTCTTTTTTCCTTTGAGCGCATGCTCAATCCAAGACTCGGCAGCAGCTACGCCAAGATGCTGCATCCGCTGGCGGGTGCCGCGGCCTACAACCGCGGTGAAAACACCGATTTCTCCCGCGTGGGGGTGCGCGTGATCGATCCACTCACACTCGAGTTGCGCCTGCACAAACCCCTCGCCTACTTTCTGGACTTGCTCGCCCATGGTGCCTGGTATCCCGTCCATCCACCATCCGTTTTGGCAGCGGGTGACCGTTACGACCGCTTGTCGCGCTGGACGCGTCCAGGCAAGCTGGTTGGTAATGGGCCCTTTCAACTCAGCGAGTGGCGCTTAAACGCTCTGGTCGAAGTCACACGCAATCCCCATTTTCGCGAGGCCGAGGCTACCCGCCTCAACGCCATCCGCTTCTTCCCCATCGCCAGTATGGATACCGAGGAACGGGCTTTCCGCTCCGGCTTCCTGCATTTGACCCACACCATTCCTCCTCACCGAATTGATTGGTATCAAAACAACCGCGCTGATGCGATCCACTTCGACACCTATCTGGGTACCTACTACTACACGCTCAACGTGCGGCAGCCACCGTTGAATGATCCGCGGGTGCGTCGGGCGCTGGCAATGAGCATTGATCGGCAAGCAATTGTGGACACCATTTTGCGCGCGGGGCAGAAACCCGCTTTCCACTTCACCCCGCCGATGACAGCGGGTTATACCTCTCCCTACCAGCAAACCTTCGACCCGCAAGGTGCGCGCAAACTACTGGCTGAGGCCGGCTTTGCCAATGGCACGGGCTTTCCTGAGGTTGAGGTGTTGTTCAACACCAGTGAATCCCATCGCGAGATTGCAGTCGCCATTCAACAAATGTGGCGTCGCGAGCTGGGTATCCGTGTGCGCTTGCACAATGAGGAATGGAAAGTTTATCTCGATAGCCGCCGCGCCGGACGGTTTGAAATTCTGCGTGCCGGTTGGATAGGTGATTACAACGACCCCTCCACCTTCCTCGAATTGTTCACCCGCGCCAGCGGCAACAATCCCTCCGGTTGGTCGCACGACGATTACGAAAAGTGGCTCGCGGCCGCCCGTGCGAGCCGCGATCCGGATGAGCGCAAGTTGCTCTTTGGCAAGGCCGAAACCCTATTGCTGCAAGAGGCCCCTGTCATACCGCTATACTTCTACGTCCGCAGCACACTCATTGATGAACGCGTCCGTGGACGTCACCCCAACGTGCTCGATTTTCATCCCTGGCAAGCCATTTACTTCGCAACAGAAGGGAGTGATGAACCATGAGGCAACTGTTGTTGCGACGTCTGGCACAAGCCATCCCCACCATCTGGGTAATAGCAACACTCACCTTCGTGCTGCTGCGGCTGGCACCGGGGGGTCCCTTTGATGAGGAGGTGGAGGTGCCGGACGAAATTCGCGCGCAGATGGCGGCTCACTATGGACTCGACCAGCCGCTGCCGCTGCAATACCTGCGCTTTCTCGGCAACTTGTTGCGCGGTGATCTGGGTCCATCTTTCAAGTATCCTGGTTGGAACGTGCATGAGCTGATTGCCCAGGGGATTCCCGTTTCGCTGGAACTGGGTTTGCTGGCGATGATCGTTGCCTTTGCCCTGGGCATTCCGGCAGGTATCATTGCGGCTCTGTGTCATCGCCGTATCGGCGACAGCGCGGTGATGCTGTTTGCACTGCTGGGCATTTGCCTGCCTTCCTTTGTGCTCGCGCCTCTACTGCTGCTAGTCTTCAGCTCTTGGCTGGGATGGTTTCAGCCGCTCGGCTGGTCAACGGCAGGCGACCGCGTCCTGCCAATGCTAACACTGGGGTTGTTTTACGCCGCGTATATTGCCCGCCTGAGCCGCAGCGGTATGCTGGAGGTGTTACAACAGGACTACATCCGCACCGCCCGCGCCAAAGGTGCCAGCGAGCATCGCGTGATCCTCATACACGCCACCCGCACCGCCCTCTATCCCGTGGTCACCTTCCTTGGGCCCGCTTTTGCCGGTGTGATCAGCGGCTCATTTGTGATTGAAACCATCTTCTTTCTGCCTGGACTGGGGACGCAATTTGTCAACGCCGCACTCAACCGCGACTACACCATGGTAATGGGCACCGTGCTCTTCTACGCCGCCCTCATCCTCGCCTTTAACTTGCTGGCCGATCTGATCCAGGCCTGGCTGCAACCAAAAACCCGCGATGCCAATCGATAAGGTTAAAGCAACACCCCGCCTTGGCTGGCAATCCCTGCGCGGCCATCCCACCGCTCTGATCGCGCTTGCGGTGTTTCTGTTGATTGTGTTGCTGTGCTTGCTGGGACCGCTTTTCGCCAGCCAATCCTTCGCCGATGGTGACCTCAGTATCGGCGCAACCCCGCCCTCAGCAAACCACTGGTTCGGCACCGATACTCTCGGACGCGACCTGTGGGTGCGCACGCTGTATGGTGGCCGCATTTCAATCGCGGTTGGCTTTGCCGCCAGCTTGGTCGCTCTCGGTGTCGGCTTGCTCTATGGCATGATCGCCGGCTACGCGGGTGGACGACTGGATGCCTGGATGATGCGCTTCGTCGATGTGCTCTACGCTCTGCCCTTCATCATCATCGTTATTTTGCTCACGGTTATCCTGGGGCGCAGCCTGCTGCTGCTATTTATTGCTATTGGCTTGGTCGAATGGCTGACCATGGCACGGATCGTGCGCGGTGAGGTACGCCGACTCAAGCAACAGGCCTTTGTCGAGGCCGCCCGGGCCTGCGGCGCCAAAGTGCCGCGCATATTCCTGCGTCATCTGCTGCCAAATCTACTGGCGCCCGTCATCGTTTATACCACCCTGACCATACCCGCAGTGATGTTGCTGGAGTCGGTATTGAGCTTTCTCGGCCTCGGCGTGCAACCACCAATGAGCTCCTGGGGATCTCTGATAAAAGAGGGTGCCGAGCGACTGGATGTGTATCCATGGATGCTACTGTTCCCCGCTCTTTTTTTTGCCACCACTCTGCTAACGCTTAACTTTTTGGGCGATGCCCTGCGCGATATCCTCGACCCCCGCGGCAACGATGGAGCTTGATCAGGGAAACGTAATCCACTGGCTGGTGATACGACGATCCGAGAGCTGATCCAGCCAACTTTTCAGCTCAGCCGCGTGTTGAATCTTGACCCCCGGGCAGATGACTTGTTTGAGTTGTCTTTTAAGTCTTTTTCCACGATTCCTTTATCCAATTATGAATTTCAGTTGTATGTCCCTCTTTATCTTTGCCACCGGTTCTGGAGGAGGGGTCTTCACCTACTTCGCTCAGTCCAATCTCGCGGGCAAGGTCATTATCTTTGTGCTGGCCATCTGCAGTGTGATCGCGTGGTTGATCATGTTGTCCAAGTGGATGGAGCTTAAAGACATGCTACTACGCAACCGGCGCTTTGAAAGTCGTATCAGCCGCGAGGGACGACTGCTGGAACGTGATCCGGAATCACTCTCCAAGCGCTCCTGCCCCTACGCCCTGCTGACCTGGGAGGCACTGACTGCCTTTCACCGCTATGGTGGACAATCCGCCAGTGCCGACATCCAGCGTGCCACCCTGCGCATGGGGCACGTAGAGAACGCACTGCAACGGGCGGTTGCCGGACAGACCGTTCGCTATGAGGCCAAAATGGTCATTCTCGGTTCCATCGTTACCGGTGCCCCCTTCCTCGGTTTGCTGGGAACCGTATGGGGTGTTATGGATGCCTTTGGCGGCCTGGTTGGCAGTAGTGGTGCAACCCTCCAAAGCTTGGCACCAGGCGTTTCAGGTGCTTTGTTGACAACCGTAGCCGGACTGTTGGTCGCTATCCCATCGGTCGTTGGTTACAATTTTTTGCTGCAATCCGTAAAAACTGCTATCGTGGAATTGGAAAATTTTGCCAGTATGCTGGCAGATCGCATTGAGTTGGAAGCGCAATCTGCCGCCATCCTCGATGACGAATGATGGATTGATCTATCATGGCACGTAAATTTCATCGCAAGGAAACCCTTTCCGCCGTATCCGAGATCAACGTTACTCCGTTGATCGATTTGGCGTTTGCTCTGTTGATTATCTTCATGATTACCACACCCCTGCTGGAGCAGACCATTGCCATCAACCTGCCACTGGAGTCGGCGAGTCCACAGGTAGACCGTCGCGACCGCTTCCAAAGCATTTCCATTAACCGCGATGGCGAGTATTTTTGGGGAGATGATCAAGTGTCCATGAGTGAGCTGGAACAACGTCTGGAGCTTACCGCCATGGAATCCGATCCCCCCGTTCTCAATATTCGCGCAGACGCTTCCCTCCCCTACCAACAAGTGATCCGGCTAATGGATCTCATCAAAAAAGCCAACCTCAGCCGAATCAGTCTCGATACACGCGTTGACTAAGCACCCTTTACACATCTTACTGCAGATCCCATCTACATGAGCGAATCGATCCAACACGAATGTGGCATTGCCTTAATCCGCCTCCTCAAACCTCTGGAGTATTACGTGGAAAAATATGGCAGCCCCCTTTACGGCTACAATCAACTGTTCCTACTGATGGAAAAGCAGCACAACCGCGGCCAGGACGGCGCCGGTATCGGCTGTGTCAAGCTTGGTGTGCCACCAGGACAGCCCTACATGTTCCGCGAGCGTTCCATCAAACCCAATCCGCTGGCAAGAATCTTCGGCGACCAACTCAAGCGCTATCAGCGCAAGGTCGATAAAGGTATTATTTTTCCTGAGTTCCCCAATACGGTTAAGGAACATTTCGACTTTGGCGGCGAGTTGTTAATGGGACACCTGCGATACGGAACCTCCGGCTCTTATGAGTCTGCCACCTGCCACCCTTTTGTGCGCCAATCCAACTGGCCGACGCGCAGTTTAATGCTGGCAGGCAACTTCACCATCACCAACGAAAAATCGTTGAACCAAGAGCTGATCAACCGCGGTCAGCACCCGATTTTCGGCACCGACACCAAGGCATTGATTGAGGAACTGGGCTTCCACTTTGACGAAGCACACGCTGCCATCTACCGCCGCATGCGTGACGCCAATGTGCCTGGACCTGAAATCCCCGCTATCATAAGCCGTGAACTCGATCCCTTGCGCATCCTGCGCAAATCTGCCGACAATTGGGACGGCGGCTTTGCCATTGCCGGTATCATCGGCAACGGCGATGTATTTGTGATGCGCGACGCCAACGGTATTCGTCCCTGCCATTACATACAAAACGATGAGGTTATCGCATTTGCTTCCGAGCGCGTCGCATTGATGACCATTTTCAATCAGCCAGAGGAAGCCGTTCACGAGCTGATACCGGGTCATGCGGCTGTCATCAAAAACAACGGCGCCTTCAGCCTGCAACCCTTCACCGCCTCGCGTCCAATCACCCCTTGCTCGTTTGAGCGCATCTATTTCTCCCGTGGCAACGATCCGGAAATCTATCGCGAACGCAAGGCCCTCGGGGCGGCACTGGTGGATTTGATTGTGGATGCCATAGATGGCGATTTCGGCAATAGTGTTTTCAGCTTCATTCCCAATACCGCCGAGGTAGCCTACCACGGGATGATGGATGGCTTGCGCAGCTATCGCCGGGCGGAAGTGAAAACCGCAATCCTCGAAGCCAGCAAACAAGGGCATTTGAATGAATCGCTGCTAGATGAGCTGATTATGAATAATTGGCCCCAAGGTGAGAAAATTGCCCACAAGGATATCAAACTGCGCACCTTTATTACTCAGGAGAAAGCGCGTGCCCAACTCGTGTCACACGTCTATGACATCACCTACGGCATTGTGCGTCCAGGGGATGTACTGGTATGCGTCGACGACTCCATCGTCCGCGGAACGACCCTACAGCAATCCATCCTCAAAATGCTCAGTCGCACCAAACCGCGGAAAATCGTTATTGCCTCGACCGCACCGCAGATTCGCTATCCCGATGGCTATGGCATCGACATGTCAGAGCTGGGTAAGTTTATTGCCTTCCGCGCTGCCGTTGCCCTCACCCGCGAGTCAGGCAACGATAACCTGCTACAGGAGGTCTACGAGGCCTGTGTGGCGCAGGCAAATAAGCCTTATGAGCAAATGAAAAACCATGTTCGCCGCATTTACGATGCTTTTAGCAATGAGCAAATTAGTAAGAAAATCGGGGATTTGGTGTATCCGCGCAACATCGATTGGAATGGCGAAGTCTCGATTCTGTTTCTACCCATCGAAAAAATGCGACTGGCTCTGCCCAAGCACAATGGCGATTGGTATTTCAGCGGCAACTACCCAACACCCGGGGGCTACTACGTCCTCAACCAAGCCTATATCAATTACTACGAAGCCATTGATGGCCGAAGCTATTGAGCAAGTCGCATCTGAATGCAATCGGGTGTGCAGTTGTTACAATTGAAGGCGGGTGCTCATAATAGCTCCCACCGATAATGGTAGCGCGATAGTAATTGATAACCGTCTTCCTTGATCGCAACCACATCTTCTATTCTCGCACCGCCTATGTGCGGATAATAGAGACCGGGTTCAACCGTGACAACGGCATTTACCGGCAAGGGATCGTCGCTGCCGGGACGCAAAGTTGGCGCTTCATGAACCTCAAGACCCAGCCCATGCCCGGTAGAATGAATGAAACCTTCGTAGCCATCCTTTGTTGCGCGCGTCTCCCATCCCCCTGACTGAAAAACATCCGCCGCTGCAACATGCACATCCTCGCCGCTCACACCTGACCGTAAAACCGCTAACGCGGCTTTCTGCGCTTTCCGGACTGCGGCAACCAAAGCCTGCTGAGCCTCGCTGGCTTTACCCCGCAAAAAAGTGCGCGTCATGTCTCCATGATAGCCACTCCTGCGATGTCGCGGAAAAATATCAATAATTATGAGTTCATTGGCGCGTAGCGGTCCGGTCCCCACCGCATGTGGATCGCAGGCCTGTTTGCCACCGGCAACGATGACGTGTGAGCTGACCGCATCTTGCTCCAAACAGGCTAGTTCAATGGCATAGCGAACCCGCTCTGAGGTAAGGACACTGCCGCCATGGTAAAGGCGTCCCTTGCGGATAGTCGCTTCCCGCAACAGGGCTTCCGCCGCCCGCATACCTGCAGCACTAGCCGCATTCCCTTTGCGAATGGCTTTCAGCTGCTCCGCCGTCTTAATCATCCGCTGCGGAAACAACCCTGCTTTACCCGCACATTCAATGAGGATCTTTTTCTTGCGTAAGGCTAAAGTTAATGCGCTGGGGAAGTCGTCAGACACCTGCACACGACTCAGACCTCGCTTGCGCAACAGAAAATGAATGACATCCACAGCATCAACCCGCATCAGCGGTTTATTCAACCGCTTAGCCAAAGCCTCCTTCAACGGACGTTCGGCAAGGACCTTCGTAAAACTGCCCTCCCGCAACATTCGTCCATACTCAAGGGCACTGGCCACGGCTATGGACTCGCCATCAATTACCAGAGCAATAAATGGGTCAGGAACACTGACATTTCCCAGCCAACGCATGTCGGCATTGTATTCGCTCGCTGCAAACAGCAACTTAACCGAAACACCCTCGCCTCTCTGGGTGGATTTGTAAAAGTTCTTTAAATCTTTCATTTCCAGTGGATTGTGCTTGTAAACCAGGTTTGGGATCTTTTAAAAACATCGTGCTTCTATAGAACGTTTCTATTGCAGCACTGAACTACATAATACATTATATCATCATGAATAAAGCAATTACTCACACCCCTAAACATCAACGCGGTTTTACCCTCGTTGAAATCATGATCGTCGTGGTCATCATCGCAATCCTTGCCGCGATGGCCGTTCCAGCATTCACCCGCGTCCGCGAAAACTCTCTGAGCAGCCGTATGGACAATGACGCTCGCCAATTAGCCTCCGCTGCCCAACAGTATTTCCTGGAGGAAAATGAGGACGAGGTT
>SKFT01000071.1 GCA_007117865.1 Puniceicoccaceae bacterium | reverse complement strand
GAGAGAATCCGCATCAAAGTTGGAAAGCGCAATGGGGTAATCATAGTGCAACCCGAATTGGTCGACAAAGCGCATCCGTTGCTGTGTTGCCATTTCGTTGACTGCTTCCATTGAGCCCATTTCCTCAACTTGGTCTTCGAAGCGAAGCGATTCTTCAAAAATTGACAATAAGGTGCGGACCCGGCGTTTATCCATACCGGGGAGTAGGCATAACTCTTCGAAGGAATATTGCACATAGGAGGCGGCGGAATCATCGATGATTTTATTGGGACGGGACCAATTGCGGACGCCGGTGTTTTTAGCCAGAGCGGAGACGCTAAGCGATTCGTAGGGAGAGCCTTGGATTTTGTAGGAAAGGGCGTCCCATCGCCCGGCCAAGAGTTCGTCTTCGGTCAGCGTTGCTTTGGTAAAGCCATTGTCATTTTGCAGGGACATTTAGCCTGAGCTAAGAGGCATTTGCTACTGAAGGCAAGGCTTCAGAGACGCTATGATTGAGGAGTTCCTCAGTAATGTTTTCATAATCACCACCAACTCCCTCTTCAATTTCACGACTGGAAACCAGGCAGACTGGCAATCCAAGTGTAACCGCGCGTCGCACGATGGTGGCATCTCGCACGGCGGTATTGAAAATACAAGCCTCATTGGAAACCAGTCGCTGTTTTTTGAACTGGTTGATACGCAACTGCATGCGCATCTTGGGAACGCCGATGTCGACGTTGGCTTTGATGGAGTTGAAGATAATGCCGGCAACCCGGGCAAAAGGGCCCATCTCGGGCTTGCGGAAGCCGGCCGAGCGTCGGTAAAAGAGCAACAGCTTCTCGATCATAAGCGTAAAGCCAATCAGCGACAAGGCGTCCGGATTGGCGGGAACATACAGCTCGTTGGCACTGAATACGCCAAGTTGGGAGGCATTGAGAATATTTGGCGGGCAATCGAACAGGATGTAGTCGTAGTTGTGCTCAATTCCCCGTAACTGTTCGTTGAAAATTAGATAGTGCGGATTTTGAGGGTCAATCGCGTATTCGTTTTCAATATCCAGCAAGTTAAAAGTTGTGGGGAGCAAGTCCAGGCCGGGCAGCAAACTTTCCCCGGCATTGTTACGAATGACGTCTTTCACCACAATATCCTTCAAGCGGTCGGTTGCGGGATCAAGGATGGAGAAAATGGAGCCTCGCTTTTCGAGATTGATGCGATTCCACCGCTCAATGCGCATAAGCCATATGCTGGCATTGGATTGGGTATCCAAATCCACAAGTAGAACGCGGTGCCCGCGTCGCGCCAAACATGCGGATACGTTGACTACCAGTGAAGTTTTGCCGACACCACCCTTGTAATTAATAAATGCGAGTTTTCTGGCCATAAAAGTATGATTTGACCAACGTTAATCACGTAATTGCCTATTTGTCAAACTCATCAAATGAAGGCAATTCCTGTGAAAAAGAGACCCCGAAGTCCGCGTGTTCATCAATACCCATTTCATCGGCAATAGCCGATTTGGGACCACCGGTAAGAATTCGCTCTGACAGCAGTGCATCCAATAGATTTTCCGCCCAATAACCGTTTTCCACTTCATAGTCGTCTGGAATGTAGCCGTATTTTTCGAGTATTTCGAGAATCAGCGATGAATCAGGAGTTGCGGAAAAGCCACTGAGAATACCGCGTTTTTGGTGTTCATCGGTTACCTCCTTAATGATGAAGGGTGGTAAGGTTTCCTCGTATGAGGGGTGTATGGTAAGGCGGCTGGCCCAATCGGCCCAGCGGTCACGGTCAATGGAGCGCTCAATACCTGACTCCGATTCGAAATAATAAATTTTTCGTCGCGAGACTCGGGTGATTAGAGCCACGTTTGGGTTGTCGCCCTGACCGTATTCAACCCAGTCGAGTTTGCGCGGCTCATCAATGGGATTGCGGGTTTTGGAAATGTCTTCCGGTGCTTCGAGATAGTTCTCGCCACCCCCAAAGCAGAATTTAACTTCGGTTTCGCCATCGCGTTGGAGCCGCAAGCGTTCTTTGCGGATCAGCTCATCTTGGAACTTGGCTGCATCTGCGCGGGACGAGGCCCACATGTATTGGGTGACGGTGGTGGTAACTTTATAGCGTCTTTGTAGTGCCATAGCGAATGAGTTTTTTTGATGTGTTATGTTTATGAGAGAAAAACATTAGCTGAAACCCTACGATCAACCATCGGCCCGCTCCAATCCGGGGATCGCCTCCAGCATAGCACTGGCGTCGGCGAAACGTTTGTCGGGGTCGTAGGCAAGAGCTGTGCGGATCCAGTCATCC
This sequence comes from Puniceicoccaceae bacterium, assembly GCA_007117865.1. Classification (GTDB taxonomy): domain Bacteria; phylum Verrucomicrobiota; class Verrucomicrobiia; order Opitutales; family Coraliomargaritaceae; genus SKFT01. Next base: position 24,159 of record SKFT01000071.1, on the reverse strand, counting down.
CAAGCTGGATCGAGGTCGGCGATACAGGCGGATGGCAGCTCCATGCCGACGGTATTGTAACCGGTCAACATGCGATAGGCAATCAGGGCAACTGTGTAGAGGTTGCTGCGGGCGGTTGGCCTCTGGCCAGCTTTTTGCTCCGGACTGTAGTATTCATATGTCGTCAGCAGGGATGGAAGTTGACGACTGAAGCCGGGCAGCGGATCGAATGGCGTGGGCTCAAGCCGTGGATTATGGCGCAGCAGGTGGAAGTCATCCCAAGCATGTCCAATGAGTTCAACAATGCCCAGTTCGGAAATTTTGACACCCTCGTCACAAAGCAAAAGGTTGTCAGGCTTTAAATCGGCGTGTACGACATCCTGCGCATGGGCAAAACCTAATCCAACCAGCGTATGGAATAGGTAATAGCGGACTTCTTCGAAGGTTAGCGGACCCTTGGTCATGTCCATTAAATCCCGCAAGGTGCGCAAACTTTTATCGTCTCCGATGGGTTCTCCGGCGACATATTCCATGCGCAGCCAATAAAACATCCCCTCATCGCCCAGGTCGTCAATTCTAACAATGTTGGGATGATTCAGTTTCGCCTGGATTCGGGCAGCTTGCTTGAATGTCTCGTCGCCATTGGCTTCAGCGGAAAAGCCCTTGGGGATGACTTTAATGGCAAATTCCTTGCCAAGAATCTCGTGCTGCGCCAGGTAAACCTCCCCGATTCCACCCTTCCCGAGAAAGGATACTATATCCAGATTGCCAATCGACATGCCAGCTTGTAAGGAGCTGACCTCATCGGTAAAAATTGCGTCGTAAGCCATAAAAATAGTAGCAGTAATTTAAGTTTAGAAACGGTGTTTGGGTTTTGGGGGTGCTTTGAGGGAGGGATTCGCGGGTGCCGGTGAGGGGCTGCTTTTCTGTGCTGGTGGCGGAGCTTGCGGCTCATTGGTTTTATCCGGTTCGGCGGCGGAGACCGGTTTTTTGAGGCTGGGCTTGGGACGGCGCGGTGGTGGTGCCTCGCCAAAAGGATCTGAATCGAAATTAGCGGGTTCTGGCATGGAAAAAGGGTCGGCCAGGGAGGCATCCTGAGTAAAAGAATCCACTACAGGGGCCGCAAACGAGTAATGATCAGCGGCTTCATTTGCAGTCTCATCCTCGATGGCCTCAGATGCCAGCGTGGTGTCTGCAATAATCAGCCCAACGAAAACAATCACAACGATCATTAGCTCGGTGAAGGTAACAAAGAAATGCATTAGGTCATGGTCGAGTCCAAGAACTTTTGCAAAGGCGAGCAGGATAAGTGCCCCTGGCAATAGCGACGCACCAAACCAACTGAGGGTGAGCCCCATGCCTTTAATGAGAGGACTGAAAACTTTACTCCTGATTGCTTTAAGTTTAAAACTAATGCCACGTGCCAAAACGATGACATAAAGTGTGACGGCCATTAATACCAACAGTAGGGCGCTGTTGGCTCCGATAGAGGATAGCAGTGCCAGAGCTGAAAAAACAAAAATGAGCCCCCACAAACCTGCATCCACCAGTTGGGAAGTGCCATGCTTGGCTTTTTCATAGCCTAAAATCAAGGCGCCTATCCAAGCCAATAGCGGGGCTAATATGATCCAGCCAGCATAGCGATAAAAGAGCGAGGCTTCTGGGATTTGTTGATTGAGGTAGGCAGCAAAAAAACGGTTGGAGACAAAGCCATGCAGAGCAAGGATCAATAAAAAGATTCCGAAACTGGTATACAGTAGCTTGAGTGCTTTTGCACGGTTTTTTGACTGTTGGAAGGCGACTACCGCCGCAAAGGCGAATAAACAAGCTACACCAATGGAGCTTAAATGAATCATGTTTTGCAGGGGTGTAATCGTCAACTGCGGTGAGTCCGGGACCAAGGTCGATGCGTCTGTAGCGGCAACCACGCTATCGGATGGGCTACGAATTGATCCCCGGGGGGTGGAAGACGGCTGCGCTACTGGTGGGACTGATGGTATCAGAACGGCTTGTTCAGACATTATGATTTGGGTTTAATAAGAAATAAGTGGTCGGTGGTTAATTGATATACAATAGTCTTTGTAAGTGCATATTTACCAAGGGGCGAGTTCAAAAAATTGTTAAAATTCAAGTGCCTAAACTGATGCTTGCAATAGAATGCGGCCAGGGTTTCAATGACTTCATGTTAAAACCCGTTGTTTTTTTGCTTATGAGCGCCTTGGCTTGTGTCTCTCAAGTTGCGCACGCTGCCAATTCGCTGGAAGGTAACGATGAGATGCCTCACCGCGGCCTGGCCATAGGACTGCTGCCGCCGGAGGATGGCTTTACGGATTGGACCGAGGGAGAAGCGGGTGTGCATTTCCGTATTGAGCAAAACCGCATATTTGTTTACTTGCTGGACGAGGACGGTCTCATTCATGAACCCAATCTGCACGCAGCCAGCATTCTCCTGGTTGGGCAAATGAATGAGGGCTCTACCGCGCGCGAGTTTTTACCCTTGGCGGTGGATGACTCCCGCCCCGCTTACACGGCGGGCAGGCTGGTGCGTCCACCGCATATATTCAGCGCTACTTTGTACTTGTTTGAAGCAAATACACCTGATGCAAGCCGGACCCTCTCATTCCACTACAACGCCGTTGCGGATCCGCATCAACCCGGAACCGGATTATAATCGTTATGCACGATGGCAAAGCATTTTTTCTGCGCTTACTGTTGCTGACTCCAGGTGTGCTTTTGGCTGCCTGGCTCACGCCTGGCATTCATTACGATGATGGTTCCGGGCTTTTGCTTGCGGTTGTCCTACTGTGCCTATTTAATGCCTTCCTGAAACCGTTGCTGATTCTGTTCTCGCTTCCCTTTATTCTCCTTTCATTGGGCTTTGGCGTCATTTTAGTGAATGCCTTTTTGCTATGGTTGGTCGCGGTGTTGATTCCGACCTTTGTGGTGGCTGGTTTTGGTTCGGCATTACTGGGTTCGCTCATCATTAGCCTGACCTCCTTATTGGTGACCCTATTGATAGGCGGAGGCAAACCCGGCTCGGGAAGTTTTCGCGTTTCCATCAATGGCCGCACCTATGGCTCTGGGAATATGCCTGACAAAAACCGCTTGCCCAAGGATCGCCGCCCACATCGCAACGACGATGTGATCGATATCTAATGCGTCGGCATTAAACTGCTCAAAATGATTGATTAGGGATTTGACCCAAATACCTATATGGCTCATTCCTTTTAGCCAATGATTATTAAACGCGCCGATGTTAAGCAACTCCTCGATGGCCGCTGTGGTCAACCGCATGCTTTCTTGGGAATGCATCCGCTGCGCAAAGGCAAGCAATCGGGATTGGTTGTGCGGGCATTGTTGGACTCGGTTTGCAGTTGCGAGGTTGTGGATGCAGGGGGTTCCGGCAAGAGCAGCAGCTATGCAATGGAGCGCATTGATGAAGCGGGGTTTTTCGAGGTTTGGATTCCGGACCGCGACTTTTTCAAATACCAACTGCGCGCCCGCAGAGAGAACGGCGAGATTCGTCAATTTTACGATCCCTACAGTTTTCTGCCGACACTCGGGGAGCAGGACATCTATTTCTTCAACGAGGGGACGGAGACGCGGGTTTATGAAAAGTTAGGCGCGCACCTGCGCACGATTGACGGTGTACCCGGTGTGTCATTTGCTGTTTGGGCACCCAATGCGTCACGCGTTTCGGTTGTGGCTGATTTTAATCACTGGAATGGCCGTTTTCATCCCATGCGCTCTCTCGGCATGTCCGGTTTATGGGAGTTGTTTATTCCGGGCTTGGAGCCGGGGATGAAATACAAATACGAGATTGCACGGTCGGATGGCGGCTATCCGCATCTCAAAACGGATCCCTATGGTACCGCCTTTGAGCCGCCGCCGCACAATGCTGCCATCATTGCCGACACCCGCGCTTACGAGTGGGGCGATAGCGAATGGGTGCAGCGCCGCGGAGCTATGGACTGGAATCAACGTCCGATCAGTGTTTACGAAGTGCACCTGGGCTCGTGGAAGCGGGTAGTGGAGGACAACCTGCGACCATTGACCTATCGGGAAATTGCCCATCAGCTGGTGGAGTATGTAACCGACATGGGTTTTACGCATGTCGAGTTCATGCCGCTTTCCGAATATCCCTTTGAGGGTTCATGGGGTTATCAGGTGACGGGCTTTTTTGCCCCCACCCATCGATACGGGACACCAGAGGATTTCATGTATTTGGTGGATACCCTGCATCAGGCTGGAATCGGCGTGATCATGGATTGGGTGCCAGCTCATTTCCCAACGGATAGCTTTGCCTTGGCTCAGTTTGATGGCAGTCATTTATATGAGCACGCCGATCCTCGGCAAGGATTCCATCAGGACTGGGGCACTTTGATTTTCAATTATGGCCGCGATGAGGTGCGTTCCTTTTTGATCGGCAGTGCGCTGGCGTGGTTTGATCGTTACCATATCGATGGTTTGCGCGTCGATGCCGTGGCATCCATGCTGTATCTGGATTACTCGCGCGAAGAGGGACAGTGGATACCCAACCGCTATGGTGGACGCGAGAACCTTGAGGCGATTACCTTCATTAAGGAAACCAACCGCTTGGCGCATCAGCTATTTCCCGGCACTTTGATGATTGCCGAAGAGTCCACCGCCTTCCCTGGAGTAACCACTCCCGTCGAGCACGGCGGGCTGGGCTTCGACCTTAAATGGAATATGGGTTGGATGCATGACACATTGAAGTATTTTGAAAAAGATCCGATTCACCGTCGCTACGAGCATTGGCAACTCACCTTTGGCATGCTATATCAATACTCAGAGCGCTTCACGCAGGTATTTTCTCACGATGAAGTCGTCCATGGCAAAGGCTCCATGATTAACAAAATGGGCGCGGGGTCGATTGCCGAAAAAGCCCGTCACTTGCGTCTGCTGTATACCTTTATGTGGCTCTGGCCAGGTAAAAAAACCTTGTTTATGGGATCCGAGTTCGGTCAATCCGCCGAGTGGAACCATGCGAAAAGTCTCGACTGGCATTTATTGGAGTATATTGACCACAGCGGCACCCAACGTGTGATTCGCGATCTGAATCACTTGTATCGCGATGAGCCTGTGTTGTTTGAGCATGACTTCGATCATCGGAGCTTTCAGTGGTTGAATGGCGACGATGCCGAACAGAGCGTGCTTTCGTTTACCCGCCTTCATCCCAATGGCAAGGATTGCTTGATGGTGGTCATGAATATGACGCCTGTTCCGCGTCCCAACTACCGACTGGGAGTGCCTTACTCCGGTCGCTATGAGCCTATATTTAATAGTGATGCGGCTGTCTATGGTGGGAGTGAGCATGCTGGTGTCGATATGCTTGAAAGTGAATCCGTGCCCTCCAACGGACGCGATCAGTCGGTTGTTTTACAGATTCCGCCCTTGGCGGGTGTGGTTTATCGCTTGCAATTGGTTAGTGCGGATTAAGCTATTGCCATTGTTCCAATGACTTTAGACAAGGATCTGTCATGCGCGTTTTACTGACTTCCTTTGGTTCTACCGGTGACATTTATCCGGTTATTCGTGTCGGCAAGGCTTTATTGGACGCGGGCCACTCCGTTAAATTCGCTACCAGTCATTTTTTCCGCGAAGAAATTCAGCGGGCAGGTATTACCTTTATCCCGCTGCCACCGGATTGGGATCAGAGCGGCTTTGCCGAAGCCATGCGCGAATTGTCCCGATGCCATCATCCCATCGAGTTGCTGGGAAGGATTTATCGTGAATCCTTACCCTATATCGACGAGATTCTTGCTACGCTGGAGCGCGAACTTCAATCCGCCGACGTGCTGGTGGCAAGTTACCTGTTTTCCCATCTGACTGCCCTGGCACATCGCTACCATGTACCATGTCATGTTTTAACCTTTGCGCACAATGTCGTGCCCTCAGCCGATTATCCGCCCGAGGGTGTGCCTGCTTTGCCTCTTCCCGTTTTTGTCCGCAGGTGGTGGAATCGTCTGGCGTGGCGTGTCGCCGACCGCATTATTTGTTATTCGATCAACCGTATCATTGGCAAAGGTCTTCAGCGTAACGGACTCTCGCCAGTGAAGAGCTTTCTACTGGAACCGGCAGATCGGGTGATTGTCACCGTATCGCCCTCGCTTTTTCAACCGCGGACATTGTGGGATGCGCGCTTTCACTTCTCCGGCTACCTTCGCTGGCAATCGCCAGAGGATGCGGATTTGCTGAAGGAGGTGGATGCTTTTTGTGAGGGCGAGCGAGTGCCGGTATTAACCTTTGGCAGTGTGACTTTTGATGAAGCCCGCCAAGTCATGCACCGTTTTTTGAGCCATTGGCCAAAAGGTAAAAAAATGATCGTGCAGGCGGGCTGGGCAGGCTTGACGATTGAGCGTCCCCGCAACTGCATGTTGCGGGTTGGCCGTTGTTCACACGATGCCTTGTTTCAGCGTGCCTCGATGGTGATTCACCATGGCGGAGCGGGCACAACGGCCTCGGTTTTACACTCCGGTGTGCCACAAATCATCATCCCGCACATAGGAGATCAGTTTTACTTCGGGAGTGAAGTGGAGCGCCTCGGGGTGGGCTATCGTCTGAAGCGCAAAAAATGGCCGGAACAACTACCTGCTTTGGCGGCCAGGATCGAGTCGCGTCCCGCAATGCAGGAACGCGCCAAAGCGATTGCCGATCAACTTGCAGGCGAGGATGGGCCGGGTGCGGCCGTCAGTATCATTGAGAATGGTTCGGTTTTTCAAGGTTCAGCTTGATTCTCTGGCAAGGCTAGCGGAAGATGCCGCAATGGATACGGCAACCGTTCACAACTATTTTGATTCTGAGGGTGTAGTGGAGCACTATGCAGAGGCAGCCGAGCGCGTGGGTTTGTGGCGCTCGGAGCAATTGATTTTTCAGCGCTTGTTCAAGACCGAGGATACGCTGCTGGAGCTGGGTTGTGGTTGTGGTCGGATTGCCTTGGGTTTGTCCACCTTGGGCTATCGCAATATCATGGCCATTGATTATGCACGCAACATGATCAAACAGGCACGCTTGCTTGCCCGCCGCCATGACCGTGCCGTGCATTTTCGCATGGGCGATGCAACCGCATTGGAATTTGAGAATGAGCTATTTGATGGTGCGATTTTCGGCTTCAACGGTTTGATGCAAATCCCCGGTGCGGCCCGCAGGGAAAAAGCCTTGCAAGAGATTTTTCGCGTCCTGCGTCCTGGTGCATGGTTTGTCTTTACCGCTCATGACCGCGATAACCCGCGACATCGCTCGTTTTGGGACAAGGAACGGCAACGCTGGCGCAATGGCAAGCAGTTGTCCGCATTGGATGACTTCGGTGATCGCTTTGAGTCGACACCTCTGGGCGATCTCTACATCCATGTGCCGACCAATGATGCCATTCGCCAAACCCTTAAGGCGGTGGGCTTCAGAATAGAAGTTGACGCCTTGCGCTCAGCGATTGCCAACGAATCGCCGGATGTGCGGGAGTTCTCCGATGACACGCGCTTCTGGGTCGTGCAAAAGCCTGCTACCAGCCCTCAACCCTAAGCAATGCCTTTGTCCGGGTCCAGTTTGGTGGAGGTGATGGCGATCAGTGGACTCGACCGCACGCTGGTGTATCGCATACCCGATGCCTTTGGGGGTGAAGTGCTTGTCGGCTCATTGGTGCGCATCCCTTTGCGCAACCGACAAGAGATGGCTATTATCAGTCGCATGGGCACGGATCAGGATGTGCCTCCGGCCAAGATCAAAAATGTCATGGCTGTGATTCAACCCTTGCCGGTTTTGACGCCGGATTTACTGCATCTAGCGCGCTGGCTGATGAGTTATTACAACGCCAGTGCGGAAAGTGTGCTGGAGACCATGATTCCCACAGCGATACGCCGCGGCATGCGTCCCAAAACGCAGCGTTACCTGGTGTTGGCAAAGCCCTTCATTGGCGAAAGCTTGGCGCAACTCCAAAAACGCGCACCGCGACAGGCGCAGTTGCTGGAGTTTCTCGCACAACAACAGCAACCCATTGCCCGCACTCTGGTCCTGCAGCGACTGGGATTGAGTGCCTCAGTTTGCAATGCGCTGGTGCGGGATGGTCACATACACGAACAAGCCAGCCGCGAGATTCGCGAGGCTTACGAGGATGAACTCGGCGACTTTAAGTGGATCGAGGCCGTTGGTTCGCATAGCCTAACCGATGAACAGGCTGCTGCCGTGACGGCGATTGAGGATGCCCTGCAAAAGCGCCGATTTTCTGTTCGTCTGCTGCACGGTGTCACGGGATCGGGGAAAACGGAAGTCTACTTGCGTGCGGTTGAACGCATTCTGGCCGAAGCCGAGGGTGGGGTGTTAATCCTTGTTCCCGAGGTCGCGTTGGCGCCGCAAACCGTTGGCCGGGTGCGAGCGCGCTTTGAAGCGCGGGGTATCCGTACTGTCGTCTGGCATAGCCACTTGTCGGCTGGCGAGCGCTACGATGCCTGGCATGCGCTTGCCTCAGGCGAGGCGCGGGTTGTTGTTGGTGCCCGTTCGGCGGTTTTTGCTCCGGTGCAACACCTGCGATTGATCATTGTTGATGAAGAGCATGAACCCGCCTACAAGCAGGAGGAGGCCCCGCGTTACAATGGTCGTGATGTCGCCGTCTATCGTGCCCAGCTCAGCCAAGCCGTTTGCGTGCTGGCTTCAGCGACTCCATCGCTGGAGTCACTGCACAATGTCACGCAGGGCAAGTATGCCATCGACCGAATCCTGAAACGTGTGGACAATCGTAGCCTGCCACGGATTCACGTGGTCGACATGCGCCGCGAACACGCGATTAACAAAGCGCTCGGTCCGATCTCCTCATTTTTGGCGGACCACTTGCGTGACCGATTGGAGAAAAAAGAACAAAGTATTCTCTTTATTAATCGCCGTGGATTTGCCACCAGCTTGCTGTGTCCCGACTGCGGTCACGTGCCACAATGCGACCATTGTAGTATTCCTTTGACCTACCATCGCACCGACGACCGCCTCAGATGTCACCTCTGCGGCTACGAAACAAAGGCTCCCGCCGATTGTCCCGAGTGTCATTCCCGTGCCATCAGGCGTCGGGGCCACGGCACCCAGCGGATAGAGGACGTCGTGCAAAAAATCCTCCCACATGCGCGAATCGTGCGCATGGATGCCGATAGCATGTCGCGCAAAAACCTCCATCGGCGCATTTTAGACGATTTTCGCGTCGGCAAAATTGATATATTGGTGGGCACCCAAATGATCGCCAAGGGGCTGGACTTTCCCAACGTTACCCTGGTGGGATTAGTCGATGCCGACCAATCCCTGCATATCGAAGACTTTCGGGCCGCTGAGCGGACTTTTCAGCTCATCGTTCAGGTATCCGGACGCGCCGGCCGCGGGGAGCTCGCTGGCGAAGTAGTGATCCAAAGCCACACGCCCTACAGCCCGCCTATCCAATTTGCCCGTAGGGGTGATTTTTATGGCTTTCAGCTCGAGGAAATGGCTCAGCGCAAGGCGTTTTCCTATCCGCCATTCCGGCATTTGATTCGTCATCTTTTTAAGGGCAGAAATCCAGAAAAAGTGGCCTTTTATGCCGAACAGTGGACCCGTGAGGTGGAAAAGCTGCTTGGGCCACAAGTGGAGCTGCGTGGTCCGGCCCCTGCACCTATTGAGAAAATTCGTGATGAATACCGTTATCACCTCTGGTATTTTTGCCGCAGTGCCACCGCCATAGTCAAGCAACTACGGGCACTCCGTAAAACCTTCCCAATGGACCGTGAAGTGGTTGATATTATCGACGTCGATCCGATGAACTTGCACTAGCAGCGCCTGCCGGGATTAGCCTCAATCAGGCGCTGCACACAATACCGAAAAGCCGTGTGAGTGGACTCATCGTTAGCGGTAGAATCCGTCCGGATTGTATAGGTGCCAGTAGTCAAATGGCGAAAGCCTTGGCAATACGACAAATGGATGACCTTTGTCGTCGACCTGTTGCTGTAAATCGAGCGCAAATGCCGAAGGCAACTCAAAGCGATTGGGATTTCGGTCAATGGATTTTTCTGTGATTTCACTGACAACGTAATCAACCCAGCGCAGCTCAACCGCCTTATCGGCAAACTCGCGCCAATCGCCATCGGAGAAGCGCTTATACATTTTCTCGACAAAATCATCCAGGGTGATCCCCATTTTAGCCGCAACGGGGGTCGCCAAGCGACGCCACCATTCCTCAGTTTCCTTGAGGCGTTCACGCTGCTGGGTTAAATTTCCAAAACCGCCCCACATCACCTGGTGGTGCAGGATGATCGCATTTGGATAGGCAAAGGATTTTTCCGCCAGGGTTGTGATGGTCGCCGCCATGCTGGCGGCAAAGCTGCGAACGACTACGTAAACCGGTGCCTGACTTCCCTCCATTGCTTTAAGGATACGATACCCGGCCATGACCGAGCCGCCAGGACTGTAGTCAATAATAATAAAGATGGGGTATTCAGTGTTTTGATTATTGAAGAAGTCGATACGCTGCTGCACATGATCTGCCGTACCACCCCAAATGGGTCCATTTAGTGGAATGCGCCGGTCGCTAATGAATAAGCGTGAGCCATCAAAAACGTTCAGAGTATACTCTTGTTCGCTGGGAATCCTGTCGCGATATACGTCGCTGGCCTCGCGGAACTGTATTTCGGCATTAACACGTGCAAGCCTCAGATCAAGCTCCTGACGCTCCATTTTTACTTTAGCGTCCAACTCCCGCATTGCCAGCAGGGTTTCCTCCAATTGTTGCTGGGCGAGAGAATTTCGCATTTTAAGGCGTTCCTCCTCCATGCGTAGCTCTGCTAACTCAGCCTGCAGCTCCGCACGTTGGTTAGCGGTCAAAAGCTGCCCTGCCTTAGTGGTTTCCTCAATCTCAAGATCCAGCAGTTCAAGCGCTTGCCGTCTCTCTAATAAATGACTTTGCAGTTGTTCGCGGGCCAGCGAATTGGCCGCCTCCAAGCGTGCCCGTTCCTCATTCAGGGCAGTTAATTCAAAGCGTATCTGCTCCTGAGCCAAGGCATTTTTGAGTTGCAATCGCTCGCGCTCCTTGCGCAGTCCGGCCAACTCATCTTTTTCTTGTTTATCCGAAACCAATTCAGCAAGGGTGGGCTGGGCTTCGCTGTCGTCCAACTCCAACGTATCCTCCAGCTCGGCTTCAGAATGCTCCAAAGTGGAATTTATCGATTTGGGAAGTGTTTCGACCGCCACTTCATCAGCACCAAGATTAGCGATTAAATACAGTGGCAAAAGGAATATAAGATGGTTTTTCATGCTATCGATATATGACCGTCAATAAATAGGACGCATTCAATAAAGGCAAGTTCCACAATAAATCAAGCAACGTGGAGCAGAGGGCTTCCCGTCACTGGATCCTGACACTCCATTTAGCATAAAAAGTCGCGGTGTTTCAGCCTCAGGCACGTATCTCGATACGCATCCTGAGGCTGAGCCTTCCGCCTGCGCCGAGTTGCGGCGGACAAGTGCGCTGCACCCACTCGGCGTTATACCAAACTCGCAAAAATGAATAAGCAAGGCGTTAGTTGCCGACAGCGCCAAGACAACAAGCTATTGAAAGAATACCAAGCGCGCGAACAAATCGCAGCGCGCAACACTTACCAAGTGCGCTTCTTGTGCCGATTGGACTTTAAGCGCTTGCGACGCTTGTGGTTGTTCATCTTGAGACGACGTTTCTTTTTCAGATTTCCCATAAAAGTTTAAAAATACGTGTAATAAAAGTTAAAACCCTTCAACATGTCCCTCGCAGCAGGCTGTGTAAAGTTTTTTTTGTCAATGGCAGCATTTTATTCAATTATACCCAATCCAATCCATTTTGTGAGTTTGGTGCAATCAATGGACTGTTTACCTGAGTAGTTACCATAAAACAGCAGAAAATCGGCGGCAATTGACACACTCAAATTGGGCTGGTGGGCAATGCGGGTTAGTCAAGCGCATGCAGTGCTTGGTCGAATACGCATTTTAGCTCGTCAATGTGCTCGCAGCCAAAGCTCACACGGATAAGTTCAGGCGGGAGGCCCCAGTGGGCGAGTCGTTGGCGTCCACTTTCAGTAGTCACTAATTCGTAGTGTGCCAGGTAGAGAAAGGGACAGGCTACTGTGCTGGTGACGCCGAAGCTGGGTCCCTTGAGGCATTCGAGGGCATCGTAAAAGGCGGATAATTCGCCGCGCACGGTCAGCGTCACCATACCTCCCGCCCGGAAGCCCTTGCGCTCTAGCAGCCGGCTATTGGCGAGGTAGTCCTCACTGCCAGCATACCACACCCGTTGGACTTTTGGGTGGGTGGACAAGTAGGCTGCCATGGCAGCAGCATTTTCGCACATTTGCGCTGTTTTTTCAGGAGCACTTGGCAGCAGGCTTGCGAGCCTGGCGCTATCCCTTTTATGGGGAGGCAGGACTTGCCCGGGCAGGACGTCGAGCAGGGCGCTTGCCCATTCGCTGTCTGGGTTGACCGCGCAGACTCCATATAGCAGGTCCGCGGACCAACCGGCGTATTTGGTCAGGCTGCTGACCAGACAATCACAGTGGGGCAGCACGTCGAAAGCGTAGATGGAGGCAACGGTGGGGTCGACAATCAGAATGCCACCGGCTTTTCTTACCGCTTGATACAGGCGCGGTAAATCAACCACTTGCAGTAGTGGATTGGTGGGGGCTTCGACGACAACGCCGGCGACGGAATCTGCATGACGGACAAGCCATTGTTCGATCGCATCCAAATCCAATACATTGGCAAAAGTGCTCACGCGCGGTTGGTCCGGATCCAGGCATTCATCCAGGATCACTCCGCTGTCAACATACAGCCAGCCGAGTTGCGCCCAATGCATTCGTCTGCCTTGGCGCTGAATGGATTGCACAGCGCGAAAGGCGGAATGAAAAGCGCTCATACCGCAGGAGGCGGGAAAACAATAGGGCACCGGGCAACCGATCGCTGCTGCCAGTTGCGGATGCGCCTTGGATGGATCGGCGTAAGTTTCAGCAAATGGCTGGGGCCGAACACCAGCCGTAATTAAGCCATCCTCCGCCAGGCGTGAGCTGATACCGCAACCGAAGTTGCGCATGCGTTTGAGGATGGGAACGCTGTCACGTTCGGGTGCAATCAACAATGGTTTACAGCCGTGTTGTGGAGCTAGGACTTGAATCCCGGAGGCATTGTTGGCGATTAGCGTAGGCACATCGGCATCCGGATGCAGGAGACAGATCACGGTTTCATTCGCAATGGCATTGTCGCGGCGGATAAGGTTTTCCAACTGCAGACTGAAGGGATTTTTGACAAAACGCGGGTAGCCAATGCAGATGGATTCCATTATTAACGGGTCGCGCTCCTCATAGCCGACCACAGCCGCCATACTTGGAATACTGCCAATGACAGCGTGCGGACTGCGCGGCCAGGTCTCGCCCAATGGATAGTGTCGCAGGCTATTTTGCGACGAGATGTTTGAACTGGAGTGGCTTGATTTCAAAATGATAGGAGATTGACTATAGCCATTGCTTTACACATTCTGGCTTTTCTGCCAAGTTGCAAAATGAGCCAATCATTTCTTTAGGCATGTTTTTATCTCGCAGGCGGTTTTTATATGGTAGTGCGGCACTCGCAGCCGGGCTGGCCTTGCCTGTGTATGATTTGTCGGCGCAGCAGAGTGTTACACATGTGGTGGCCCGTGGCGATACGTTGAGCGGACTGGCCCGCCGCTATGGAGTTACCGTAGCACAAATTCAACAAGCCAACAATTTGCGCAGCACCGTAATTTGGGTAGGCCAGTCTTTGACGATTCCGGCGTCCGCATCGACTGCGGTAGCTGCTGCCGCCACAACGACCCACGTGGTGGTGCGTGGGGATACCTTGAGCGGATTGGCCCTGCGCTATGGGGTTAGCGTGCGTGCCATCCAAACAGCAAACAAACTTAGCGGCACGCAAATCCGCATTGGTCAGCGGTTGATCATTCCCGGTGGGAGTGGGGGTAGCTCCGTTTTGATTGGCAATGTGCGCAATGAAACTCAGCGCATTCAGGTGCAACGCGAGCGATGGCGCACCATTGTGGTTCACCACAGCGGTATTCGCTTTGGCAATGCCAGCAGCTACGACAATTTTCATCGCACCCAGCGCCGTATGCAGCACGGACTCGCTTATCATTTTGTCATTGGCAATGGCGTCGACTCCGGCGATGGCGAGATCGAGATTGGCGGACGTTGGCGTCAACAGCTCAATGGTGGACATGTGCGCAACTCAGCCGTCAATGAAGTCGGCATCGGCATCTGCTTGGTGGGCAATTTTATGGAAACCCACCCGAGCGCTCGTCAAATGTCTGCTTTTACTCAGTTAATGGATTGGTTGACCGGGGATGTGTTGCCGCGCAAGCCGCAGTTTGCCGGACACAAGGAGATTGATCGCAATCATACCGTTTGTCCCGGACGCCATTTTCCATTAGCCGAAATGCATCGAAGGTATGGGTAGCAGTTCAACTTTGACTACTACGCGCTAAAAGTGCTTCACGTAGCGAAGGCCCTGGGTATCCTCAAAGAGTACGCGGCTTTCCTGTATTGCCCGAACCACAATGCCCAGCTCGAAATGCACCGTTTCACCAATCCGATAAGTGCGCCCATTGAGCATAACGCGACTTTGTTGTCCCGCTAATCGAACGCCGCTAATGGTGGACTCAGCCAGCCAGTGCACAACTGCGGCAGAGGGTGTGCCAACATCATCCAGAGTTTCAATCCTGTCTGCAGCAGAAGGCGCGCGCAAAAACGACGCTGAATCGGTTGCCTGTGGGTGAGTCGCAGCCGCTGGCACGGAAGGCGTTTCTTGTTCCTCCAGCTTTGGATTATCGACTGCGACAGCACTTTCGCTGCCCGCATGGTTGGCGTCAGGTTCGGTCGGGGAAGACTGATAAAATATTACCATCGCAAGAATAGCGCAGGTAACCGCCAGTACCGTGATAAAAGCCGTAATAATCATCCATGGCAAAAGGGAAGGCGACAAGCTTCGATTTCCATAGTTATTGTGAGGGGCAGGATGGGCACTACTGGCGCTTTCGATCGGTTCAGTCCGCATGGCCGATTGGTTGCGAACTTTTTTCAAGGCATCATTGATTAGACTCATGATAAACTACGGATATCTTTTAAGGCCCGGCGAACGTCCCAGGCATTGACTAAATCGCTGTGGCGGACGAAAGCAGATAGCAACGCTTTGTCGCAAATGTGATTGACCATGCGTGGAATCCCACGGCTGCCGCGGGTAATGGCACGAATGGCCCATGGCGTAAAGCCCGGGCGCCCCTGACTGCCTGCAAGAGTGAGGCGGTGATGGATGTAGCGGTGGATTTCTGCGCGGTTAAGTGGCTTTAAATCATAATGCACAAGCACCCGTTGGCGCAGTTGGCGCAGTCGCTTTTCACTCAATAGCTGTCGCAATTCAGGCTGCCCTATAAGCATAATTTGCAGTAATTTACGGGTATCGGTTTCGAGGTTCGACAATAGACGAAGCATTTCCAGCACTTCAAAGCTGAGATTTTGCGCCTCGTCAATAATCAGAATGATATCGCGTCCATTGGCTACCCGCTCCAACAAGCTGTGGTTCATTTGCTCAATAAGGTCGTTGCGCGAGCGCGCCTTGGCACTTTCCCCCAGCTCTGTGAGGATGCTGCGGATTAACTGTGTCTCGGAAATTCGCGGATTAAGCAGTAGCGCGGTATCCACATGGGCTTGCGCATCCAGCTCCTGGAGTAGATGGCGGCAGAGGGTTGTCTTGCCACTGCCGACTTCTCCCGTTAGCACAATAAAGCCCTTTTTCTCAGCGATTCCATAGCGCAGATGATGCAGGGCCTCTTCATGAGTCGGACTCAGGAAGAGAAACGCCGGGTCCGGCGTAATGTGAAAAGGCATTGCCCTGAATCCAAAAAAATCCTTATACATCAGCAACGAAATAGCGTAGCAACCAGGTGGACTTGGGCAATCGCAAATTGATAGTCATACCTTTTAGTTTGCCTTGCACAGTCAATAATGTCTTCATTCGCACAATGGCACTCAACAAGAAACAACGGCGGGAGCGCTGGCTGGCGCTGGGATTGGCTTTTCTGACCATTAGCTGCATGGTGTTTTTTGTCAGCGTTTTGCTTGGGACTTATCGGGAATACGAGCATTTCCAAGAGCGCGAACGGCGTATTGTCGGTGATTTGGAGCAGGCACGAAATGAGTTTGCCCGTCGTGAAGCCTATTTTTACCGTTTATTGAATGATCCCGAATTCCTCGAAAGGGTTGCCCGTGAGCGCCTTGGCTACGCCCGTCCAGACGAATTGGTATTTCGATTTGCGGAATAAATTAAATTGCTCATCTTGAATTTTGCGCTTTACCAAAGCCATTAAACAGGCAAAATGTAGGGTATTGAAAAAATAGTTAATAGACAAGCATTTCTTCGTCCCTTATTTTTTCATCATTAACTAATATACACACAAGAAATACTATGAAGTCATTAAAAACAAAATTGCTTACCGCAGTTGTGTCTTCGCTTTTCGCTCTTGGCTCGGCTTCCACCATGGTGGCTGAATCCTCTATGCAAAGCGGCACATCTGAATGGGTCGCCCAAAGCGATTCCGTTTTCCTGCCGAATCATTATACACTGCGGCGTCCGGCGAGCTTTCGCCAAGCACCTGCCAGAACTGCCGAAGAAGAACCCGCACCCGCTCGCGAAACACGCATTGGCACGGTAACCGATTCGGTGGATCTCTCACTTGTTCGACTCGACAAGTCTGCGCCCGAACTCGTAGGGGTAAACCAGTCTTTTAATTATGATTATGTGGTTACTGCCAAGCACGACTTGAAAAAAGTGGTTGTTACCGAGCAGATTCCCGAAGGTGCTGTCTTCGTTTCCGCCACACCCGAGGCTGAGGTGGATGGCAAAACGGTGACTTGGACGCTCTATGATATGGATAAAGGCGATCGCCGTAATCTTCAATTGACCGTACGTCCGGAGGGTGTGGCCAATCTCGACAGCTGTGCAACCATCAGAGCCTACGCGGCTGCTTGCACCACCGTGCGGGTGGGTGAGCCGGTTCTCGAACTGGTTAAAACCACACCCCGCGAAACCGTATTGCTTGGCAATGCAGTTCCTTGGAATCTTACCGTGCGCAACACAGGTGACTTCCCAGCTCGCGAAGTAGTTGTTGTAGACACCCTGCCAAGTGGTGTTAGCCACGAGAGTGGACAAGGTCGTTTGACTTACAACCTGGGCACGCTGAATCCGGGCGAATCCCGTTCGGTTGATATACTCACCACTGCGACTGAACCAGGCGAGCACGTTAACAAAGCCCGAGTCAACTCCGCCAATGCCGGTTCGGCTGAAGACGATGCCCGCGTTGTGGTCCGCGAAGCTGGTCTGACCATTGAAAAGACCACCAGCGACGAGTATCAATACATTGGCCGCACGGCTTCTTACCGCATCGTTGTTACCAACAGCGGCCAAGTTGAGCTGAATAATGTAGTGGTTGTCGACACTGCTCCTGCGGAAACTTCGATTTCGAATGCTCCAGGAGCAACCGTTGAAGGCAATACTGCCCGCTGGGTCATCAATCGTTTGGCTGCCGGTGATTCCCGCACCTTTACCATCAGTCTCACCACTCGCGAAATTGGCACCTTCTGCAACCGCGTCACTGCCAGCGAGTCTGAAATTGGATTGCGTGCCAGCGATCAGGTTTGCACCGAATGGCGTGGATTCCCTGCACTGTTGATCGAAGCCATTGACTTGGTCGATCCCCTTGGTGTGGGTGACGAAACCACATATGTGGTAACGATTACCAACCAAGGAACTGCGCCGGACTTCAACTTGACTCTCGTCAGTGTGATCACCCAAGAGATGGAATTCATTTCCGCTACCGGTGTGACACCTGGCACGGTTGAACCGCGCAAGATCAGCTTCAACAAAGTCGATCGTTTGGATCCGGGTGAAAGCGTCCAGTTCCGTATTCGCGCACGCGCCCTTGAAGTGGGTGACGTTCGTTTCCGCGCTGACTTGACCTCCGACCTCTTGCGTCGCCCGGTCTCGACAGGTGAAGCTACCCAGGTATTCTAATCTGTCGCTTTAATCAGCGATTTCCTTTCAGAGGCGTCCGCATTATTGCGGGCGCCTCTTTTTTTTGATTTGCAATTGCCCAAGTCCGGTCGGCTGTTAAGGTAACTTCATAATGGCACAGGCGCGTTTTACATTTTTTTCTGGCGACGATGATTACTTGCTGCAGCGCAAAGGTGCAGAGTGGTTTGCCAAAGCTTCTGCTGACATTGAGGATGACATGTCCAAAGAAGTCATTGAGGGAATGGTGGGGACCGTGGATGAAGTGGAAAATGCTATTTCCCAATTTTGCTCCGCGGCCCAGACGCTATCCTTATTTGGTGGAGTCAAAGTGGTATGGTTTAAGGGTATTAACTTCCTGGCTGATTCGGTAACGGGCAGGGCTGAGGCAACAGCTGTTGCGCTTGAGCGCCTGCAAGCGTGCCTGGAATCCATTGATCCCGAGGTCGTGCGTGTGTTGTTGACGGCCAGCCCGGTAGACCGCCGCAGAAGTGGCTACAAGTGGTTTGTCAAGGCAGGTGTAGCGGAACACTTGGCTCTCGGCAAGGACGCGCCTGCCGCAATGGTTGAGTTGGCGCGCAGTCATTGTAAGGCAGCAGGGGTAACGATTGAGCCGATCGCTGCCGAAGTAATGGCGGCAAAGATTAACTACAACAGCCGCATGTTGATTGAGGAGGTGGAAAAACTAATCACCTACATTGGCAATAGTGGTGAACGCATAACCGAGAGCATGGTAATTGAGCTGGTACCCAATTACGGCGAGGGCGATTTCTTTGAAGCGGCTGAAGTGTTCTTCTCTTTTCGGGTTGAGCCAGCGCTGGAAGCTTTGGAACGCTATTTTTTTACCCACAAGGATGCGCGCCCACTGCTTGCCAATTTAATGGGCCGCAATCGATTGATGATTCAGTTGCGTGCGCTGATGGATGCGGGAATTCTGCATCAACGTGGCGGGCTCTCTCAGCGGGATCTGGAAGAGGCCAAGCGGCACTTCGCGTCTGCTTTTGGAGAGGCCGAGAGCAAGTCCAATCTCAACGTATTTAGCCAACACCCATTTTATTTGAGTCGACTGGCAGATAGTGCCCGCAAGGTGTCCCAGCGCTTGCTGATAGCCATACAAATCGAATTGATCGGTGTTTTTCAATCCATCATCGACCGACCCAACGAGCAACATGCTGTGTTGCGCGAGTTCGTTATCCGGCAACTTGGTTCCGAGGCTGGTTGATTCACTTATGCCGAATTCATTCAATTCAATGAATTGGGACATTGTTACGCAAGCTCCACGGCTTTACTTACTCTGATTCCGCTGTATGCGTTTCGATGCAACGAATCAAGGTCCCGGTGTTGACGGGTTTGGCAATAAAAAGCTCACCGCCACTGGTATAAAATCCCTCTGCTGACTCCTTGCGCGAAACCATCGCGGAGACAAATACAATTGGGACTTTGCGCAGTTGACTATCACCCCGGAGTTGTGCGGCAACATCGCCGCCATCGGCTCCTGGCATAATGATGTCAAGAAATATAATGTCAGGGTGAAATTCGCGGGCCGTAGCAAGGGCCTCAGTGCTATCATTAACCGCCCGCACCATGTATTTCATATCACGCTCAAGGTTACGTTTCACCATCCGCGTAAAGCTTTCCTCGTCATCAACAATTAATACGCGTTTACAATTTTTGGGTATTTGAACTTGGGTCATTTTTTATTGGGTGGAATTTTAGGATCGAGATGAAGATAAACTTTGGCTTCAACGCCGCCAGTGTGGCGATTTCTTAGAGTAAGCACACCATGGTGCCTTTCGACAATGTTTTTAGTAACCATTAAACCCAATCCGGAACTTTTCCCGCTGGGGCCAGTGGTGAAGAAAGGTTCAAAAACCTTACCGAGATTGTCCTTGTCTATGCCCATGCCATTATCGCTTACGGCGATAGTCATTACTTCATCACCGATGCGAAAGCGTTCAATTAGCTGTCCCTTTAACGCCTCAGTCTCCAAGCCGATTTTTTCTAATGCTGTGCGGATTTCAATCACCCCCCCATTGGGCATTGCATTAATCGCATTAAAAATAAGATTAATGAGTACCTGTTCCATTTTTTGCGGATCCATGGGAATTTGCGGCAAGTCCGCTGCCAGCTCGAGTCGAACCTTAACTTTGGCTTTTAAGCTACGGTGGTGAATCAGCTTGGCGGCTCTCTCAACGACTAAATTGATTGAGGCTAAGTCCAACTTCAACTCTTTGGCGGCGGAGAAGTCCAAAAGCTCAAAAATAACGTCGTTGGCTTTAAGAACGGCAGTTCGGATCTCTTTACAGAGTTCTTTTCTCTCGTCCTCATCGATATCCTCACTGCATAGAGTATCAGCTGCCATTAGAATGATGTTAAGTGGATTTTTAACTTCATGCGCCACTCCTGAGGCCAAACGACCTACAATTTTAAGCTTTTCCGCTTCAATTAATTCACTTTGTGTGTCGCGTAATTCGCGGATCACATTTTCGAGTTTTTCCTGTGTGTGTTTCTGCTCGGTTATATCCCGTGAAATGCCCACAAGCAAGACTTCCCCGGAAACGGGGTCCTTAAGAGGTACCTTGCTTGTCAGCAGCCAGCGGGCAGGGTGTAATTCAGTCGCTGGGCGAAATTCTTCAAAATTGGTAATGGGTTCGTTGGTTTTCCTTACTTTTTTATCTTGATCACTAAGTTGTCTATTAATTTCCGGCGGAAAAAAATCAGCAGACGACTTGCCAAGAATTTGATCTTCATTCTCCAGTCCTAATTCACGCCAATGGGAAGGATTACTGATGATATAATGGTCATTGGCATCCTTCACATAAAGGTTGTCGGGTAACACTTCGAGAAGCGTGGATAATAGTTTTTTTTCACGCTCAAGTGCGAGTTCAGCAAGCTTTTCATTGGTAATATCGCGCGAGATTCCCATGGTGCCAATAATCTCCCTGCGCGCATTGCGCAATGGCATCTTTAGGGTATTGACCCAGCGCATATGACCATCGGCGTGTTGCTCAGTTTCATCTTTACCGAGCAGAGCTTGTCCTGTTTGGATGATTTTTTGTTCGTCATTGAAAGCATCCTGCGCGCGCGCATAGGGGTGCAGATCAAAATCACTTTTACCACGCAAATCATCAGGATTCTCAAACCCAAACGCACGTGCCATACCCATGTTGACGCGCAGAAAGCGGCTATTTCTATCTTTGAAATAAATGCGATCAGGGGTATTGTTTAGGAGTTCGGTAAATAGCGATTGCTCGCGTGCAAGCAGTAGTTGCGAGTGCCGGCGTTGGCGAGCAAAGCGAAGCACCTGGCGGACCAGCAAGGGATCCATTCTCGACTTTAGCAAGGTGTCTTGGACTGGACAACGCGCCATAGAGGTAGGTGTCATTGCGCCTTCATTGTCAAAAAGCGCGACAAGTGCACCATTGAACTCTGATTGCTTCAGGTGATTAAGCAGTCGAATGGCATCCTCGTGAGCCATGTCTGCCATAACAACCTGGACTGGAAAAGAATCAATTGCGCGTTGCGCATCGTCAAACGATTGCTTGCTGATTATCGTATAAGGCAAACCGGCTGTTGAGCCCAAAAGATTTCTGAGTTTATCAGCAATGGAAATTGCTTCGCTAAGGAGAAGCAAGCGGACTTCCTTCATTCGAGAAACAAGGGTTGCGAGGGGCTAAAATGGGGTGGGGAGAAACATTCGGTTAAACAAAACCGTTGGGGTGGTCACGATGCCAGCGCCAGGCGGTTTCGATCGTTTTGGTAACATCCGGATACTGCAGTTGCCATCCCAGTTCACGCATGGCCTTGCTACTGTCGGCATAGAGGGCGGGGGGATCGCCGGCTCGACGGGGGGCTTCGACAAGTGGAACTTTGAGTCCACTTACCGCTTCAACCGCTGTAATGATTTCGCGAACGGAATTGGGCTTTCCGGTGCCCAAATTATAAAACAACTGCTGGCCTTTGTTCTCCAACAAGGGAAAAGCGGCGATGTGCGCGCGGGACAAATCATCCACGTGCACATAATCACGCAAGCATGTGCCATCCGGAGTTGGGTAATCCGTGCCAAAAATCTTTATATTTTCCCGCTTACCGGTTGCGGCATCAATAACCAGCGGGATCAGATGTGTCTCGGGATTATGGTCCTCGCCTATGCTCCCATCCTCAGCTGCACCTGCCGCATTAAAGTAACGGAATGCGGCAAAACTCATGCCATAAGCATGGGCAAAGGCCTTGAGCATGTGCTCTACATCCAACTTGGTTTGCCCATAGGGGTTGATCGGACTTTGCGGCAAGTCCTCAGTAATAGGCAATTTTTCCGGCTCACCATAAGTTGCGCAGGTGGAGGAAAAGACAAATTTTCCAACTCCCACATCAAGCATGGCTTCCAGCAGGCGCAAGGTGGCAACACTGTTATTTTCATAATACCCGCGCGGATCAGTGACGGATTCTCCAACGTAGGCAAAAGCGGCAAAATGCATTACCAGTTCGATTTTTTCCTGATCCAACAAGCGCACCATGGCTTTGTGATCGCCCAAATCCAAGGGATAAAAAGGGATATCCGCAGCGATGGCTTGGCGGTGGCCAAACACAAGATTATCGACGACTATCGGCGAATGTCCCGCAGCTTGCAGCTGTCGCACACAATGACTACCAATATAACCAGCACCTCCAGCAACCAAAACTTTCATTAAAAACTAAGGTGAACTTTTATCCAAAAGAGAGCAAGCTTTAAGATAAAGCTCACGGCTAATCCAAGCGTCGGTCGCAGCGTAATTTATTTGTTTGGCATCCAGATTTTCCCGTGCCCAATTACTCACCTGGGCTTTTTTGGAAATACGTCCACCCATTAAAATTCCACAAAGCGCACGCAAACCACGGCTACCAATGCCCGCTGGAGCAGAAATGGTAGTTATATCAACGAAACCAGCAGGGCTAAACTCCTCCATTCGTCGCAGCTCCTTTACATCATCCTGAATGGCGACACCGCTTTTAAGAATTGCAGGATTTTCCAGCAAAGGAACGAGCGGCTTCAAGGTTTTCATGCGGCAAATGCGGAATAACCATACTTTTTTGGCAGTGGCCAACTGTAGCAAAGCCGGTGGATGGTATTCGCCTTTTTTGAAACAGGGACGCGTTTCGGTATCAAAGCCGAGCAGCGTTTCTTGCCCTAATTCAAGCACCGCTGTCTCTGCCTCAGCTTCCGTTTCCACCAGTTCAATCGGACCCTCCCAGCTTATCATAGGCAAGGAATTGAGGGCCTCCTTGGAGATGGTTTTTGGCGCAGTAACTGAAATGGTATGGCTGCAGCTGACTTCAGTCACGGTAAAACAGTTTGGAAGCTGCCGAAACCTGCGGTCCGGGAAAAGGAATTGTCGCCATCGTGGTGCCTGAACGCGGGCGTAGGCCATTGTTGTTGTGATGGCAATAAGCTGGCGGGGGAGTCATTCAGGCGAATCACTTGATCGACTTTAACCAGTGAGCGGACAGGTGCCTGGGTTGGATGACTATTGTCTAATAAAACTTTCATTTCAGAGGCAAAACGGGCACGCGCGCTGTCGATGCGGCGAATGTTAATATTTCGTGATGTCGGTTGATATATGACAAAGCTGGGATTGTCACTTAATACGGCTGCCGACTTGCTTTGTTGAGATTCAAATACGTAAGACAGGCCCACCAATAGACTAACCACGGCAAAGGCCAGTAGGGCACTGCCTGCGGCAGCGAATGAGAGTAAACCCAATGCTGGCTGAGGATGGCCATTTTCGGTCCTTACCGAGAGCAAAGCTGTCGATGCACGATGTAATTGATAGCGGCGGATAAACGCTTCTTTGAGCACTGGATTGGAGTCAATCGCCTGCCTGAGCTCGCGCACGCCATCATCATCGATGGCTTTGTCCAAAAACAAATTGACCAACTCGTTAAATCGTTCCTCGTTCATGCAAAATCCTCACCCATCAAACCCTTCAATGCGTCGCGAGCACGGGCAATGCGACTTTTGACGGTGCCGACGCTGATTTCCAGCTCGTCGGCTATTTCCTCATAGGAGAGATTTTTAACGTTTCGTAGCACCAATACCTCGCGGTGTTTTTTATTCAACTCTTGCAT
>SKFT01000049.1 GCA_007117865.1 Puniceicoccaceae bacterium | reverse complement strand
GGCCGGTAAGCCTTTGGGTTCGCGGGAACCCTTGCATCCGAATGATCATTGCAACCTCGGTCAGTCCTCCAATGACACGATGCCGACAGCGCTCCATGTCAGCCTTGCGCTGGCTCTCCGCGATACGTTGCGCCCGGCATTGGAAGCACTCAAGGGGGCGCTGGAAGAGCGTGCTGAAGCCTTTTCTGCTATCGCTAAAATTGGCCGCACCCACTGGATGGATGCGACGCCACTAACCCTCGGACAGGAATTTTCCGGCTATGCCCGGCAATTGCAAAAGGGGCTTGAGCGCATCGACCGCGCTATCTTATCACTGCGCGAACTTGCCGTTGGCGGCACTGCCGTGGGCACGGGGATCAACACGCACTCCGACTTTGCCAAGCTCGTGGTAGAAGTGATCAATCAGCACAGCGGCGGCGGATTTGTCGAAGCCCCCAATCACTTTGAGGCGCAGGCTGCGCGTGATGATTGTGTTGAGGTAGCGGGGCATCTGACCACGCTGGCGGTGGGCTTGAGCAAAATCGCCAACGATATCCGCATCCTTGGCAGCGGACCGCGCTCGGGGGTCGGAGAGATTCGCCTGCCAGCGACCCAGCCGGGCTCTTCCATTATGCCAGGAAAGGTTAATCCGGTGATGTGCGAAATGTTGATCCAGACGTGTTTGTATGTCCGCGGACTATGTCACAGTGCAACTTTGGCTGGCACCGAGGGAGCGTTTGAGCTCAATGTATCGATTCCGCTCATGGCGCATTCCCTGCACGAATCCATCCGCTGTCTGGCCAACGCTATGCGAGTGTTTGCCGACCGTTGTGTCAAGGGCATTGAAGCCGATAGCGAGCAGTGCGATCTGCTTGTGCGCCGCTCACTGATGCTGGTCACCGCCCTCAATCCTCATATTGGCTACGACAAGGCGGCGGAAGTTGCCAAAAGGGCATACAAGGAAAACAAAACGTTGCGCGAAGTTGTGCTTGAAGAGGGGTTGATGGAGGCATCCGAACTGGATCAAGCGCTCGACCCGAGCACAATGTTATAACGAATTCAATAAACTCTCAAAATTAAAAGAATTCGGTCTCCAATCAGTTGCTTTTGTCCGCGCTCAGGCTGCGTATTTCCTGTTCGAGCTCGCCGAGATCGCGGAAATCCTTGTAAACGCTGGCGTAGCGAACATAGGCGATGCTGTCCAACTTGCGCAGGCGTTGCATGATCAACTCGCCAATGGCACTGGAGGGAACCTCTTGATCAAAGCTGCGCTCCATTTCCGCCATCACGTCGGCGACCAGCATTTCGATTTGCAGGGTGTCGATCGGACGTTTTTCGACGGCTTTTCGTAGTCCGCTTAACAGCTTAGCGCGTTCAAAATCTTCGCGTCGTCCATCGCGCTTAACCACCTGCAGGTGCTCGCGCATGATTTCCTCAACGGTGGAAAAGCGGTGACCGCAATTGCCGCATTCGCGGCGGCGGCGGATCGAAGAGCCTTCTTTGCCTGCGCGGGTATCGAGCACACGCAGATCGGTGGATTGGCATTTGGGGCAGCGCATAAATTATAAGCAAAGAAAGTTTTTCAGCATATCCATCCCGCGCTCGGTGGCGAGGGACTCCGGATGAAATTGGCAGCCCCATATGGGCAGTTGCCGGTGGCGCAGGCCCATTATTTCACCCTCCTCGGTTTCTGCGGTGATTTCCAGGCAGTCGGGGAGGGTGGAGCGCTCAACCAACAGGCTGTGATAGCGGGTTGCGGTCATCGGATTGGGCAGGCCGCGGAAAATATCCGTATCGCGGTGAAAGATGGGTGAGGTCTTGCCGTGCATCAAGCGATCGGCCCGCACCACCCGTCCGCCAAAATACTGACCGATGCTCTGGTGCCCGAGGCAGACGCCGAAAATGGGAACTTTGCCGGCAAAGGCCGCAATGATATCGAGACTCACACCCGCTTCCGACGGCGAGCAGGGCCCAGGCGAGATTAGCACCCGCTCCGGCTTCAGCGCCAGCGCCTCTTCCGCGGTGATGGCGTCATTGCGAACCACATGCTGCGCCACCCCAAGCTGGCCAAAATATTGGACCAGATTGTAGGTGAACGAGTCAAAATTGTCGATAACCAAGAGCATATAAGCGAGATACGGATTTCAGGCAAAACTCTATTTACTGGAGACCTACGACCCCTTTGGCAAATCTTTTGCGAGGGGCAAAAAAAAGCCACCTTCATTAGGTTTACTGATTGACTCGCTAAGATTGAAAACCCAATCTAATCATACTTTTGTGTAAAGTTAACCTACATAGATATATGAAACCGATTCAATTGAACAATAATGTATTGCGCGATGGCCACCAAAGCCTGGCTGCCACGCGCATGAAAACTGAGCAAATGCTTCCGGTCTGTGAAGCATTGGATAACTGGGGTTTTGGGGCTTTGGAAACTTGGGGTGGGGCGACCATTGACTCTGGTTTACGCTTTTTGGACGAATTTCCTTTCGACCGTCTTGACGCGTTGAAGAAAGCCTGTCCAAAGACCCCGCACATGATGCTTCTGCGGGGACAAAACATTGTCCAATACGCCCATTTCCCGGATGATGTGGTCGAGTCGTTTATCAAGTGCAGCGTTGACCACGGAATGAACATTTTCCGCATTTTTGATGCGTTGAATGATACCCGCAACATGAAGTGTGCAATCGACGCCGCGAAGAAGGCGGGCGGATTGGCCCACGGCACCATTTGCTACACGACCAGTCCGGTGCACTCGGTACAGTCCTTTATCGAGATGGGAGCCGAGCTGGAAAAAATGGGTTGCGACGCCATTGTGCTCAAGGACATGGCTGGGCTGATACCCCCCATGGATGCCTTTAAAATTGTTGATGGCCTCAAAAAGACCGTAAAGATCCCGGTATGGATTCACACCCACGATACCGCGGGCTTGGGTGCCAGCACTTATATGTATGCCATCGATGCGGGCGTGGATGCGATTGACCTGTCGGTGGCACCCTTTGCGAATGGCACTGGTCAGCCCGACACCACCCGTATGCTGGCCCTGCTTCAAGACCACAGCCGTTGTCCGCAGGTAAATGACGAGCAACGTAAGACGCTGCGGGAAGTGCGCACGCATCTGGAAAAGGTCTATAAGGAGATGAGTGAGTTCACCAGTCACAAGAACGAAATTATCGACGTTGATGCGTTGGAATATCAGGTTCCGGGCGGCATGCTTTCGAACTTCCGCACGCAGCTCAAAGAGCAAAAAATGGAAGATAAATTCGACGAAGTATTCCGCGAAATTCCGGTAGTGCGGGAAGCGCTTGGCTGGATTCCGCTAGTGACGCCGACATCACAAATCGTTGGCATGCAGGCATTCCTTAATGTGAAGTTTGGCCGCTGGAAGCAGATTTCGCCGCAGGCAGCGGATATTGCACTGGGTTATTACGGTCGCTGTCCGGCACCGGTAAATCCGGAGGTGCAAGCCCTTGCCGCCAAGCAGGCGGGCAAAGAACCCATTACCTGTCGTCCCGTCGAAGCACCCAATGCGCAGCACAAGCACATGGACGATTTGAAGAAGGAGCTGGATAGCAAAGGCCTGCCAAGCAGTCCGGAGCACTGCGTGATTTACACGATGTTCCCGCAGCAATTGGTTTCCCACCTCAAGGGCACCAATAAGCCCAAGCCGGTTGCCAAGCCTGCCGAGACTCCAGCGGCCGCCGCGCCTGCCGCAGCGGCACCCGCTGGACCCGGGAAGCGCTATGCCCTTAACATCAATGGCAAGCGCGTTGAAGTTGGGGTTGAGGAACTGGTCTAGGGCCGTAGCGCATCAGTAGCGACGTTTTGGATTGTGGTTTTGATAAGCTGACAACGACCGGGCATCCCCTGTTGGGGGGGTGCCCGGCACTGGTATTGGACGCTGCCTCGGCCAGGGTTTTTGTGGGATTACTATCATCCAGAGGAGGCGAATGCGTTTGGCAAAAAAGCATTATCACTCAAGCCGGGGCGATAGAACAATGTTTTCCGGCCATTCAAAGCGTGCTGTCCGATAGCGGATTGACGCTATCGGACATCCTCAATTGGGTGGTTTGCGAAGGGCCGGGCAACCTATTGGGCTTGCGCACAACGGTTTTGGCGATGGAAACCTGGCGGGCGAGTGGTGCGGTGGCTGCGACGGGGCAGATTTGGACATACAGCAGTCTGCAGCTAATGCAGCATGTGGTCGGCCTGGAAGAAGCCGGTGATGAAGATTTGGATATTTGGATGGATTGGCGACGCGGGCACTGGTTTCGCTGTCGTCGTCGTGGCGGCAATTGGTTACCGGTGGATACGGTGGCACTGAATCAGCTGGAGCACTCCAATCTGGCCGTCAGGGTATATCATATCCGGGGACGCGGCAACTGGCCGGTGCCACCCCTCGCCACCGTGGCGCTGGAGTATCAGCCGCAGCGCCTAATCAACTGGCTGGAGCAGGGGGCTGCCGGTGTTCAACCCAGTGAACATTGTCAAGTGCGCGGTGAACCTGTCAAAACGTACATCCGCTGGTCGGGGAACCGACATGGGGGTATTTAAAAAGCTGAAACGCTAAAAAATGGAAAAGCTGAAATGGTCTCCTATGGAATCGCTGCGCATTTCACGAATGCCCCAGTGACCTCGCGCGTGTGAGCGGGGGGGACCACCCTTATAATTGCATTTGTGATGTGGGTTGAGTTTTTGGGATTATCTGTCATTTAAGGTAGCATGTATGTTAAGCTGAGCGCTTTTTTTCTCTTTTCACTGATGCTTTCCGGCTTCGGCGCTATCGCGGCTGAATCTGTAAGCGTGGACGCTTCAGACCGGGAGGTGCTGGAGTTGACGCTTGAGGATGCGTTGGAGCGGGTGCGTGAGCAAAATCCGCTAGTTCTCTTCAATCGCGAAGGCGTCCGCCAAGCGCTTGAGCAGACCTTTCGCGACCGCTCGCGGCTCTTTCCGCAGGTTTCCCTGCGGACCGCCCAAGACCGCCGTCGCTCGGCCCGTTCCTTTGGCGGCGGCACCGCTCAACCCTTTCATGCCAACACCTTTGATCTCAAATTGGAAGGTTCGGTGGCGGTCATCAATTCGCAAAACTATGCCAGCTTCCGCATCGCGGAAATCGCCTATCAAATTCGTCAACGCGACTTTGAGAGCGTGGTTGAGGATTTTCTTGAGCAAACGGCAGTACTCTACTTTCAGCAATTGCGCGATCAAGCGCAGATTCGACTGGTTGAGTCGACGATCGAGCGCGACAAGCAGATATTGCAGCTCACCCGCGATCAGCGCGAAGCCGGTGTTGCCACTGCCATTGATGTCACCCGTGCGGAAGTGCGCATTGCCCGCGAAGAGCGTGTATTGATACAGCAAGAGGCCAACGCCCGCGCATCAATGGAAAACCTCAAAGCCCTCCTCGATCTGCCATCGACGACACAATTGTCGCTAACGGATCCGCTGCTGGATGACTCCAGCCTTTCCGATGCCGAGGTTTCGCAGATGCGCGATCAACGCCCCCTGGTTTTGCTGCGTCCTGAATTGCTTGGCGGTAACCTGTTGCTGGAGCAAGCCCGGCTTGCCCGTCGCGCCGCGTCCTGGCAGCGCTTGCCGACAGTGGAGCTTTTTGGCAACATTGGCTATGAAACGGAGCGGGCCTTTGATAGTGACATGGAGCGGGGATGGTTGATAGGGGTTCGTGCATCCGTGCCTATATTTGAGGGCTTTCGCATTGCCGCTGACAAACGCCAAGCCGATGCCGCCATCCGCGCCAACGAATTTCTTTTGCGCGACCTGGAAAACAGCTTGATGCGCGATTACCAAATCGCTCTCAACGAAGTGGACTCCCGCTTCCGCCAGCTGCCGATTGCCGAAAAGGAAGTTTCACTCGCCGCTGAAGAGCTGCGCTTGGCCCGCGAACGCTTTACTCAGGGCGTTGCCGACAACCGCGAGCTAATTGATGCCCAGCAGGCGCTTGCGCAGGCGGAGGACGGCTTGCTCGAGGCGCGTTTTCTGTATGGACTTAGTCGCGTGGCATTTGCCCGTGCGGTTGGGGCGGTGCGTTCGGGGTCGATTCAATGAAGCTGATATTAGCCTCGGCCTCGCCGCGGCGGGTGGAGCTGCTCGGGCGACTGGGAGTCCCCTTTACCGTTGAGCCGGCCCATGCCGATGAGAGGGAGAGTCATCCTGACGGACCCGCTGCGCTGGTGACCTACAACGCGGCAATGAAAGCGCAGGCAATCGGCGTGACATTTCCCGACCGTTGGATTCTGGGCAGCGACACTACGGTTGCCCGCGGCGAAAAAATTTATGGTAAGCCAAGGGATTTGGCGGATGCCCGCCGAATGCTGGCCGAGCTGGCTGGCGAAACTCACACCGTTTTTACCGCCGTTTGTCTGCTGCGACCTGCAAGCGGTCAAAGCCGCTGTTTTTGTGAAAGTGCCCGCGTGACCTTCAAGTCGCTGGATGCGGATGCCATTGATGCTTATATACGCTTGGTGAATCCCCTCGATAAAGCTGGAGCGTATGGGATACAAGCCCACCGGGAGCGCATCATAGCCTCAGTTGAGGGTTCGGTGGAGACTGTGATGGGTTTGCCCCTGCAAGCACTTGCCCAGCAATTGCGCGAGATCGGTTGGAGCGTCCCAAAAGCTTAGACTGTGTGCAAATCCGTCCCATGATCAATCGCCATCGGCCATGGCTCCATTGCCCCATTGCGCTTGTCTAATAGTGCAATCCCATTAAGTTAAAGCCTTATTCATGAGCGCACACGAGCATCAGTCCGTTGCTAACGTCAGGTATTTTCATCCGCTGCAACCGATGGCCAACAGCTACCGACGCGGCACGACCATCGCCTTGATGGTGACGATTTTCCTGCATGTGGGCCTATTGCTCAGCATGCCTGAAACCCTTTTGTGGGAGCCTGCCCGCAATCAGCAACCCGCCTCATTTGAAATTGTTTTGGATGAGCTGGAGGCGGCGGAGGAGACACCAAGCGAACCACGATATGTCGAAGCCAATCCGGATGTGCCGGAAAATCCTCCGGATGCAACCGATCAATACTCCTTTCGTGACCAACAAGCCGCTGACGAAAGCCAGCGAGCGATTATAGATGGCGAACCCGATACCGGAGGCGAAGAAGACAGCCAAAAAATAGTGGAATCACCACCACTTAGCGCGGAACCTATGGCGGCCCAGGCAGGGGTGATTGGAGCTGGCGACGCGGAGACAGAAGAAACCCCGGCCGAAGCATCCGTCGAGGCCGAGCCAGTGTCAGCTGATGTCACCGCACCCACGCGTGCGCCAGCCGACGCCTTTCCCTTTGATGACCCCGAGGCCGATGGCGACGGAGTGCGGCTGGATCCCGGCAGTGAGCGAATGGAAAGTGAGGATAGGGACGATGGAGCCATACCCCTGACCCGACCTGAAGCCGATGCGACCGTGCGGGAAGAGGGTCCGCGCGAAGAAGCCAGGCCACAACCCCGGCCCCGGCCCCGACTGGCGCCGGATTTGGTTGAAGCACCACTGCGACAATCACAAGGTGCCGCAATGCGACGTGGAGAAGTGGCAGTCGATGCCACCTTCAGCGCCTTCGGCGAGTATCAACAGCAACTGATCATTGCCGTGCAGCGCGGTTGGTTTCAGGAAATCGAATTTTTTCAACCCCTGGACGCTGCTGTCTGGGTGCACATCCGCTTCGTCCTGCAAGCCGACGGCACTGTCCGCGATCTGCGGGTGGTGGAATCGACTGCCAGTGAGCTGGCGACCTTTCTTTGTACTGCAGCGATTGAAAAGCGCTCGCCCTTTCGCCCGTGGACGCGGGAAATGGTCGAAGTCTTTGGCGAAGAACAAACCCTCAACTTCCGCTTCTTCTACCGTTGATCCTGCCGTGACTGACACACTCGACACCATCCCCCTCGGCTCCGGCGTAACGCTCTTGCATAAAGATGCCAATGGCCTGCTCGCCTTTAACAAACCAAGCTCCGTGCGAGCGCATCCCAACGACTGCCGAAGCGATCCCAACGCCCTAATTGTAGCCGATTTCGATTCTCAAAGCGAAGCCTACCAATGGCTTGGTCCTGCTGGCAAAGCGCAGCAACTATATCTCATCAACCGACTCGACGCTCCCACCTCGGGAATCATACTTGCCGCCACCTCACACGCATGTGCCTGTGCCGTCCGCGCCGCCTTTCGCGACCGCAAAGTTGAAAAAACCTACCTAGCGCGCGTCTTCAATCATCCCCGCCCCGCCAGTGGACAATGGCACGACCATATGCTGACCCAGCGCACGCCGGGCGGACTCCGTTCGCGGCTCGGCAGTGGCCCGTCCGCACACACCCGTTATCGCACCCTTGCGAGCGAAAAAAATAACCAAATAGTTACTTCTTTGTTGGAATTGCATCCCCTAACCGGGCGGACGCATCAACTAAGAGTACAATGTCAGGGTCATGGCGTACCCATTGTGGGTGACCAGACCTATGGTGATTTTCGATTAAACCGCGATTATTTTGCCAAGCGCGAATGGACGCTACGCCTGTGTTTGCACGCCTGGAGGATTCGCTTGCAGTATCAAATAGCGCAGGCGTCGTATTGTTTTGAGGCGGAAGCG
>SKFT01000044.1 GCA_007117865.1 Puniceicoccaceae bacterium | reverse complement strand
TCCAACGCCTACGACGCCAAGGGTTTGATGAAGACCGCCATCCGCGACAACGATCCGGTTTTCGTGATGGAAAACACCGTTCTTTACAATGAGCTGTGGGAAGTGCCGGAGGAGGAATACGTCATTCCACTTGGACTTGCCAATGTTATGAAGGAGGGTAAAGACGTTTCCATCATCGCTCACGGGCGGGCGGCGATTACTGCCTTGAAGGCAGCGGAGATATTGTCTGAAAAATACAACATTGATGCCGAGGTTGTGGATCTGCGCTCTATCCGTCCACTGGACGAGGAAACGATCATCCAATCCGTCAAGAAGACCCACCGCGCGGTGTTGGTTGAGGAGAACAAGCCATTCTGTGGCGTTGACGCTCAGATATCGCACTTGATCCAATACAACTGCTTCGACTACCTGGACGCGCCGATTATGCGCGTTTCATCAATCGACGCACCGCAAATTTACGTGCGCGAATTGGAGCAAATTCAGCTGCCATCTCCCGAGCGTGTCATCGAAAGCGTATTGAAGATTTGCTGATACTGCTATTCCATGCAATAGACTGCCACTTACCACTGATTTGAAACTCACACCCAATAAAAATTATGGCCACCATTATTGATATGCCCAAACTGAGCGACACCATGACCGTTGGAACACTGGTCAAATGGTTGAAAAAAGAAGGCGATGCCGTCGAGAGTGGTACTATGATTGCCGAAGTCGAAACCGATAAGGCAACGATGGAAGTCGAATGTTTTGATGAGGGTGTTTTGTTGAAGCGTTACATCGGCGAGGGCGATCAAGTGGAAGTGGGTGGCGCTATTGCCGCGATTGGCGAAGAGGGCGAGGAAGCTCCCAAAGTAAAGGCCTCCGGTAAGGGTGGCGGTGAGGTTGACGACTCCAACGCTCCTGAACCGGCAGCGGAAACGGTCGAGCAGGAAGATAAACCGTCGGAAGACAAACAATCCAAGGGCACTGATGAGGCTAAAGCCAAGTCCACTTCCGCTGCAAATGAGCCAGCACTTAAGGTGGAAAATGCCGCTGAAGCAGCGGGCGCTACCGGTGCTTCTCCTGACGCTACCGGTGCTTCCGATCGCATCAAGGCTTCACCGCTCGCGCGTGTCATCGCCAGCGAGAAGGGAATTACCCTGGCCTCGGTTAAAGGAACCGGCCCTGGTGGACGCATCGTCAAAGCTGACGTTCTTGCCCTTGCTGCTAATCCCTCGGCTACCCTTTCAGCATCGACAACTTCATCCGCCAGCACCCCGGCAGCTAAGGCTGCCTCAGCTGCACTGCCAGTAGAAGTATTGGCGGACAAGGAGATTCCGGTTTCCAATATGCGTGCGGCGATTGCCCGTGCCTTGGTCGGGTCCAAAACGCAGGCACCGCATTTCTACTTGCAGATGGAGGTCGATGGCGCACCGCTGGCCCAGTTGCGTGAGTCTCTCAACGCTCAGCTAGCCACTTTGCCAGCCGAACAGGGTGGCGGTGTGAAATTCACCGTCAATGACCTGACGCTGAAAGCGGCTGCTGAGGCTGTGCGCCGCGTGCCAGCGATCAATCGTGCCTGGAAGGAAAAGACCATTGTTCAGTATGGTTCCGTTCACCTCGCGTTCGGTGTTGCCGTTGATGATGGATTGGTTACCCCAGTCATTCGTCATGCTGAGAGTAAGTCGCTGCGGCAAATTGCCGCAGAAGCGAAAGAGCTAATTGGCAAGGCGCGCAATAAAAAGCTTAAGCCGGATGAAATGAGCGGCAGCACTTTGACCGTAACCAACCTGGGCATGTTTGGCATTTCCGATTTTTACGGTATCATCAATCCACCGAATGCGGCCATTCTCAGCATAGGCGCCACCGTCAAAACACCGGTTGTGGATGAAAATAACAACATCACCGTTGGTTACCGGATGAAGATTGGTCTCAGCGGCGATCACCGTGTGATTGATGGTGCCGTGGGTGCCCAATACCTTGCCGCCCTCAAGCAAATCATTGAGCATCCGGCGATGATGCTGATCTAAGTATTTTGGCCTTCAGTCTGCTGGCAGGCGTCCCCGCTTGTCCGCACTGTCGTGGCAAAACGCCGCCACATGTGAACAAAGGACCATGCAAAGTCGCGGGGTCGATCCAGCATCCATGCCGTTATGGCCTCGCCGGTGAACCATTCGCCCGCTTGTATTTCCTTGGGATCCAAGTGCAAAGGTCCATCGTATTCACAGCGGTAAAGCCACACAAACTCATAACCCGTTGCCGGACTCGGTGGGACCTTGAACAAGCGCCTTGTATTGCTTGGCCAAGCCAAACCAATCTCCTCCATTAACTCCCGACGGGCGGCCTGATCGTAATCCTCGCCGCTATCGACATGCCCCGAGCAGGAACTGACCCATTTCCCCGGGGCGGTATCCTTGCTCATGGAGCGCTGTTGCAGGAACAACTCGCCCTTGCTATTGAAGACGAAAATATGCACTGCGCGGTGCAGCATGCCACGCTGGTGAACCTCTGCGCGCGCCATGCGATCGACTACCTGATCATTGCTGTCAACAACATCGAACCACTCTGTTTTCATATTACTCATGGGTTTGCCATTCTTTTAGCAATTCGCAGGCGGCGCAGGAAATGAACTCACAATGGCAACGAATGCGTTTTGCCAGTTCTCGTCCACTGGGTGTTTCCAAGGTGTAGGAGAGCAGGGGGAAGTTTCGCACCAACCATATTGCCTCCGGCCATCCCTCTGGCTCATCCGGTGTCGATTCGTGACAGATGAAGCCGCGTTGAGTGGCTATATGCCCATCCAGCAATTGAGCATCGCTGAGCCCGACGGAATGATCGATGCATTTTAGCAAAGGCTGCGAAAGCGAGGGTAAGGAACCGGTATTGATTTCATACAAGTAGCCTTCGGCATACTCCCAGTCCTCATGCAGAGAGAGGTGTAAGTCGGGTTGCTTGAGTTGCCGGTAGGCATTTTTCAAAAACCGCGCCTCGCTGGTATGCGTGTGCTTAAAATCGCGATTGATATCGATCCCGTCTGCATTGTGTCGGATGGTTTGGGCCAAGCCATCAGGATTGCCCATAGGGGATAGTATCCAGTGGCAGCGGGAATCAAAGACAGCACTTTGCAGTCCCTCCAGCACGGCACAGGGTCCGGCCGGCTCATCTCCATGGATGCCAGTTGTCAAAAGTATGACTGGTGCCTGCGCCTTATTCGCTGTTCTTTCCAGAATCGGGATAATGCGTCCTTGCGGACTGCTGCCTTGCAGGGGAACGGCCCAGCCCATACTTTTGGCGCATTCGATGAGTTGCTCTGGCGACGGGCTCCGGCTCGCGGAATTGACAGTGCTTTTGGAGAGAGGCATCGGAGAAAAAATTAACCCAGTTGACGCGGGAATCGTTGAAAAAACAGGGTGGGGAGCTGACTGAATACGGCGAAAATAAGCATGCCCGACCAGCCGGGAACCGCCATCTTTTCTCCGGCTTCATAGGCGGCCATGGAGTCAAACAACACGCCAATGACCCGTAAAAAAGCAAAACCGACAGCCATAAGACAAATGGTGATAAATCCGCCCCACCACCATCTCATCCCGACTTGTGCCAAGCGGGTAAAGGGACACAGCAAACACAGCGCAAGCAACAGATCGTAAAGTGCACGCATGTTGAAAAACCACTCTGGATCCGATGGATTAAGCCTTTGAGCGCTGGCATCCGCCACCAGTAGGAGTGCGATTAGGACCCCAAGCGATCGCACCCATCGTAAAATGCGCAACCGGGACGCTTGCCGCAAAAGCGATTCATCTTCCTTTTTGAATGGAGTAGTTGAGCTGTTCAGGTTCATTTTTTAGTATTTGAGGGCTACCCTAGCAGCCCGTCGGATTTGGGCAATTGCAAATTGGCTGTATTCTTTGGCCTGTCATGCGCTGCCGAGCCTTCTTAGTGCAATGTAAGGACTCCTGACTACCAGAATACCTGAGTAGTTACTTTACAATAAAAGAAAGACCCGCAGCCGTTTACGACTGCGGGTCAACTACTACCCTTAACTAACTCTACTACTCAACTAACCTTATACTATAACCCTTTAATTAGGGATAATGCTTATGACTACAATAACAGGTATTGGTTCCAAGGAAAATCGATTTATCATGAGAGGTTATGCTTTTAGTAATATCAATCATTAGCCTTTCTAACTAAAGGCAGGGGACCTGGGCTTTCGGCTGAGCCACTGGCTGGCGCTACTATCGGTAAAGCGCCAGGGAAAATCGACGGCTTTGCTGATGCCGATGCGTGGATCGGCAATAATTTGTGCTGAATGAAACTTTCTTTCGGGTTGCAGTTGACTGAAGTGTTTGCCATGTAGCGAGCCATTAATGCCTAGAGCCTGGGTTAGCTTGCCGGGGCCGGAACAGAGTGCGGTGGCCGCAACAACTTTACGGACCGAGCGCATGGCATCTAATCCATTAAGGGGCTGCAGGGCGCGGATCAGCACAAAGCCAGCCCCATATTGATTGCTAACTGTCAGGCAGTTCAGCATCCAGTGCATGCCGTAGTTGAGATAAATATAAAGCGATCCTGGTGGATGGTTGGCAACGAACTCGCGCGCACTTTTGCGAAAAAAAGTATGACAGGCGGGGTCGCCTTCTGCGCGGTAGGCCTCGGTCTCAACAATGATACCGGCACGGTTGTTGTAATGGAGACAAATTCCGAGCAAGCTCTGGGCCACCACTACTGCATCGTCGCAAAAATCAATCCGGGGCTGTTTCATAATATCTGCCTGGCAGTCCGACAGACTGCTACCAATGGGATCACATCCTCCAGCCAACCCTGCCCACCGGCAGATGAAGACTTGAGGAAATGGCTTATCTCATTGGCGGTCAATGCGTCATGAGTCAGCACTGCTTTGCACAAGACGGCCACCAATTGCATCGCTAAATGAACGGCTTGCGGACGTTGGGTTAACTGACCATAGAAAAGTTGCAGTGTCGGATGTGCAATCCTCTTACCCGTAGCCTGCACCTGCACAGTGAGTATTCCGTTGTACACTTGCAATTCCAGAGAGTCAGCCACTTGCAGTGGATTGCGGGCGGCGGCAATGCGTATGTATTCATCAAAATAGCCATCATCAAAGTCCTGGTAGTAATGGCCAATCGCCCGGACGGCATAGGCACAATCCTGCGAGCGCAGATCGGAGGCCGCAATATCCAGCAACTTGCGGGCGGCGATCAAGTAAATGGGTGTAGCGGTATGACGATAAAGGGCTAAAAATAAATCAGCAGCACCCTGTTCCATCCACTCGCGAACGATGATTTTTTCGTCGATCGATTTGTTTGTTTCAGCAGTTGTCCGTATTTCTGTGGGCGATGGCAGGTTGCGGGGTACGGCATCGGTATCGAGCAAAGCATCGGCCCAGGCCTCGCCGTAGCGGTCCGCTATATGCAGAAAGGTTTCCGCATCACTGATCTCATAGGCCCGTAGCAGTAATTCCGCTTCGAGCAGAGTGGTGATGGACTCGCAGGCCATGCCATTTTGGGTGAAGCGATTGGCACTTGCATCATAGCCGGTGGTGTTAGCGGAAACTGCCGTATCGTGCGAATTTTGCTTTAGCCGTTTTTCTGCCTGGAAAACAATTGCCCTGGCAATGTCGTTAGCAAAGGCCTGGGGAGTGCAGCGCAGTCGTTGCCATTGCAAAAGGGTTGCCGCGGATGCGTTCTCAATATAGCCGGAACGCGCCGCCAACCAATCCATTGCCAAGGGAGAATGCGCACAGACAAGCGGGATGACGCAGGATAAACGGGTCTCGCTATCCAATGACAACCACCAGTCGATGTAGATTTGGACCAGATGTTCCACTGATGGCAGGGTGGCGCTGGAAGCAGGGAGTTGAGTTGTCATTATCACAAAATGCATTGAGCCTATTACGCCGACGGGGTCAACCGTTGGACTTTGTTTTCCAGCTGGATTGCTGCTAGCGCAACTTTGCTCTGGCAAAGTTGCGCTAGTATTGTTTGCTCTATAATATGACAGCTGGTTTTTTTAATAGCGATAGGAGATTCCGGCTGGACGTCCCTCAGATCCATTACGAGCTGCGCTCGTTTTTTGAGTTTGGTGAGTTCACTGCTGTAGAGGAACGAGAATTCGATGGTTTGTGCGTTCCCGTATATGAAAATGCTTTTTGGACTGCCAGGCAGAGGGAGGGGCATCCGCTTCACGAAATTTCCTATCGTGCCTGCTACAAGCCTCAGTTGCCGGCATTTTTCATTAAACGTTTCTGCGGCCAGGATGATCTTGTCTACGATCCGTTTATGGGACGCGGGACCACAGTGATTGAAGCTCAACTGCATGGTTGCCGTGCTGCCGGCAACGACATTAATCCACTCTCCGCTGTGCTCACCATTCCGCGGCTGAATCCACCCACATTAAAATGCATACAAGCGCGCTTGGAGTTGATTGAGTTGGTGCATACGGATCCTGTTGATGAGGATTTGTTGGTTTTCTTTGAGCCGCAAACTTTGGATGAGCTTTATGGCTGGCGCACCTACTTTCGCACTCGCAGACAATCCGGCAAGCTGGATCCAGTCGACCAATGGATACAGATGGTGGCCTGCAACCGTCTGACGGGGCATTCAAGCGGCTTTTTCTCAGTCTACACCCTGCCACCCAATCAAGCGACCTCGCTAGTTGCCCAGCGCCGCATCAATGCCAAGCGCAATCAAAATCCGGAATACCGCGATACCAAAGCATTGATCCTGCGCAAATCACGTCAGCTGTTGAAGCAAGCGTTGCCAGCTGGTTTTGCGCGCGAGGACTACCAAATCATGACTGCTTCCGCCGATCAAACATCAGCGCTGGCTGCTGACTCTGTCCAGTTGGTTGTGACCTCTCCGCCATTTCTCGATACTGTCGATTACGCCGGCGATAATTGGTTGCGAATGTGGTTTTGCGAGGTATCGCTGCAATCAAAAAAAATTTGGCAGTTGCGGTCTGTTGACGATTGGTTGGCGCGCATGTCTGAAGTCTTAATTGAGTTAAAGCGTGTGCTAAAGTCGGAGGGTTGTATTGCATTTGAAGTCGGTGAGGTGCGAAAGGGCGCATTATTGTTGGAAAACGAAATCGTCAAAGCCGGTTTAAGCGTCGGCTTGGTGCCTCAATGCATCATGATCAACTCGCAGTCATTTACCAAGACAGCCAATTGTTGGGGTGTCTCCAATAACCGCAAAGGCACCAACAGCAACCGCATCGTGATTTTCACCAAATAGCCGGGTGGTAGCTAAGACGCAAGTAGTTGATAATTAGCTCCTGACGCCTGCGTAGTTACGGCAATATTACCAAATATCAAACTCATGCATCCGCTAGCAGCTTTCGCAGAATGGAGTCAACTACCTGAGGGTTGGCTTTGCCTTTACTGGCTTTCATAATGGGACCCTTGAAGCTATTGATGGCTTTTTCGTTGCCGCTTTTGAAGTCGGCAACGACATCCGGTTTGCTGGCGATCACCTCCTGGCATAGGGCTTCTATGGCATCGCTGTCATTGCTTTGCTTGAGCCCTTTGCTCTCGACAATGGAGTCGGGCATTTCACCGGTGCGAAACATTTCACTGAATACCTCTTTGCCCATCTGCTTGGAGAGGGTTCCGGCATCTATGAGTTGAACCAAACCGGCGATGTGCTGTGGGCGCACGGGACTATGTTCAATGGCCAAGCTGCCTTCGCCACTAGCGGCATTTTCACTCAATTCGCGTAGCAAGTCATTGGCGATCCAATTGGCAACCGCTTGTGCGGATTGCGGGCACAGTGCCACGGCTGCCTCAAAAAACTCTGCCAGCTGACGGTTGGGGCAGAGCACGGAAGTGAGCGTGTAGGGCAGATCAAAGTCCTTTTGATAGCGCCGTTGGCGATCAAAGGGACGCTCCGGCAGCTCCGCCTCAAGTGCAGTTATGGCATCGCGTGGAAAGCGCACGGGCATCAGGTCGGGATCGGGGAAATAGCGATAATCGTGGGCATCTTCCTTGCTGCGCAGTGAATAGCTGCGGCCCTCAACAGGATCCCAGCGGCGGGTCTCCTGGACGATCACACCGCCATCCTCCAGGATGCCTTGCTGCCGCAGGATTTCGTATTCAATGGCGGCTTTGGTGGCGGAGACGCTGTTGAGATTCTTCATCTCAGTACGAGTACCCAGCCTATCACTACCAATGGGACGCAGGCTGACATTGGC
Organism: Puniceicoccaceae bacterium; assembly: GCA_007117865.1. GTDB lineage: Bacteria > Verrucomicrobiota > Verrucomicrobiia > Opitutales > Coraliomargaritaceae > SKFT01. Next base: position 480 of record SKFT01000044.1, on the reverse strand, counting down.
GTCGCAGCGCAATTGTCCCTTCTCCATATCGCAATCCGATATACCCGCCGCAGTTATCAGCATCCGCAGGGCATTTAAAAAAGCAACTGCCTCATCCGATGAACAGAGCACGGGTTCGGTGACGATTTCCGCGAGCGGCACACCGGCGCGGTTGAAATTGATCAAGGAGTCAAAGGCTTCATGGGTGAGTTTTGCAGGATCTTCCTCCAGGTGAATGCGGGTTAGCGCAATCTTGCGGTGTGGTCCCTCAATGTTGCGGGCCGCACCCGGCAATTCGATTTCGACCTCACCTCCGAGACAGAGCGGCTGGTCGTATTGAGAAATTTGATAGTTTTTGGGGCTATCCGGATAAAAGTAGTTTTTGCGATCCCACTTGCAGACTTCGGCAATTGAGCAACGCAGCATCAGTCCTAGGCGGATGCATTGCTCTATGGCGGTTTTATTGAGGACGGGTAGGGTGCCGGGCAAGGCGAGCACGAC
>SKFT01000146.1 GCA_007117865.1 Puniceicoccaceae bacterium | reverse complement strand
CTATGTCTTTGTCGAGGCGCAGGCGCAGTGGGTTGCGAAGTGGCTGGGACGCAAGAAGCCCGGCAGCTGTTATCAGCTCGGCCACGGTGAGTGGACACTCAACAGGCGCTTGCGGGATAGTAGCTTGTGATGGGGGCCGTCCTAGGGTGCCAGCCTTTCGATCAGCCAATTAGAATTCTCTTGCAGTCGGTAGATGAAACGGTCGTGGAGACGACTGGGGCGCCCTTGCCAAAACTCAAAGCTTTTGGGTTGTATGGCATAGCCACCCCAGAAATCGGGTAGGGGTACTGAGCCATTGCTGAATTTACGCTTCATTTCATGCCACTTGGATTCAAGCAGTTGGCGCGATGAGATGACCTTGCTTTGCGGAGATGTCCAAGCTCCTAGGCGATTCGCGAGTGGACGAGAGAGGAAATATTTCAGTGATTGAGCTGAAGAGATGCGTGCGACTGTGCCAGTTATGTTGATTTGGCGTTGGAGTGGCAGCCAAAGGAAATTGGCAGCCACTTTACCAGTGGCATCCATTGCTTTAGCTTTACAGCTTTCATAGTTGGTGAAAAAAACCAAGCCGTTGGATTTGGAAAATTGCTTCAGGAGTACGATGCGGGTTGAAGGATGTCCGCTAGCATCAACGGTAGCCAGGCACATCGCGTTAGGTTCTTCCAGCTCACAGGACTCCGCTTGTTGCATCCAATTTTCAAATTGGGCATAAGGGCAAGGATTCAAATCCTCACGCTCCAGTCTTCCGCGCGCGTATTCCTTGCGTCTGTCAAAGAGGTCCATAAATTGCAGTTTGGTTGTGAATCATTGTTCAGCAAGCCAGCGTTCTGTTTCAATAGCCGCTTGACAACCCATACCGGCGGCAGTGATGGCCTGACGATAGATGTGATCGGCACAATCGCCAGCGACATAGACCCCTGCTATATCCGTGCGCACTTGACTGCCGTGTTGTGGCACAACGTAACCGTCGGCATCCATGGGCAGAGTCTCTTTAAGGAAACTGGTATTAGGGATATGACCAATGGCGATGAATACACCCTTACAGGGAATGGTGCGTTCGCTGCCGGTTATGGCATCAGTAACTACCAAGCCGCACACTTTGCCTGCATCATCGGCTACAATGGATTTTGGCAGACTATTCCAAGCCATTTCAATTTTGGAATGAGAGGTGGCGCGATCTGCCATAATGGGGGAGGCGCGCAGTTCATCGCGTCGATGAACGAGCGTAACCTTGGAGCAGAAGCGGGTTAGGAACAAAGCCTCTTCGCAGGCAGAATCGCCACCGCCGATAACGGCAACATCCATGTCCCGATAAAATGCACCATCGCAGGTAGCACAGGTGGTAACGCCCTTGCCGCCATACATTTCCGCTTCGCCGGGAATACCTAGAAGGCGCGGACGGGCACCGGTTGCGATAATGCAGGAGCGGGTTTCAAATGCTTTTTCGCCAGCATACAGGCGTTTGACTGCTCCCTCAAGCTCGACCTTATCGATAACAGCATGTTCAAACCGGGTGCCAAAGCGGGTAGCTTGTTTGCGCAGGTTATCCATCAAATCGAAGCCATCAATGCCAGTGGGGAAGCCTGGGAAGTTCTCCACCTCTGAGGTCGTGGTTAGTTGGCCTCCCGGTTGAGAGCCCTCAATTACCAGCGGATTTAAATTGGCACGAGCCGCGTAGATGGCAGCTGTGAGTCCGGCGCAGCCTGTTCCTAAGATAATAACGTCTTCCATAATGTAGCGATTAAAAAATGAGTGATGAAGGTCTGACGATCATACCAAGAGCCTTATTCCTCAATCAAAAAAATTACGTGCCTTAGGTTTCAATTTGAAATCGTGCTATTTTCGAAGGGTTGCAGGTGGCGGGAGTGCAGGGCATGTCGATTCAATTGCAGCCAAATAGTCCAGGCAGAGCGATTGAGTTGTTTGCGCACATGCGCAATCTCGGCCTTGCGCTGACTGAGGTTCTCGTTGGCAATTTTAGCCAGATCGTCGAGATCGTATAGGAAAACGCTCTCCATGGATTGAAGGGCCGACTCCATGTCGCGTGGGACTGCTAGATCAATGAGGAAAAACGGTCGGTCGGGACGTTTTATGAGCGCCCTTTGCACTAAGTCTAAGGTGAGGATTGCGCCGGGCGCACGGGTCGAGCCGATGATAATATCGTAATTGGCCAGCTGACCGGGGAAATCTTCAAAATCGATTGCTGCACCGCCGAAGCTATGGGCCAGCGTGCGGGCATTTTCGAATCGACGACTGGAGACTGCAATGCTAGCTGCTCCCCGGCTGCGCAGTGCTTGGGCGGTTTTTTCCGCTACCTCACCGCTGCCGAGTAATAACACATGACTGTGTTTCAGCCTGCCAAAGATCCGTTCAGCCAATTCCACAGCAACAGAGCCAATACTGACCTGACCGCTGGTAATGGCAAAGCGACTGCGGGCGTTTTTCGCCGCTTGCAGAGCACGTTCCATAAGACGGTTGAGGACGGGACCGGTTGTCCCAGCTGAGGCGGCTTGTGCATATGCGGACTTTAGCTGGCCAACGATTTCCGTTTCGCCAATCATTTGTGAGTCGATTCCTGCAGCGACCTCGAGCACGTGTTGAATGGCGTCCAAATTGCGCCTTAATAGTGCGTGTTGATCAAATAAAGCGCGCTCGAAGTAGTGTTTTTTTACCAATTGATCAATGATAGCTGTTTCGATACCTGTGACGGTGGAAACACCGTAAAACTCCAAGCGATTACAGGTGTTAAGGACGAGGATTTCCTCGATGCCGTTCATGGCGTGGAGGGTGTTTTGCAATTCCCTGGTTTGCTCGTTGGACAAGGCAAAGCGCTCCCGTATTGCCAGTGGAGCCTCATGGTGGCTGCTGCCAATGACAAATAATGCACGTGTATCCTTGACCATAGCAGAGGTAGTGGGATCAACCTTTGCGGTTGATGTGTTCAATGGGATCACGAGATTCGGAGGTGGCTGTGGGCAGTTCCTCAAGTGCGCGCTTGCGGGCACTTTCTACTGGCCAGAGAGAAAGCATCACACCCCCGAAGAGAAGAATCAGGACTACTGCGCTGCGACGCGTGAGGGCTTTGCGCCTGCGTATTTTGACTGCACAGATGAAATAACCCAACCATAGCAGACTGACAAAAAAGAGTTTGAAGAGCGTTCGGGATTCAGGCTCACGAGTCCAGAAAACATAACCCACTGCCAACGCAGCGGTCAGAAAAAGCAAACCAACCCAAAGGGTTCGGTTTGCGATTTGATCGAGTTGGCGCAGTGAAGGCAGGATACGATAAAAACCACCGATCTGCTTATGTCGCAGCCCATGCTGTTGAATCAGAAACATCACTGAAAATAATGCCAGCAGGGCAAATATGCCGTAACTAAAAGCTGCCAGTGCGGCGTGTAACTCGATCAAAGGATTGCCACCAAAGATGCCGCCACTGTGGACGGTGTCCCATTGCGGAAAGAGAAAGGGGATACCTCCGAGCACGGTTGCCAGGCCTGAGGAGAAAAATCCCAGTAATCGCATACGCAGGGCAGGACCGACTATAAAATAGAGTAGCACTAACGACCAAACGACAAATTGACTGACTTCGAAGGGGTTTCCCAGCGGGCAGGCTTGCAGCTGAAGGCCGCGGATATTGAGGGCCAGAGTTTGAATGGCGAAGCCAATGGCAAAAAGCGGGATGAAAAGGCTGCGTGGGTAATCCTTTCGCAGACGCAGATAGAACAGCCCGTAGAGGAAAACCAGCGCATAAATGAGAGTGGCAATGCCGAAAAGCAAACGGTCGCTGTAGGCATTTAATTCCATGCTTGGTGAGTTGTTGAGATTGCGTTGGCTTTAGCTTCGTGCAGGCCCCTCAACGATGACGGGATCGGTATGCTTTTTAGTGGCAAAATCACCCTTTTGCCAACGCTCGACCTGGCGGCCTAGGAAGCGGATAAATGCCGGATGATCGTTAAGGCAGGGGATGTGTTCGAATGACTCACCGCCAGCTTCAAGAAATAGTTCTTTGCCCTCATCGGCGATTTCCTCAATGGTTTCCAAGCAATCAGCGGTAAAAGCCGGGCAGATAACCCGCAAGCGTTTGACGCCACTGCGCGGTAGAGCTTCGAGCGTTTGGTCGGTGTAAGGCTGGAGCCATGGCTCCCGTCCGAGCCGGGATTGGAATGTTAAGGCATATTGTTCCTTCTTTAAACCTGTGGCCTCAACAAAGGCTTCAACGGTCATCGCGCATTGGTGACGATAGCAAGTCGCATGTGCGGGGTGGCAGGTGTTGCAGCAGTCTGGTGTTATCAGGCAATGTGCGTGGGAGGGATCGCCCTTGGTCATATGCCGTTGGGGTACACCGTGGAAGGAAAAAAGGATTTTGTCGAAGCTGCCGGGCTCCAGGTAAGGCTTGGATTGTTCAACGAGTGCGGCTATGTAGGCAGGATCCTTGTAGAACGGTGGCAGCAAAGTTGTTTGGATTCGGGGAGCCTTTTGGCGCACCGCATTCATCAAATGGACCACGGCTGTTTCGTAGCTGGACATCGCGTAGTGTGGATACATTGGGATGATAAACAAATCATCCACGCCCTCATCCAGTAAACGTTGCAAGGCATCAGGCGTTGAAGGATTGCCGTAGCGCATCCCCATTGCGACCGGCAACTGGACTTGATCTGCCAGTGCCGAACGCTGTTTTTCTGAAATGACCAACAGCGGGGAGCCGGCAACGGTCCAAATACTGCGGTAGGCTTTTGCCGATTCTTTGGGACGAAACGGCAGGATAAGTCCATTAACAATGCACCAGCGCACCGGCAGCGGCGCATCAAGAACGCGTTCATCCATGAGGAACTCGCGCAGGTAGCGACGTACATCGGCGACCTCCGGTGAGTCAGGCGAGCCAAGATTGAGTAAGATGATACCGGGTTTGGACATGACTTTAGTGATTTAAATGAGTTTGACCGTCATTCCATAAACCAACTTTGGCTGATTTTGCAAAACCGCAGTCGGATTAGCCGTTTTTACCTCGGAACTCGCGCATGAAAGCGATCAGTGCATCGACACTGGCTTCAGGGCACGCATTGTAGATGCTGGCGCGGCAACCGCCGGCGCTACGGTGGCCCTTGAGTCCGCTCAACCCAGCTGCCTCAGCTTCTTTGATGAATTTTTTTTCCAATGTTTCATCTGGCAGCCGAAAAACCACATTCATGCGAGAGCGGCTGGCAACTTGAGCGGGACAGCGGTAGTACTCATCCGCGTCTATTTCTGCATAAAGCCGCCCAGCCTTGGCTTCATTGATTTTTTCGATTGCTGCGACGCCACCCTGGTCTTCCAGCCAGCCCAATACCAGATTCAGAAGATAGACGGGAAACACAGGAGGGGTGTTGTATAGGGTTCCCGCGTGATTCTTGTATTGGTGGTAAGCGGGGATACCACTATCTTTGGCCAATGCCAGGAAGTCCTTGTGGATGATGACGATAGTGACCCCGGACGGACCGGCATTTTTTTGCGCACCGGCATAGAGCAGGCCGTAGCGCTTGATATCAATTGGACGCGAGAGAAAATCGGACGATGCATCGCAAACCAAGGGAAAACCATTGGAAATCGGTTCGCGGCGGTATTGTGTGCCAAAAATCGTATTATTGGAGGTGAAATGAACGTAGCGGGGTTGTTCTGACAAACCGATTTCATCGTCTTCCGGCACGCGGTCGAAATGAGAAGCTTCGGAGCTGTAGGCAACATTGATATTACCAAACAAGCGCGCTTCGGCGATGGCTTTCTTTGACCAGGTGCCCGTGCACAGATAGTCTGCGGTAGTAGCTGGATCGAGGTAGTTCTGAGGGACTTGCACAAACTGTCCTGAGGCGCCGCCTTGCAGGAACAGCACTTCAAAGTCATCGCCCAAGCCAAGCAGGCGATTCAAACGCTCACGCGCCTGGGCATCCACCTCGGTGTATTCCGGGCCGCGGTGACTTAACTCCATGAGCGAAGCGCCAGCTTCTTTAAAATCAACCAGCTCATCACGAGCTTGTTCAAGGACGGATAGTGGAAGCGCGGCAGGACCGGCGCTAAAATTGTGTATGCGAGACATAATTTTATGAATTATATTTAGAAGAAATTGAAACCTGTACGATTCAACCTAACCCTTAGCAATAGGATTGTCATGAGCAATAGAAAATTGACGGTGACTTGCGGGGTCTTGTGGTCTGCTGGTTTAATATTTATCTCCCCGTATCACCTCAACGTCGTGGGTGTAGGCTATAACCGCAAAATTTTTGAGATAATGACTAGTAAGGCGTTCAAGGATTTTTTCCGCGACATCTGGCCGGACGATTGTTTCGATCTTTGCATTGCGACCCTCCCATTCACTGGCACGCACACCACGTGATCCGCGTCCTTCCGCCGCGGTCTGCGTATAGCCGGATGCTCCGAGTCGGATTATATCATCAATCAGCCGCTCGGCAATGATTGCTTCGGCTACGATGGAAATGCGTTTCATCGTTTGGGTCTTTACGGGCATAATAAAGTTGGGTGGATTGTGGATTAAGCTGGGATCAGCCAACGGGCAATGGTGAAGTAGAGAGGAATGCCGATTGTTAAATTAAATGGGAAAGTGATTGCCAGGGAGCTGGTGAGATAGAGCGCGGGACTGGCTTCCGGAACAGCCAGGCGTATGGTTGCTGGCGCTGCGATGTAGGAGGCACTGGAGGCGAGGGTGCCGAGAATAAAAGCACCCCCTTGGGAAAGACCGATCAAACTGCCGACCAGGATGCCAATTATCGCGTTGGCAATGGGCATTAATACGCCAAAAGTAATAATGAACTTGCCGACACGTTTGAGGTCGCCGAAACGACGGGAAGCCAGCATGCCCATCTCCAGGAGAAAGAGGCATAAAACTCCGTGAAAGGGTGCGATCAGGAAAGGCTCAACCTTTGTCATTCCCTGTTCACCGGAAACATAGCCTACGGCTAATCCGCCAATGAGCAAAAACACGCTTTTGCCAGAAAGTACGGTGTAGAAAGACTCGAACCATGGGGTAGGTTCTTCGCGACTGCGGCCAATTAGCAATAAGGCAACAATGATCCCCGGGATTTCCATAACCGCTACCAGGGCAGGAAAAAAGCCTTCATAGTGGACGCCAATGGCAGATAGGAAAGTGGTTGCAGCCAAAAAAGTGACCACTGAGACCGAACCATAGTGCGCGGCAACAGCAGCAGCGTCGGCCTTGTTAAAGCGACCCATAAAACGCAGTATCGGGTAGGCCCACAGTGGGATGAGCGCGCTTAGTATGATGCCTGACACAAGTGCCAGCAAGATGCCACTTTCCGTGCTGGCACGGATGGCAAACCCACCTTTCATACCTATGGCAAGCAGCAGGTAAATCGAGAGCGCTTGATACAGGGGTTCCGGAAATCGCAAATCACTTTTCACCAGTGTGGCAATAATGCCCAGAAAAAAGCACAGGATTACCGGTGAGAACAAGTTGATTTGAATCAGCTCAAGAGCGCTCATGGACAACCTACCTTGCCGCATTGGCGGCATTTGCCAATGTAAAAATTTGCTCTGTTTTGCTAAGCTTCGTCCTGTCCTGTTGACTTGTCGTCGCTGGCCTCATCGCTGTGGCCGAGTGCCTTACCTACGGTGACTTCGACTTTATCCATGATTTGGCGGGCAATATCCTTAGCCAAGTCCTCGCTGTCGCGCAGGGCTTGTTTGGCGGCCTCGCGTCCCTGACCGACCATTTCGCCCTGATAAGCGATCCACGAACCCTTCTTTTCGAGAATTTTATACTCGATGCCGAGATCGACGAGTGAGCCAACATGTGAAATGCCTTCGTCATACATGATGTCAAATTCGCATTCGGTGAACGGAGGTGCGATTTTATTTTTGACGATTTTGAGTCGAGTGCGGTTGCCGACCACTTTGCCTGATGTTTCCTTGATTTGGCCGATGCGGCGAATATCCATGCGCACGGAGGCGAAAAACTTGAGGGCACGGCCACCGGGTTGTGTTTCCGGACTGCCGAACATCACACCGATTTTTTCGCGGATTTGGTTGGTGAATAGAACAATGCACTTGGAACGGGCAATGGCAGCGGTCAATCGGCGCATTGCCTGACTCATCATCCGCGCCTGCAATCCAACGGTGGTATCGCCCATTTGGCCATCCAGCTCGGTTTTGGATACCAGTGCTGCGACGGAGTCGATGACGATAATATCGATTGCCCCGGAGCGAATTAGTGTCTCGGTAATATTAAGGGCATCCTCACCGCTTTCCGGTTGTGAGACCATCAAGTTGTCAAGATCGACGCCGACGATTTTAGCATAGCGAGGGTCGAGGGCATGTTCGACATCGATGAAAACGGCATTGCCACCTTGTTTTTGGGCTTGGGCAATTGCGCTTAGGCAAAAAGTGGTTTTGCCGGAACTCTCCGGTCCATAAATTTCGCAGATACGCCCTTTGGGCAGACCGCCTACACCAAGGGCAAGGTCGATCGCAATCGAGCCGGTTGAAATTACCTCCACATTCATGCGTGAGGCATCGCCGAGGCGCATCAAAGCGCCTTCGCCATAGGTTTTATTGATACCTGAAATCGCTAGATCGAGGGATTTTTGTTGCTCGGCTTTGGTTGCGGCTTGAGTGGTTTTTGCGGGCGGTTTAGTGGCCATAATTCTATTTTTTTGGATGATGGATAGGATT
>SKFT01000018.1 GCA_007117865.1 Puniceicoccaceae bacterium | reverse complement strand
GGGTCGGGGCTGCCATAGACATGACAATCCACAATGCCCGGAAAACTCAGGATGGCAGCTTCCACCTCGCTTGGATTTACCTTTTCTCCGCCAGTTGTGATTATTTTGTCGGCTCGGCCAATGATCTTCAGCCTGTCTCCTGTAACCGCCTCTGCCAAATCATCAGTGCGAAACCAACCATCCTCTGCAACAAAGGGTTCACCGCTCGGAAAGTAACCTTGGCAAAGCGATTGGCAACGCAACCACAGACGTTGTTGCGCATCAATCCTAAAGTTCGAATGCGGCAACAAGGACGCGCCCAAGCTCCCCTCCGCTGCCGGCACCGCTGCCACCATCGCAGCGGTTTCCGTCATCCCATAAGTCAACCAAAGCGGAATACCTTCCTCAACTGCACGCTCGACCCACTCCGACTGCGGGGCACTGCCTCCTAACAATACCGCACGCTGCTTGCGTAAGCCGGCAACACATGCAGGCACTTGCAGCAAGCGCTGGAGTTGAGTGGGAACGAGCGACAAGCATCCATCTGACAACCATCCATCATCCCCGGCACCGATCTGAGCAATCGACCGCACCAGCGTCTTTTTATCATAAAATGCTAACTTGCCTCGACTCAAACCACTGCGCATGACCTGCATCCAGCCACTCACGTGATATAGCGGCAAGGCACAAAGACTGTTCACCGTGGGCAGATCGAAAAAGGACTGAAATGCCTCAACATGCGCGCCAATGGTCTGTAAGGTATGCCGCGCAAAGCGCAGACGGCCACTACTCCCACCAGTCGCGAGGTAAATACCTGACGCAATCGGCTCATGCGCAGTCGGGGTCATAAACAATCCTGCCGGGGGTTGCCGGCCAATAAGCTCCGCTTTGCCACAACATCCCAACAGCCACTGCCACTCACTCAGGCCCCAATTAGGATTGACCAAAAAAACTGCCGCATCCACCCGCAAAGCAGCCATCACTCCTGCAATACAACGAATGGGATCGGATTCAGCGATGATCACAACCGGATTCCCTGCATTGCTATGCTCGTGACCGATTTGCCCTTCGGCTTTTGCAAGAGCACTAAAAAAAACCTCAGCTTCGTTTTGAGACAAAGCCGCTGCAATGCCCTCAACAAGGTCCTCTAGTTGACCGAAACTTGCTTCAATTTGCCTCATCACCCAAACGATTCCAAACCGCTTCCGCACGCGCCATCCTTGCCTGCGGATCAAAATCAATTATTGGCGCTGGCACATCGGTATTCAAGCCATCGTCAAACGCGGCTACCGTATCCAATCCCAAAGCTTGGAATTCCGCTCCACTCTCAACGGCTAACTGCAGCAACGCATCGATCCCGACATCCGTCTCAAAAGCCGAACTGAATATGCATTTGCCGTTTAAGTCTGAACCCCTGCGGCAAATAGCATCGTTCCATCCATCACTGCTGCCGAGTAGCGATGGTTTCAATACGCAATAGCCATCCCAGTTCGCCAACAGTTTAGCAAGCAATCCGCCCGGCCCCCGAACGACGTGCGTCAACGATTCATCCAAGGCTATCGGCACGCCATAACGCTCCTGTAAATTGGCCATAGCTGACTCATCACCTGGCGGCAATGGCTGCTCCAGATAATCGCAAACTGGCTTGGCTTGCGCGCCGATCCACTCACACCAGGCAACCGACTGCTCAAAACTCAAACCACCATTCGCATCGAAACGCAAACGAGTATCAGCAGGCAGGCGTTTAAGAAGTGTCTCCGCTATCGCCTGCTCAACCTTGTAATTAGCAACGCCAATCTTCCACTTGAAAGTGCTGTAGCCCTGAGCCAAAGCCCTCTCTAATTTTTCATAGGCCAATTCGCCCGCTGGTAAAAGTGCGCATACCGGCAGGCGAGTTGACTTAATCCCGGCAGAGCAGGCAGTTTCCGCATCTACGTTTCTCTGCTCCGCCAACCCTTTAATTGCACAATCCAATCCATAGGACAGAGCTGGCAGGTCCTGTGGAATTGAAATTCGGCTTATATCGAGCGATGGACCCGTAGCTTCCAACCAATCACAAGCCTCTTTATACGATTCAGTCCCGAAATCGGGCAGTGGTGCGCACTCCCCCAAAGCATGTCGCCCCTGATCATCGGTTAGACGAATGATAATTCCTAAACGCTCTCGCCACTCTCCATGCGCCGTCTTGAGCGAATTACGAAAATGCCGACAGTAACCGCGCCAGGATATTTGGATGATTGCCTTGGTTTTCATGAGGTTTTCCACGCTAAGCTAGAAGGCGGTAACCTCGCTCGTAAGAGCGGGGACAGCATTCTTGCAGTCGCGTTTGCAAATAAGATCTTTGGATGGGTTTAACACCGCTACGCTTTCATCAGGATTAGTTGATTAAGAAGGTTTTTTAAACGATTGGCAAAGAACTCGGCCCTATTAACTTATTCATGCGATCTCCCGATTCCATTGGCAATCAACACTCCTGCAATAAACAATTGCATCGGATGATAACACAGAAGCGGCAACAACACCAGCGCAGCTGCAAGATTCAAGTCTGCTGGTAATGCAGCTAAAACGGAAAGCAGAATTGGCAAGCCCGTTGCGACCGATTTTTGCGCCCCAGTAAAGAATGCCGCAATCCTGGCACTACTTGATAACGCTAACCAAGCGCTACTCCACCAGACCAATGCCGTCATCAAGACAAGCAATAAAGCACTGCTGGTTAGCGCATAAAAAACCAATCCGCTACCGGAATCAGTAAAAATACCCGACTTCACGCTGTTGGCAAAAGCAACGTGGATAATGAAGACAATGAGAAAATTTGACAACGGACGCGCACGCGGTGCGGTTTTTTGGGCAAGTGTTGGCAATAACCAACGAATCACTTGCCCCAAGATGAGCGGCAACACGATTAAAAAACCAAGATCGCAAAATACAGGCCATAGCTCAACCGTAACGCCCCCCTCCAAGGATAGATAGGCAATAGCCACCGTTGGCACCCACAATATTGCCAGCAGGTTGGAAAATACCGTGGCAAAAATAGCATTCGGCACATTACCGCCTGCCCCTGCCGTGCTACTCACTGACATAGCAATCGTTGTCGGCATAATCGCCAGTGCTAAAAAGCCCAGATGCAGCGTTTGAGGTATCAAGCAACCAAAAATCAAAAGCAGCAACCAAACAATCATCGGGAATATCAGAAAATTCCAGCTCAGGACAAAAACATGCAAACGCTTGGGACGATAGCCCCGCACCAATTCACCCGTAGGCAGGGAAATTCCCTGCAAGATAAAAATTAGCCAAATTACGACTTTAACCGTCCACTCACTCCGTAAAATACCACCGCTCGCAGCGGCCTCGGGGAAGAGAATTGCCAGCCCAATGGCCACAAGCAAATACAAGGTGAATAATTGACCTTTGAAAAAGCGTTTCATAATGCCGCGCAAATAAATCCAAGCCAGGGCAATTTATACATTTCCATTACCGATCAGTTCATAGCGTTGCAGTGGCTCAGGATCGATGATCCGAGATTGCGGCAAAACCTCGGCCAATGCGGATTTAAACCACGACCTCGCTTCCGAATCGCCATGCGTCAATACAATGGTTTGCGGAGATACGGATTGAGCATAGCTAACCAATTCATCACGGTCCGCATGACCACTTAGATCAAACTGATCCACCGAAGACATAACCGGAGTGGAGTAATCGTAAACATCGAACAAAAAGCGTTCCCCTTGCTCGGTGGCAAGTAGCATTCCACCGGGTGTTTGCGGATCACAATAACCGACAAAGCAAATACCGTTCTCAGGATAGCCCAACAGTGAGGCCGCAACTTGATAACTGGGTGTGTGCTCAACCAACATCCCACTACTTACGAGGTAAATTCCATTTTTAGAGGGACGACGACCCGGCACAAGATTAGGATCTGGCGGCACAGCACCTAATTCCTCAATCACACTAACATCAAAATCAATCAAACCCGTTTGACGGGCGATCTTGTCAAAATGACTGGCTAAGTCGACACCCAGACCAGTGACAAAGAAAGGCGATGATCTAAGTGCTCCGGTGCGACGGGAATTTGCCAATAGCGTCATCATCTCCTGCATCCGGCCCAATGCAAAAACGGGAATCAAACAGGAACCACCGCGTTCCAAAATAGTGTTAAGCATAGCGATCAAACGTTGGGTTTCACTCTCCCGCGTGCAACCTTCGGAACGCTCCGTAATGCCACGGGTTGTCTCCAAAACCAGCACATCCGTTGCATCCTTGGGCGGCGAAGCCCCGGCCAGGGTTTGTTGACGATCAAACAACATATCACCGGATATAATCATGCGTCCGGCAGATGAAACCAATTCAACGGATGCCGCGCCAGCGACGTGACCGGCGGGATGCAGGGCGATTTGAAAAGTTTCACCGCGACTGCGATAGGTCTCCAATTTGCCAAAACGTTGACCTTCAAACTGCCTGTTCATCGCAGAGATATCACGGTGCACAAACAGAGGATACTCGCGGATGTTGTGTTCGGACCTTTGGCGCTTCATCACATTGACCGAATTGCGCAACATGCGGGGAGCCAGTGTGATGTTGGGCAGCGAAGTGATAATCGGAGTTGCAGGGTGAGCGCGGGCTATAACGGGAAGTCCGCCGAGATGATCCAGGTGACAGTGCGTCAGCACGATGGCGTCCAGCGGTTCTCCCTGCAGAAGGGAAAAATCTGGCAATGCCTCGTAACCCATGAGCTTGGGATGCATACCGGCATCAATTAAAATGCGCAACTGCCCCATTTCCACCAACATGGAATTGGCACCAATACCTCCCGAAGGATTGAGATCCGTAATGAACATTCCCAAAAACTGTAAGCTAAAGCCCAAAAAACCAACTCAAAACTTGATTGACAAATAAAAATAATGCTGCAATGTATATTTTATATGAAAAGAATACAGCAAAATTCACAAACTTCCGTTTATCACTGCTTAAGCCGCACCGTTCACGGTGAGCGCTGGTTGGATGAACATGGCAAAGCAGTATTTTGCAAAATACTGCATAAGATGTCCGCATTCTGCGGGATCCGCGTGCTTACCTATTGTGTTATGTCCAATCACTTTCACTTGCTGCTGGAAGTGCCTAAAAAAGAGGAGCGCGAAAAAATCCCCGATACCGAGCTGCTACGTCGCTTCCGGCTACTCTATGGTGAGGAGGGAACCGATTATATGCCCATATCCGCTACCAAGCTGGAGAGCCACTTCAATGCCAACGATTCAACAGCCCGACGATGGCGAAAATGCCTGCAACAGCGAATGCATAACTTACCCCTTTTCATGAAGCTGATTAAACACCGTTTCACTAAATGGTATAATATCACTCACCATACCTATGGCACCTTCTGGGCTGAGCGATATACGAGTTTACTCGTCGAACCCGACGATGAAATTTTGAGAAAAGTTGCCTGCTATATTGACCTGAATCCGGTCCGTGCAGGCTTGGTGAATGATCCATCACGCTACCCATGGAGTGGCTATGGGGCCGCCTGTATGGGCGATTACCATCAGCGTGATGCCATCTCGTACTTATCTGCATACGGGGACAAGACGGATCGGACTGCCTTTGAATGCTACGAACAGGAACTTTACTGGCGTGGGTCCTTTGAAGTAGAGGGCTCGGGTAAAGGGGGAATCATCCCACAATCGATAGTGGGTCAAAGAATCGATCAACGGCACAGATGTCAAAAGGAGAAGAGGGGCTTTATCCACAACATGGCGCAAATACTGAGAAATGGCTGTGTTTATGGCAGTCATTCGTTTGTTGAGCGCAATGCAGACTGGGTGAGGCAACGCTTGGGGCGCAAAAAAACTGCCAGACCTATTCAGGAAGAAGCGAACGAAGCCACTTGTTATTTGGTGGCTTGCCGCGAATAGCTTTATCAGGCGGTTCTGGCCCGAGGCAGGTCGCGCACATCGTAATGCAACAGGAATTTACCCTCAAAAGCCGACTCAGGCAAAACGGTCTGCACTGACAGGGAGAATCGCGGTTTTATGCCAATCTCTGCTTCAATTGCAGCAAGATCCCCCCCAGCCCAGTAGAGGACACCATTTGGAGGAGTATTGCGCCTACCGGGTCGAATGCGTCCCCGCACCCATCCCAAGAAAACACTCATTTGAGTGACGGCTCGGCCCGTTACCAAATCGAACTCACGCTTAAGCGTTTCTGCTCTGGCCTGTTTGACGACAACGTTACGCAAACCAAGCGCACTGCGCATTGCTTCAACGGCTTGTGCCTTTTTGCCAATTGAATCGACCAAGGTAAAGTGCGCCTGCGGGTAGCAAATCGCCAAAGGCAATCCGGGCAAGCCCCCGCCCGTTCCAACATCCAATACACGGCTACCCTCCATCAGCCGTAAAAATCGGCTTGCAACCAGACAGTGTGCTAGGTGCTTGCGTTCCAGTGCATCAATATCTTTGCGGGAAATCAGATTTAAACGGCTATTCCACTCACGCATCAAATCCGCCCAGTGCTTTAAAACGGGCCAAGCACGGGTGGGAACGTCAGGGAAAATGCGCTGTAAATCCGTCCACACAATTGAGCGGTCTACCTGCTCCTTTGCCAAATCTCCAATGGCAGCATTAGAATCCGTTTCGGTCCCTAAAACGATAGCATTATCAACGGCAGAGGAACTCGGATCTGAAGGCATGGCGCTGCAAAATCCTAGCGATTGAACAAACCACGGACACGGTCCTGAACCTCGTCGGATACATTTTGGATAACCTCTACACCACTGGAACCGATATCTGAACCGATCTCACCAAGACGCGGCCCCAGATCGCCGAGCGCAGAACCGACATTGCGCAACACCGCCCCAAGAACCAACTGGATCACATCCTGAACCGCGACACCATCCTCGCCAACACCAATATCCTTTAATTCAATGCGTGGAATCGGCACATTGATAGTCTGACCCAGCAGACTACCGCGCAAGCGCGCATTCTCGATCACCAATTCCTTGACGATCACCTTACGTGCCGCCCCTGTCTGTTCCTCCACTGCCTTTTCCGAGGGCGCGAACGATTCCACATTGGCCATCAGAGCTTGTAAATTGGTTCTGCGCCCCGACTGCTCAATCAAGAAATTGGGCTCCGAGAGATGGACGTATTCAACAACAATGGTATCCGTTAAAAGTGAGCGGGGTGAAATGCGTACAATGACGCCCCCAAGCGAAACGAGCGTATCGTCAGAAAACCCTTCCGGGTTGCCAACGCGTAAGCCATTGAGCGCACCACTTCCGGAGAAAATGGATAAATTAACAGCATCCAACTCAACCGACGTTCCTGTTACCTGGGGACCCACCGTCTCTACCCCTCTCTTGACAATGGCATTCAGCCAGCCACCGCCAAAGAAGAACAAGGTAACACCGGCAATAATGATCAGTCCTACGAAGAAAAATAAGAGTTTTTTAAGCATAATAATAGTAATAGGTTGGAATAATTTGGGATTGAAGTCGATTGATGGTGCAAGATGCTTACTAAAATGGCGAGTAAAAAAGATAGGGGTCAGCAAAACGCCGATGCAAGCGATGAAATAAGAGACGAAGGCCGCTGCATGTCGAAGCATGATCCCGTAATTGGTATCTTGCCTGTGGATTTCCAAGCCCCAAAAGGACTTGTCCCTGTAGCAGTCTTTCGAAAAAAAGCGGTTGCAGATGAGTTTGGTTTGGCTATCTTGGCGATGGGTGAAAGTTATTGGGCTTTTTTCAGTGAGGGCCGACACATCCTATGCACCTCGCCAGAATCGGCGGAAGAAGTCAGCTTCGAGATCGTCGCCTTCTCCAAATTACGCAGAAAAAGGAGGGACTCGGTAGAAGATCAACCTGAATACCCATTGTGCTGGTCCAGCGCGATGGTTTATACTATGTTACTAGCAGGCTTTTTTGCGATGCAGCAACAATCACCGATATGGACTGAAATTGGCCGTGCTGATGCCGTTGCAATTATTCGTCAGGGTGAATGGTGGCGGTGTGTCACAGCCCTATTCCTGCATGCTGACAGTGCCCATTTGGTAGCAAACATTTTGACTGGTGCGGGATTTACCTTACTTTTAGGAAAACTCTATGGAGGCCCATTGGCTTGGGCTATCATACTGTTGTGTGGCGCAATGGGGACAGCGTTAACAGCGGGTATTTATTTTCCGGCGGATCATTTTTCTATTGGTTCCTCGACAGCCGTATTTGCAGCGCTTGGTCTGTTAACCGCAACCGGCATCGTCATGAGCATAAGGGCTCGAACAACATCCTTGGGATTACCCAACTGGCTGATTCCGCTTTTGGCTGGTCTAGCCCTGTTGGCCTTTATGGGAGCAGGTGAAGGGGATGAATTAATGCGACGCATTGATCTAATCGCACATTTGAGCGGTTTTGGTGTAGGCTTACTGTTCGGTATACCAATCGCAGTTATGAGAAAACATTTTTTCCAATACGAACGTTTTTCCCGCTGGTGTGGTTTGCTATTTGTTTTTTGGATTATTCTTCTGGCTTGGGTAGCAGCCATGGGGTGGATATAACACCAAATTCGCAACTACTCAGGTATTCAGGATTCAGGAGTCTGAATTGAATATAAGCGAGTTGTGAAGCAGACCACTTCGACAAAAAGGCGGGTGGTAGCTAAGGCGCAAGTAGTTGATAATTAGCTACTGACTCCTGTCATCTGAATTCTGCCCCCTGAGTAGTTACCAATAAATTACTGAGCAGATGCAAGCGGGACACTAGCTGAATTAGCAGCTGGACAGCATTTTTTATCCGCATCTTTGTCGCAGGAGTTAGCCACTGCCGGGCAAGCCTTGGCAGCACAGTCGGCTTTAACGCCACAGTCGGCTTTGTCGCCACAGTCGGCACCAACAAGGGCAAGTTGAAACGAAGCGGCTTGCGCAGGGCAACAGCCACCCGATTTGGATTCATCTTTATCCTTGTTAACGATTAGGGCAGCCTGATGGGTCTTTTCGGCGACAGGGCAAATGTCGCTTTTGGATGCCACCTCACAGCTGCGCGAGGAACTAAATCGACCGAACAAACGGGCAAAAAAACCGCGTTCCGATGGCTCGGCCACAGAAGCATTAACTGATGTCGGTGCAACGGCAGTAGAAGGACCTTCAGCAGGAACCACAGCAGCCTGAGAAGCACAGCAACCGGAGGCATGAACCGAGGCAGAAGTCCAAGCAAGGCCGGCAACAGTGATTAACGAGAGGAATGACAGTTTGATGATTTTCATAATTTTTGATAATTTTGTATTAGAGAATGTATTGGAGAAAGCAGTTAGATGATCTGGCCGAGACAATTATTCCCGCTAATTGACAATTCATTTTTGACCGTTCCACAGTCTGGAGGATGAATCACTATTTTCTTTGGCGCAGCATTTCCAAAATATTCAAGCAATGGTCACCGATACGCTCAATGGTATTGATGATATCGATAAAGAGCATTTCGCTTTTGATGTTGGCGGGGTCGGCCATGCGGTGGACCGCTTCTCTGCGCAAGCGCTTGCGGCTACGGTCAATTAAATCCTCCAAGTCGTTGGCTTTTTCCATATCAGAAGCAGTAACGTTTTTCTGAAAACACTGCTGCTGAAAAGTCAGGAATTGGTCTACCTGACGCCCAAAACTGGCAATGGCATCCTGAGTCTCAGGCGGCAGTATGCGCTTTTTGCGATATTTACGCTCGGCTAAGCGGACTAATTTGTAACAAGCATCACCGACGGCCTCCAATTCGGAAACAACTCGCATAAGAGCGGTCACTTCGGCAGTGCGCGTCTGACTGATTTCCTCTGAAGCACAAAGGATAAGGCATTGGGTGATTTCCTCTGCCATGCGGTCACTCTCCCCTTCCATATCCTTCAGCTCTCGAATGCGCGAGCCACGGTCTTGATCAGGGCTCTCGTAAACCTCGAGAAATCCCTTAAACATAGCGTGCGTCAACTCCCCCATGGTGGATACCCCGCGAGCGGCCTCGGCAAGTAACATCTCCCCGGTTCGGGGAAGGTTATGTCCGTGACCTGATCGCACAAACCGAAAGCTTTGACGCTGTTCCCCTTTGCCGACCATTTTAGTGGCTATCGCAGCCAACTGCGGCACAAAACCAATCAGAAGCGCAGTGTTAATCAAATTAAAGGACGTATGAAAAACGGCCAACTTCACTGCGACATCAGAAGCGTCGCCATAGCCTGCAAGTGGCGTTATCCAACTGACAAAATTAAGAAACAAATAAAACAGCGGCAGCATCCAGCATACGCCGATGATATTGAACAGAAAGTGCGCACGCGCAGCACGTTTGGCCTCGGTATTAGCTGCCAGAGCAGCGATATTGGCAGTTATGGTTGTGCCGACATTTTCCCCTAGAATAATTGCCGCAGCCAAGTCGTAATCGATCCACCCCTTGGCAACCAGTGTTAGTGTAATGGCTCCAGCAACAGAAGAGGATTGGACCGCAATCGTCAGAATAATGCCAAAGAAGAAAAAGAGCAGCACTGAGAGAAACCCATACTGCCCCATCGCTTTAAACGATTCGAATAACTCCAGGTGCAGGCTCACATCTGGAACGCTATCCTTAAGCAAATTAAGCCCCAGAAACAAAATCCCAAAACCGATTAGGGTTTCACCAATCTCTCGCAACTTGGTTGGTTTTTGAAAAAGAAGGAATACGCCAAGCCCGACAGCAGGCAAAGCCATATGGGTAAATTGGAAGCGAAAGCCGATCAAAGCAATAATCCAAAAAGTGCTAGTGGTGCCGAGGTTGGCACCCATGATCATGCCAATAGCCTGTCGAAGATTCAACAAGCCGGCATTGACAAAACTAACCATCATCACGGTGCTTGCGCTGGAAGACTGGACCAGCGTTGTGATAAATGTTCCGGACAGGACGCCGTGAAAGCGGGTTAGGGTGAGGCTGCGGACAAGACTACGCAGTTTTTCACCAGAAACCTTTTGCAGGCCCTCGCTCATTACTTTCATTCCATAAAGAAAAAGCCCAAGACTACCGATGATGTAAAATAGAGTTAGCATTGCGGGGAAAACCTCAGAAGAAGTCAAAAACGCCTAGCGCTGGCAATGAAAAAACTGACGCTTCTGATTTGCCATTCGAAATAAAGGCGATTTTATGAATGGTATGATCAGGGCTCATGTTGCCAGTTTGGCCCCAAATAATCCGTCCCCCATTGGGTGGCGGCATAACGTTCTTGCTTACGTTGGCGGTTGGCAACTATTGCTGCTGTTTTATTTCTTCCTCAATGGTCCCGTGTCAGCCAACAACCAGCAAAACAATGGATGGATAGCTCCCATCCCGACAGATACCTCTGCCAATGAAATCCCTTTGGATTGGGATGCCCTGCTACAATCTGCAGAAGCTGCGGAAGCCAGTAGTGACGACCTCCAAGCCCTCTACCTGTATCACCAACTGCTGCTATTGCGTCCCCACAACGCCTTTATTTGGAATCGGCACGGTCTGGCTGCAATGCGCTTGCAAGACTACTCGACTGCGGTGCGGTCGCTGAGCGAAGCCGTACGTGACTACCCTATCAATGGGAGCTATTATGAATCGCTGGCATGGGCATTACTTGCAAGGGGTGATTATTCCGGCGCATCTGAGAGATCCCGCACTGCGATTCTCATGTATCAACGTGAAAATACCTTTTCTCTCTATCCTTTTTTCATACGATTCATTGCGGAACAGGCGCAGGATCAGTCTGAACAGGCAGCGCTTTCACTGCGTTATGCCAAGCGCAACTTGCGCGATCGCGCATGGCCTCTGCCGCTCTTGGAATACCTCAGTGAACAGCTGTCGCCGAACCAGTTACTGGCCAGTGTATCCAACTTGCGGGAAGAAACGGAAGCCCACCTTATCATAGGGCTCAGGGAGTATTTTATCGGCGATAGTGAGCAGGGACGCAAACATTTGAAGTGGGCTGCGGGTGCAGGAGATCCGAAGGCATCAGGCCAGGCGGTAGCACATGCGTTTCGCCCCAATGGGTTGAACCAACAAGTGGGTGGTGTTTTTTAACCTTATAGGTAACTACTCAGGTATTCAGGAGGCAGTAGTCAGAATTCAGAGTGGCCTGCAAATAGGCCTCCAGTAACTTACTGATCTACTGATTTTAGGATGAAATAGCCCGTGCTACCGAATTCGTTAAATTTTTGAGAATTTGGTATTAGCAATCGGACGCCCGCATCTTTCTGCGCTCGATGCGGCGACCAATGATGATGGAGAATTCATAAAATCCATACATCGGCGCGGTCATAATTAATAAAGAGATGGGATCACCACCAGGCGTAATCAGGGCGGCAAAGATAGCCAAACCGAGGAAGACGTGACGACGGAAGGCTTTAAGCATGGCGGTCGTCACTACCTCCATGTAAACCAATAAAAGTATGACGAGGGGGAACTGAAAAAAGAAACCCATCGCCAATGAAAACCAGACCACAAGGCTGTAGTATTCGGATGCGGCAAATAAAAGGTCGAAGCCAAAAAAACGGTTGAAGCGAACGCTTACCGCCAGAGTCATTGGCAAAACCACAAAAAAAGAAAAGAACACGCCCAGCAAAAACAGCACAACCGAAGCAACACAACAGGGTTTGACAACCCGCAGCTCTTTAACGGTTAGCGCTGGCGCAACAAACCTTGCCAGCATATACAGAATGAATGGTAACGACAGAATAAAACCACCCAAAAAGACCACCTGTAGGAGCACGGTGAAAACGCCCATTGGACGATAAGTGATCAAATTTTGACGAGCCAATTCCAATGAACCATAAGCCTGCCCCAGTGGCATTTGAATAAAACGTGAGATCTCTCCGAGGAAAATCGCCACAAATCCTGCCCCGACCACAAACGCAATTAGACTATATATCAGGGTCCAACGAAAGGCTTCAAGGTGTTCCAGAAAGGTCATTCCACTACCGTCATCATCGGAAGCGCCCTCATCCAATTCATCATCCCAGCCCATTTCCTCGTTAAAACCATCCTCATCCTCTTGCCAATCTTGGTAAGGATCGGTTGCGGATGGACCTTCACCATTCTCCTTCTTCTTATCCGCCATAGCTCAATTATCCTCTGCGAACGTGCCCTCCTGCAAAAATGCCAACGCTTGCGGCACGAGCAGGGATAAATCGGTTTTGATTTCACGGCGGACATTGGCAGCAACATCCAGCAACTCGACCCGACCATCAGCATAGGTGGCCAAATCCTCTTCAGCGGATTTGAAAATCGCCATTAGGCGGGGACCCTTTTGCCGCATTGCTTTGATTTGTTTGTTGAGGCTCTGACCGCTCAACGGCATCTCAACCGAATAGCCAGCAGCGCGCAGGGTTTGCGCAAACAGCAACGCATTGGCCCGCGGCGCGGAGGGCTCCACAACCAAACCGACATCCGCTTTCTCAAAATAACGGGGCAACAAATCCTTGGCACGCAGCAAATCCGTCACCGTCACATCGCCCATGGCAAAGCCAACAGCCGGCATTGCAGGACCACCCAGCTTTTGCACCAAGTCGTCATAACGTCCCCCACCGGCGAGGGCACGTCCTTCGCCAGTCGCCTCAAAGGCTTCAAAAACAAAACCGGTATAGTAAGCCAAGCCGCGAACAATGCTCAGATCAATTTGGACAAATGGTGAGCAGCCCAGGGCATCCAGCTCTGCCAAAAGAATCCGCCACTGGTCCAAACGCGCGCCGACAAATTTACGGTCTGACGCTTCCAAGGGCTTTGCCAACTCAACGAAATACGTTTCCAATGCCAGGAAGTCGCGCACTTCGCGCATCATCGCTTCGATTCCTGACAACCAGCTGCTGGCATCATCCATCCACGGCTCAAGCGCAGCCAGCGACTTTTCCCGCGGCATTCGTCCGAGTTTATCGACCACGGCGAGCACGGCGGTTGTGGCTTCCGCCGACAAATTAGCCGCTTTCAACAAAACATGCCACAGCAGGCGATCACTCAATCGCACCTGCACGCTATCAGCCCCAAGGCCAAGTCCTTTGAGGGAGGCCACCAGAAGGGCGATCAACTCGGCATCGGCAGTTGGCTCGGCAATGCCGAGGATGTCTGCATTGAATTGATAAAAGGCACGCAAGCGGCCTTTCTGTGGACGCTCATAGCGGTATTGCTCGCTGATATTGAACCAGCGGATCGGACGCTTGAGGGCATTCGCCTTGGCACCAACGAGGCGCGCCAGTGAAGGGGTCATCTCCGGACGCAGCGCTACCTCGCGCTCACCCCGGTCAGTAAAGTGGAATAGCTGGCCGACGATCTCCTCACCCGATTTCTCGACATATAACGATAGCGGCTCCAGCACCGGAGCATCATATTCGCTGTAGGCATACGCCCGGGCACAACTTTTCCATGTGGCAAACAGGTGATTGCGCAGCAGACAGTCATCCGGATAAAATTCGCGGAAGCCGGGAAGGGTTTGAAACTGCATGGCGATTCGGGGAGCGACCTGAGGCAGCTTATCCCAGGTTCTTCAAATCCAGCTCTCTGAGTCCAGCTTTCAATTCCTTGCCAGCTTTAAACTTAATCACGGCCCGGGCAGGGATCACAACATCCTTTTCCGGCTGATTCGGGTTGCGGCCGATGCGCGACTTGCGCATCTGCACTTCGAAAACACCAAAGTTTCTCAACTCGACGTTGTCTCCACGCAAGAGCGCTTCAGCAATCGCATCCAGCGTCTTCTGAACAGCCACCCTCACATCTTTTTGGGCTATGCCGGTTTTATTGTAAATATCGAGAACGATATCGCGTTTGGTCAAATTATTCGCCATGGTATCTCCTATTCCTTCAAAAATTTGCGTGAAATCAACATTAAGTTAAACTAAAATCAGTCTTTCTTCCTGAAAAAGTCTGTCAAACTATAAACATGAGTGAAAAAGAACCACCCAACAATCCATTTGAGGAGCTGCAAAAACACCTGCAAGACCTCCTCAAGGGCGCTAATATCAACCTTTCCAGTCCAACCGCTGACATGGGAGTGAGCAGCGATTCGGTTAAAAAGCCCACCTCAGCCACAACAAAAAAAGAAAACGAAGCGGATCCGCTCGACGGTGTGCGCTCATTTCACCTCAAGCCAAAGGAGATCCGCGACTACCTTGACCGCTTCGTTATTCGTCAGGACGAGGCCAAAAAAGTCCTCTCCGTTGCCATCTGCGATCACTATAACCACGTCCGCCGCTGCCTCGACGGCAAAGATGACCAGGAAAGCGCCGGCGAATACAGCAAACAAAACATCCTGTTGCTGGGTCCCACTGGCGTCGGCAAAACCTATTTGATGAAGAATATCGCCAAACTAATTGGCGTACCTTTCGTCAAAGCCGATGCGACCAAGTTTTCTGAAACCGGTTACGTTGGCGGCGATGTCGACGATCTGGTGCGCGACTTGGTAAAAGCTGCCGATGGCAACGTCGAGTTGGCTGAATACGGCATAATCTATGTCGACGAAATTGATAAAATCGCCAGTGAAGGCGTGCAAAGCCGTGATGTGAGCGGACGCGGGGTGCAGATCAATTTGCTAAAGCTGATGGAGGAAACCGAGGTCAACTTGTTCAGCCCGACGGATATGATGGCACAGATGCAGGCGATGATGGACATGCAGCGCGGGAAATCGCCCAGCCGCCGCTCTATCAACACCCGCAACATCCTCTTTATCGTCAGCGGTGCCTTCGACAAGTTAGCCGAAAACATCCGCTCACGCATGATTGCCAACCGCATTGGCTTTGGCGCGGAGAACGTCGACAAAGACGCCGATAGCTCGCGCTATCTGCGCCACGCGGAAACCACCGACTTTATCAAATACGGCTTCGAACCGGAATTCATTGGCCGCGTACCGGTGCGGGTGGCCTGCCAGGCTTTGGACAGTGATGACCTCGCGGCCATCCTCAACACCTCCGAAGGTAGCATCTTGCGCCAATATCGTGACGACTTCGAGGGCTACGGCATCAAGCTCGACATCACCAAAGCAGCCATCCACGAAATTGCCACCCAGGCAAGCCGTGAGAAAACGGGCGCGCGTGGTTTGATGACCATTCTGGAACGCCTTTTCCGCGAGTTCAAATTTGAGCTCCCATCCACCGCCATTAAGGAACTAAAGGTGAGCGTCGATACCATCCAGGATCCATCTGCCGCGTTGAAAGACCTGATCGAAGCCAACGCCCACCTCCAGCGCGAGGTCTATGCCGCCGATGTGGCTCGCTTTGCCGACAGCTTCGCCCGCCGGACGGGTTTTACGCTGGAATTCAATAACCACGCAATCGACTACCTGGCCGCCCTGGCCAGAGACAGCGGACGTTCCGTGCAATCCATCTGCGAGGAGCGCTTCAAAGACTATCCGCATGGCCTGGCTATCGTCCAGCGCAACAATGGCCAAAGCACCTTCAAGATCAGCAAAGCCGCAGTCGATAATCCGGACCGCGAACTCTCCCGTTGGGTGGTTAAGAGCTTCCGCGAAAAAGAAGCGGGTGAGACAGACGATACCCCTGCTTCGCAAAACAATTAAAACGCAAACAGGACCTTTACTCTTGCTACCATGCCCGAAGGCCAAGCAGTCAACTCGCTGTTTTCCGGAATCGCCGGACGCTACGATTTCGCCAACCATTTGCTGAGTGGTGGCGTCGATTTCTACTGGCGCTGGGTGCTGGTTCGGCACGTTAAACGTCACCAGCCGCAATCCGTCCTCGACTTGGCAACCGGCAGCGGCGATGTCCTTTTTGCATTAGCCGACCAGCTGCCCGAGACGGTGGCATTGACGGGATTGGACTTCTGTCAACCGATGCTTGATCAGGCGGTCTTCAAAAAACAACGCAAGCCACGCTATCAAAACCTGACTTTTGTCCAAGGTGATGGTCTTGCTCTGGACTATGCCGATGAAAGCTTTGACGCCATTACGCTGTCCTTTGGCTTGCGCAACTACGAGGACCGCGACCGCGGACTGCGCGAAATTCGCCGACTGCTCAAACCGGGTGGTCGCGCCTACATCCTTGAGTTCACCCAACCCCAGCGCTGGTTTCATCCCCTCTACTATACCTACCTGAAGCACATTCTGCCGCGGCTGGCTGGCTGGGCAACTGGCAAACCCGACGCTTATCACTATCTGGCGGGCACGATCGAATCCTTTCCCTCAAAGGAAGACTTGTCCAAAGAATGCCAACAAGCCGGACTGCAGGTTGTCCGCGCCACTGGTCTCACGGCCTCCATCGTCGCCTTGCATGAACTTTCCAGAGACCTTGAAGACTCTACCTAGTCAATCTACCCTTGCCCAAGTCCGTCGAAGGATGCCAAGGGGGCCAAGTCAAACCCGCGCAGGAAGTCCTCTGCCGGCAACATACGTCCTCCGGGTTTTTGCAGTTGCTTGATACGCAAAACGCCTTCGCCTGTGGCAATATCAAGAAAGGGTTTAGTGGCCAATACTGTTCCCGGATCTGACGACTCGGAGGGCACACTGGAACTGACAGGTAAAGCTTCCGCCTCGCCAACTTTAATACGCTGATCAGCGACCTCAAAAAAACAACCGGGCCAATCTTGATAGGCGCGCACTTGATTGGCGAGGGCTTTGGCGGACCGATTAAAATTGAGTCTACCATCGGCTTTCTCCAGCTTCCGGCAATAGCTGACCTCAGCAGTGTTCTGAGGATGAAAAAGCAACTCGCCCTTTAAGGCCGCAGCTGCATTGCGCTGCCACAATACCGCCGTTGCGAGAGCCAGTTGACGACGCAAATCGGGACCTGTCATCTGCGGCCCAATCGCCACTTTTTCGACATCAGCCACTGGTCCGGCATCCATTTTGGCCACGATTTGCATCAAGCTCACGCCAGTCTCATCCATGCCATTGGCAATGGCACTTTCAATCGGCGACGCACCACGCAGCCGTGGCAATACCGAAGCGTGAAAATTGAGCATCCCCAAAGGAAAAGTCTCACGCATGGGACGTTTCAACAAATGCCCATAAGCCATCACCAACCCCAGTTGACAATTGCGCTCGCTTAGCCAGGCGACCAGATCATCGTCCGGAAATGCCGGTTTTAAAACGGTCAAACCACGCGCGAGAGCCCATACCGCAATCGCGTTTGGCTTTAGTTGCTGTCCGCGTCCGGAACGGCGATCCGGCTGGGTGACGATAGCGCTAACCGTAAGCCCCCCACCCTCTGCCTGATGCGCCTGCCAAAGCTGCTCTAACAACGGCAACGCAATGGGATCCGAGCCAAAAAAAACAACTGATGCCTTTTCACGCATACATTCAATTCAATGACTTGGCGCACCCCTGCAATACTTAAACCGCAAAAAAGATACCTTTCGAAACAAGTGGCAGCCACGACTTTGCTCTGGCAAGATCGTCCACATAACGTAAAGTCTAGCGATATGTCAGCAAGATTAGTCAATTGGGAGCAAGCCAACACAAGATTGTATGAATGAACATTATGCCTTTTTCACGTCAAGTTCAGGACTTAATTTCCGACTTCCGCGGTCTGCCAAGGAGTTATGATGCTGCTGGCGAGCGTCCGCCAACTCCACTGGCAAGTTTGATCGCCGTCATTCGTGAGCGTCACCGCCTCGACCAGGACTGTCCCGAGCGGGTTTTGGTGGAAAACTGGTCAAAAATTTTTGAGGGCTCGTATGCCGAGCGCTGTCACCCGGTACGGATAATCAACCAAGACACCCTGGTTATCGCCATTAACCATCCGGTTTTACGATCGAACATAATGATGGATAGCCGCCGCTACCTGCTGCGCATCCAGTCACTTCCAATGTGCAGTGGAATCAAACGCATCGTAGCCCGGGCCGGCTAGCAGACCAATAACTTTATAGTGTCAGCCGCTTGTGCTGATGCAGTAGTTCGGCGATTTGAATAGCGTTGAGTGCGGCCCCTTTCCACAGCTGATCACCGACAACCCACAGTGCCAAACCATTGTCCAAAGCCGTATCGATGCGAATGCGGCCGACACCACAGGCGACTACCTCGGAGTAGTCCTTGGGCATCGGATAGCGAACGTTGGCGGGATCGTCAACTAATTCACAACCGGGAAATGCAGCGATCGCCTCACGCGCGGCAGCAACCTCCACCGGACGCTCAAAAGCGGCATTCAATGCTATCGAATGTGCCCGGAAAACCGGCACACGGACGCAGCTGCAACTGACCTTCAATTCGCGCAAGCCGAGGATCTTGCGACCCTCATTCTGCATTTTCATTTCTTCCTTGGTGTAGCCATTATCCAGAAAAGCATCCACATGAGGAATCAAGTTGAAGGCGATTCGGTGCGGATAGACCTTAATCTCGCCCTCCTCACCTCTAGCCCAGGCACGGACCTGCTGATCCAGCTCGTGCATTGCCTCCGCTCCGCTGCCTGAAACCGCCTGATAGGTGGCAGCAATCACATGCCGCAAGCCAAAGACCTTGTGCAGCGGGTATAATGCCATCAAGGCAATTGCCGTCGAGCAGTTGGGATTGGCGAGAATCCCCTCATGCAATAAAGCGGCCTGTGGGTTGATCTCGGGAACCACCAGCGGCACATTTTCGTCGCTGCGATAGGCGGAACTGTTGTCGATAACCACGCAGCCACTGGCAACGGCAGAGGGGGCAAAGCGCAGAGACTGACTGGCTCCAGCACTAAAAATGGCACAGTCCAAATCGGCAAACGCCTCGTCTGTCGCTTCTTCAACAATCCAGCTATGGTTGCCGTAGCGAATTTCCTTACCCGCACTGCGGGCGGATGCCAGCAGGCGTAGCGAGCGCATGGGGAAGCCCCGCTCGTGTAACAAGCGAATGATTTCTTGACCGACCGCACCGGTCGCGCCGAGTATACCGATTGAATATGCCATTGGATTTGGAAAAATTAAAGCAATCATTTCAACAGAAGTGCGAAGTCTTGTCAATCGCTCCGACAGAACACTGGCTATATGTTTGCATTGCCGAGCAAAGACTCTTGCTGATGCGCGACGGCCAGATAATCAGCGAGTTCGTTTGTTCCACCTCCAAAAATGCACCTTCCTGCATCGCTGACTCCTTAGGCACCCCCACAGGCTTGCATGCCATAGCGGCAAAGATTGGTGACGATGCCCCTGCTGGAGCGGTTTTCAAAGGACGCGTATGCGTTGCCCAGCACTACTCCCAGCTATCGCGGGAGGAACAGTCTGCCAACTTGATCACGACGCGCATTTTAAGGCTTAAAGGATTGGAACCGGATCATAACGCACGGCCCGGGGACAATGCCTGGGATCGCCTTGTTTACCTGCACGGCACCAACCATCCGCAAAAACTCGGGCACCCCTTCAGCGCTGGCTGTGTGCTGCTTGACGATGCGTCCATCATTGAATTATACGACACCTTGACGGTGAATGATCTGGTTTGGATTAGAGAGCGCTTGCTCTAGTTAAGCACCACCGTCTGCTTGGCCAATTGTCCGCTGGGGACATGGAAGCGAGTGGCTGCAAAATCCGGTGGGCCAAAGCGGATGCGCGGATTGTTGGAAAAGCCATAGGGCTCGCGGGGAATGCCGAGCCAGTTGGAATCGAGTTTTTGGTTATCGTTGATATCGTGAAATAATTTGATGGCGTAGGTGCCGGTTGGCAGCGCTTTAAAGGTATAAATCACTTTGCCATTGCTCGGTTCAGCAGGCAACAACACATGAAAAAGCGGATGAACACCTTCGAGATAGGAAGACTCACAGGCAAATAGGCCAACAATGATGTGCCCTTCGGTGCGTTCCACTCCCTTGATGGTGAGCTGCAACTGCGCCTTGCCGACAACATCCGCCTTCAGCCACAGCGGACCCAAGCCGATAACCAAAGCCAATAAAAGGGAAGATTTACGAAGTTTGTTCAAAAAACCGTATATAAGCATGGTTGTTTTGTCCTATTTTCCGTTGCCAAGTTCCACAGATCTCGTCCTTGCCGCCTCCATCGCGCGCGCAACCAAACCCGCAAAATCCTGTTCGGCAAACACCCGCAGTGCGGCAGCGGTTGTTCCGCCTGGAGAAGTAACCGCTTCGCGCAATGCTTGTGGAGTCTGACCAGTCTGCTTGAGCAATAGACTGGAGCCAGTCAGGGTCTCCACTGCAAGCATCGATGCGGTCCCGGCACTGAGCCCCATCTGTATACCGGCATCGCGCAGTGCCTCAACAAAGGCAAAGACATAAGCTGGACCACTGCCACTTAGGGCGGTGACAGCATCCAGTTCGTCTTCATCCACTTGAACAAACTGACCCAAGGCACCAAGAATCGCATCGAGCGACAACTGATCCGACTCAGCCAGAGCCACCATTGGCGCGTAGGCAGTCACGCCGGCACCTATTTGCCCAGGCGTATTGGGCATGCTGCGAACGATGTTACGGGCTGCTGGAAATACCGCCCGCAAACGCTTCAAGGTAACCCCGGCCAGGATTGAAACCACCAGCTTGTCGGCTGTAAGCTGAGCGTAGGAGCCGGGTAAACTGTCCAATTGCTGCGGTTTACAAGCGAGCAGAATGGTCGAAGCCGTTGGGATGTGCTGACCGATGTCGCGGGCAAAGATGATGCCAGTGCGCTGCGCCAAATCGGGTCCGCTGGGATCCTCCCCGCAGGTGCAGGCAATTTGCGCCGGTTGATAGCGCTTATTTTGCAATAAACCGCCAATGATCGCGGAGGCCATGCGGCCAGCGCCAAGGGATATCAATTCCACCGTATTCAACTCAGACATAATTTGCAATCCTTGGCAGTCCACCGGATTTGGGCAATCGCAAATTTGTCGAGAGGGAACTAAAGGGGATAGAAAATAGTTGCTACTGCACCCTTGCCACTGCGGTTGGCGAGTCGCAGGTTGCCACCCAGATTACGCAATTCGTGACGCGAAGTGGTTAGACCCAGCCCTCGACCAACAGCGGTTTTTGTGGTGACAAAAGGATCGAACAATTGATCCGCAACAGAAGCATCAATCCCCTGGCCTTCATCCGCAATTTCAATCAATAAATAAGGCACCCCACGCTCGGAAAATTTGCGGGTGGTAATAAAAATTTCACGCTCTGAGGCGGGTGTATTCTTTGCGTAAGCCTCCCAGGCATTGAGTAGGATTTTTTGCACAATGGTCTCCATCAACTCCTGGTTAATGGCAATCTCCGCGTTTCGATCCAAATGGTTTTCCCAGTGAATAGCCGAGAGGATATTGTGCTCCTTGCGAAAACGTTCGATAGCTTGTTGGATCAATTTTTTGACAGGAACCGTAACCACCTCAAAGCGATCATTATCGGCAATGCTACTGAGTTCGCGGACGATTTTCACCATCCGCTGAACGGCATTCTCCATCAGCAAAACACTGCGTTGCAAACGCTCCTTGCTGTCGTAGCCGCCCTTAATCAAATCGAGGTAGCCTACCACCACGCCCAGCAGGTTGTTAAGATTGTGAGCTATGCCCTGAGTAACCGCACCAATGGAAGCAGTACGGCGCGCATCGGACAATCGATCATGCAGCTCGAGATTCTCCTTGTGTACCGACTGGATACGCAATTGTGTGCGGACGCGGGCAAGGGTCTCGTCGAGGTCCAGAGGCTTGGTGATGTAATCGGCAGCACCCGCTTCCAAGCCCTCCAATTTTCCCTCCTTCGATGTACGCGCGGTAATGAAAATAATCGGAACAGCTTCAGTGCGGTCGTCCGACTTGAGCCTTTTACAGGTCTCGATGCCATCCATCACAGGCATCATCACATCCAGCAAGATTAAATCTGGTAAATGCTTGGCAACGATATCCAAACATTCCTGACCATTCTCAGCAGTCACTACCTGCATCCCATCCCGCTCAAGCTTGCGCTTGAGCAGTTGGATGTTGATCGGTTGATCATCGACAACCAAAATAAGAGGGTTTTCAGGCATGATTAATATTTTTTTACAAAAAATTCGCAATCATCAAGCACAATAGCTGAACGAAGTCAAACATTGCCCGGTAGCGCTAAGTGGAAAAAGCTGCTAGAAGGTATGAATAAAAAAGCCGGATCTCAACTTGGGCTCAAACCAAGTGCTCTTGGGAGCCATGATTTGGCCGGCATCGGCAATCTCCATCAGTTGTTCGATTTGCACCGGATACATGGAGAAGGCAATGGCCGCCATGCCGGAATCAACGGCATCCTGTAAAAAATCTGTGCCGCGAATGCCACCGACAAATTCAATGTCATCACTGGTGCGCGGGTCGGCAATACCGAGTAGCGGCGCAAGGATTTGCTCTTGCAAAACGCTGACATCCAGACGGGAAACGGGATCGGCGTCGTCGGCAACGGATAGTTCCAGCGCATACCACTGACCGCCAAGGTAACAGCAGACCTCGCCCGGCTTTGAAGGGATAGCCTGCGCCACCGGACGGGCAACAGCAACCTTCTTAATCGCTTCCAATAGCTCCTCGGGCTGGTGGCCATTGAGATGATGGACCAAACGATTGTAGGGCAATATCTGCAATTGATTAGCCGGGAATAAAACGGTCATGAACCAGTTGTAATCCTCTTCACCGCTATGATTGGGATTGGCATCGCGTCGCTCTTTGCCGACCCTTGCGGCACTCGCTGCGCGATGGTGACCATCAGCCACATAGAAGCAGGGCACCGCTACGAAGGCCTCGACCAGCGCTGTGGCATCGACTACCCGCCAGACCGTGTGACGAATGCCATCTTCGGCAAGATGATCAAAGAGCGGCTCGCTTTGGATGCCTTTGTCAATCAAACGGTCGATGGCCGGGATTTCCTTGTAGGTCAGGAACACCGGACCAGCATTGGCGCTCATCTCGGAGGTCAATCGGGTGCGGTCATTTTCCTTTGCAACACGGGTTCGCTCATGCTTTTTGATGAGGTCTTGGTCGTAATCGTCGACATGACAGAGGGCCGTGACACCTCGCTGGATGTGCTGCCCCATTTGCTGTTGGTATATATAGACGCAGGGCTTATCCTCGCGCACCAACGCCTGCTCGGTCTGCATGGAGTGAAAGCGCTCAACCGCCTTGCGATAAACGGCATCATCGTAGGGATCCATGCCAGCGGGGAAATTGATTTCGGCACGCACCACGCGCAGCATGTTATTGGGCTTGCCCTCAGCCATCGATCGGGCTTCCTCGGTCGATACAACGTCGTAAGGCAATGAAACCACTTCTGCCACGGAAGCGGGAGTGGGACGTAATCCTTGAAAAGTGCGAATGCGCATAAAACAATTAATAATAGGTTGAATTTAACGGTGTCATTGAAACAAATAACAGCCAACTACCAAGCTAGCAGCCGGTCGGACATGGGCAATCGAAAATTAACAATCAACTGACAAAATCCAATGGTTGCAATTTCATGAGTATGTCACACATTTTAATTTAAATGGAGCGGGAACATTGCATGGATAAACCATTTGGAATTCAAATGCCAACGGGCATGATCAATGTGCCTTATGCCGTATTGCAAAGTGCCATCAATGCACATGCCATAATTGCCACCACCGATGCAGATGGTGTTATTATTGATGCCAATGAGCGTTTTTGTGAAGTCTCCGGCTTCAGTCGCGATGAGTTGATCGGCAAAACACACCGCATAGTGCGGTCCGGTTTTCATCCCGATAGCTTTTTCAAGGCGATGTGGGAATGTATCAGCAGCGGCAATATTTGGCGCGGACGCATCTGCAACCGCGCCAAATCCGGCAAAATTTATTGGGTCGAATCCACGATTGTACCACTGTTTGGCGAAAACCAATTGCCTTGCGGATACCTTGCACTGCGCACAGATGTCTCTGAATTGGTAGCGGAACAGAAACGCAGCGATATACTGGCTGCGAATTTGACGAAGGAAAAGCTGCACGCGCAAGGCCTTGAACAGCAGATGGTCGCCATCTTCAATCATGGTCCAATTGGTATCAGCTGGAGGGAGATTGATGCCAGTGGCAATCCCGGCAAAAATCATATCAACAAGCGCTTCACTGAAATCATTGGACTATCTGAAACGGAGGCATTGGATATCGAAAATGTTCGCAAGCGAACTCATCCCGACGATTGGAACCGGCAGCAGGAATTGACCCGCGCACTATATGCTGGCGAAATGGAACGCTTCAGTATCGTAAAACGCTATATTCATCCCAATGATAAAACCGTATGGGGAGAGTTGACCATAACCTTGCTGCGGGATGCCAATGGCAGGGTTACCCACCATTTCGCAATGCTGGAGGATATTACCTCGCGCCACGATGCCGAAGAAAGCCTGCGTCAAAGCGAATCTCGCTGGCGCACCTATTTGGAAACAGCGAGCGAGATCCTTTATGCCTTGACGCCCAACCTTAACTACAAATTTGTCTCCCCTGCCTGGACCGCCAAGTTAGGTCATCCAACCGATCACGTGCTTGGGCGTTCCTTCTTCGATTTCATCCATCGCGAGGATGTCGAAAACTGCAAGGTGTTCATTGAGGCAGTATTAGCTGGCCAGCCTCATGCGGATTACGTTGAATATCGCACCCAGCACCAGGATGGCCAATGGCTTTGGCACGCCACAACGGGATCAGCCTACAGCGACCGCGATAAAAAAACTGCCTTCTTTGGCGTTGCCCGCGACATCAATCTGCGCAAACAGACCGAAAACCAACTCAAGGCTGCATTGCGTCAGCGGGAGGAACTGGAGAGCATCATTAACCGCTCGCCGGCAATCGTTGTTTTATGGCGCTCTGAAAATGGTTCTTGGCCGGTCGAATTCGTCTCCCACAGTATTCGGCAATATGGCTATGAGCCCGAACAGTTCACTTCGCGCCAACTCGCATTCATGGACATTACTCATCCGGACGACCGCGATCGCGTGCGAATGGAAATGGATGCGCACGAGCTGGGTAAGCACAACGAATACAATCAGGAATACCGCATCGTTACTTTCGATGGCGAAACGCGCTATGTTGAGGATCACACCATTGTTCGCCGGGATTCCAATGGCCGGATATCTCACCATGAGGGAATGATTACCGATGTTACCGATCGCAAGCTGGCAGAGGAAAAGAACAAAGCTGCGCTGGCAAAAGAGCTACAAGTCGCCCGCGAGGTGCAGATGCACCTGCTGCCCACCCAATTCCCCAAAATTAGAGGTTTGGAGGTGGATGCGCTGGTGCAGGCATCGTTGGTTTTAGGTGGCGATTATTTTGATATTCTCAAAGTGGATAGCAACCATATCGGCATTTTGATTGCGGATGTATCCGGCAAGGGCGCACCTGCTGCTTTGATGATGTCTGCTTGCCGTGCGAGTTTACGCATTCTCGCACGCGGCGAATTGAGCCCGACCAAGACCATGGCCAAGCTGAATCAAACGCTGCAGGATGACATGCCACCACAAATGTTTATCACCCTGTTTTATGCTGTTTACCATTTAAAGACCCGTGAGCTGCGCTACTGTCGCTGTGGACATGAGCCAGCGATGGTTTTGCGCGCGGGGGATATTCAGCCAAAGTTCCTCACGGAAGGCGGCTTCGCGCTCGGCATGGTCGATGCCGACTTGTTTGAGGCTGGCGTGAGCGAGGGACGGATACGGTTGGAGACAGGCGACCTACTGGTGCTTTACACCGATGGCATAAATGAGGCTACCAATGCTGCGAGCGAAGAATTTGGCATCGAGCGAATGGTCGACTTTTTCATTCGCTATGAGGGACGTTCGCTAAAGGATATGATACGTCGCCTGGATCGCCACCTCAGGCAATTCTCTGCGCTTTCCGAAACTCTCGATGATCGCACTCTGCTATTGGTTCGCGCCACAGAATGAATCGCCCTCGGTGCCTCGCTCAGGCCTCCCCGCCATCCCGCCAAATCTCTCTAAATTGGTAACTACTCCATTTATGTTGAGCGCTCAGATAACCAACACTCGAGAGCGGCGCGTAAATTGGCAAAGGCCTCTTCCACGTGTTCCACCGCTTTTTCGGCAGCGACAAAATCGTCCTTTAACAACTGCTCCCGAATCGCATTCAATCCGTTGATAAAGATAGTGGCATGCAGGTAGCCACTGGAACCCTTTAAGGCGTGGATTTGCTTGCGCGCCTCAGTGGCATCGCGCTGATGAATCGATTGCACCAGTTCAACCATTCTTGCGGGCGCATCTTTGATAAAGCAATGCACGACTTCGTCAAGCATTGCTTTATCCTCAAATAAGTTCCGTTGCATAGCGTCCGGATCAAACACGCTGACAAGCGCTTCAGAAGCGTCCTCAGTATCTGCCAATGGCGATTCACCAGCTGGCGGAGTCTTAACAGCGGCATCTGCCAATGGCTCCTCTTGCGTCGTGTGGTCACCATCCAACTGCTTTCCAATGACCAACAAAAGTTGGTCGACACTAAAGGGTTTTGTGATAAAATCATTCATTCCTGCTTGCAGGCAGCGTTCACGATCCTCTACCAGCGCGTGCGCCGTCATCGCGATAATCGGTTTATTGGCCAAATCCTTGCCGCAATGGCCATTGCGAATTTTACGCGCGGCAGTGACACCATCCATAACGGGCATCTGCAAATCCATCAAAATCAAATCAAAGCTTCGCTTACGCAGGATTTCTAGAGCCTCCAGTCCATTGTGCGCTATGTTGACCTCAATCCCGTATTTTGCAAGCATCCTAGTTGCCACCATTTGGTTGACGGAGTTGTCCTCGACCAGCAAAATCCGTTTGCCTTGAAATTGAATGTTACAGCTTTCTGCTTGATTGTCGGCGGCTGATTCAGAAACCCCTGCATCCCCCATAACCGTTACAGGCAAGTTAACGACAAACTCCGTACCAATACCGATTTGGCTTTGGAATTTGATGCTTCCGTTCATGATCTCAACCAGACTTTTGCAAATGGCCAGGCCCAGTCCAGTCCCGCCGAATCGGCGGGTAATCGAGGCATCACCCTGCTGAAAGGCATCAAAGAGCTTCGACTGATTGGCGAGATCGATGCCGATACCCGTATCCTTTACCAATACGCGTAAGTCCATCCGACCATCCTCCCGCAGTGTGCCATTGAAGCTAACGTTTACCTTGCCGCCATGCGGGGTAAACTTTATCGCATTGCTGATTAAATTGACGAGGATTTGCTTGATTCGGTTTACATCGCTGAGAAAGCGCCGATTCAAGACTTCATCCATCGAGTATGTCAGTCGAATCTGCTTGTCCTGCGCCTGCAGCTCAAAAGCCGTAATTAAATCATCAACCACATCCTTAAACACAAAAGGGTGTTCATCCAGCTCCAGCTTGCCAGCGCTGATTTTCGTCAAATCCAAAATATCATTAATCAAGGCCAGCAGAATATCACCGCTGCTCTGCATTGCCTTGATCAAGGATTTTTGTTCCTCGTTCAGCGGAGAATCAACCAACAACCGCGCCAATCCTATGATGCCATTGAGAGGAGTGCGGATTTCGTGACTCATATTGGCGACAAACTGACTCTTGGTGGCATTTGCCTTTTCAGCTTCCTGCTTGGCGGTTAGCAGCTCCAGCTCGAATTGATTCTGCTTCAGTGCATCGCTTAGAATATTCGTCAATATTGACAGCAATCCATGATCGTCTGGTTTCAACTTGGCTTTGCTGTTGACACAATCGAAACACACAAAACCGAAATGCTGATTGTCGGCCTGCAGGTGGATGGCGAAAAATGACTGTATTCCCTGTGCGCTGAATGCTGCCTTCTCGGCCTCTGCGGCTGGGGGCAGTGCTTGCACATCCGGTATATTCAGAAAAATCCGTCTTTGAATCATCTTTTTCATCCAAGGAAGCTCGTCGAGCACCATTGGACTGGCACTGTAAACTGACGGCGTTATTCCCTCGGCGCACCACTCATGGCTATTCATTCCGCAATCGCTGTCGCTGGACAATTGGATCAGATAGGCGCGGTCCATCTGCAAGAATCGACCGCACTTTTCCAACATCCATTGAATAGTTCCATCAATTGTATGGATGTTGGCGGTGACAAAGCGCGCCGAAACATCAGCGATTAACTTTTGCATGGAAGCCTGATGATTCACCTGTTCTGCCAACTCTCTCTTGGCTGTTACGTCGCTAAGATAGCCCGTTATCATTACGCTTCCATCGGGCAACCGCTGTGGTATGTCATTTGCCTCGACCCATACCCAATGGTCGTGCTTATCCAACAGCCGGAACTGTCCATTCCACGGGAGCGCTTTACGCGCGTAGTCAATGCTGTCAACCATGACCCAGTTCCGATCATCCGGGTGTAGTCGATCAAAAACCCTATTGGCATCGGCAAGGACCTGTCCGACGGTAACGCCCGTCATGGCAACAAGGCCCTCGCTGATAAAGGTAAAAACAAATTGGTCATCGGGTGTTAATTGTATCCGATAGACAATTCCTGGCAGTGTCTTCAACACCGATCGCAAGCGTGATTCCCCCTCTGCAACGCGTGCTTCAATGATTTTTCGCAGGGTTACATCCTGCTTGATGGCGACAAAGTTACAAATCGCCCCTGCGCGATTGCGCATAGGCGTAATTGTCATCTCCTCGGCATAATGAGTCCCGTCTTTTCTGCGATTGGTTACTTCGCCATGCCAGACTTTACCCTGAAGAATGCTATCCCACATTTTCCGGTAAAAGGCCTGGTCATGCTCACCCGAGCGCAATAATTCACCAGGTTCATGGCCTTTTACTTCGTCGAGCGAGTAACCCGTCATTTTGGCAAAAGCAGGATTGGCCCATTCGATACAACCATTGGTATCGGTAATCACAATACCATTGGCAGCTGCATCCAGTGCCGCACTTTGCAAATCCAGACGCTCCTGGATACTATCGCGTTCACTATCGATGAGCCACTTTTGACGGCGCAATAAAAGCACATAGACAAACATTACGGCGATCAATAACACCAACAGCGCATAGAGATAAAACTGAAAGGGCACGATCGACTCCCTCTCAACCACCACCCAGCGCATAGCAAATCGTCGCAATTCCTGATCCGAGAAGGTATCCAGCATTTTGTTGGCAAAAGCCAAATGCAGCTTGCTTCCCTGACGCACGCCAATCCTGAGGTATTCTGAGTAGAGTGGTGCCAAGGGATGAAAATCCTCCGGTTTGGAAAATTCATTGAGTAAATACATGCCGACAGGAAAATCCGCAATAAATGCGTCAATCATACCCGCTGAGGCTGCCTGTACCATTTGAGCGTTGTTGGAAAATGTCACTTGTATAGCCCCGGGGTAGCTACGACCCAGCACCTCGGCTTCATAACTGCCCTGAGTCACCCCGACCTTGCTCCCCTCAAGGTCCTCCAGTTGCATATAGCCCGACTCACGGCGGACAAAAGCAAAGGCACTGAGCGGCAGCAGTTGCGACGAAAAGTCCATAAACTCGAGGCGCTCGGGCGAGCGGAAAAGTCCACCATGAAAGTCCACCTCTCCGTCCCGTAATAGCTGAATGGTATCCGGCCAATCAACCATCTGGAAATGAACCGAACGTCCGCTGCGCTGGCCAACCTCGTGCCAAAAATCCACCAAAATACCCTGCGGAATGCCGCTCTTATCAACGAAAGAAAAAGGGGGCCAAGAATGATCGAGCGAGACAGTAATGGGTTCGCTTGCGTCAAGGCTCAAATCGGTATCAGCGTTCAGCGGCAAAGACGCCAGAAGCAGTCCACACGCAAGTGCCAGTAACCGGTGGATCAGGCAATGAACAAAGCATCGTGCCTTGGCTTGGCTAAATCCCGTGTGCTTGGCGTTGATTGGAACAGCCATTGTCTAATCCACGCGCAGCCAAATCGTTTCCGCGGCAGCCAGACTAGTGCGTCCACGACATGCTTTGCCAGTAAACAAATCGGTGCCGCGAATGGCCTTCCAATCCAGCACGGCTGCTTCATTACTGGTATTGGTAAGCGCGAAATAATGCGTATCCTGCGCACGTATTTCAATCATTTCAACCCCCTCTCCCACTTCAAAAGCCGGTCGCTGCAAATCCAATTGATCCGCCAGATCTGCCAGCGCGTAACGATAGAAGGAAGATTTGGGGCGCATGCCAAGGTAGAACACCTTGCCACGAGCCAATGAATTGACCGCTAGCGCGGGACCACCAGCAAAGGGTCCATTGCTGTAGGTGGCCATGGCGATGGCGCCATCCAGGGCCAAGGACTCACAACGGTATCCCGCCTTAACCAACCGTCCGTCGAGCATCTTAATCGATAGCCCTTCCGCCTCCGGACAGGACAGGCAAGCGGATACCGATAAACCGGTTAACCGTTCCCACAATGCCTGCAGATTGTCATCCAACGGAGCACCCTGCGGATTCCATTTGCCACATTCAAAACCCGTCACCAATAGTCCCCCCTTTTCGACAAAAGTAATCAGCCGCTCCAGCAGGGAGGCATCGACGCAAGGTAAAAGCGGCGCGAAAATGGCTTTGAACTGACCAAAATCCACGCTGGTATCAATTGGCGTGTGGTTAATCCCCAGTGACCGAAAAGCCTGACGATAATCCTCCAACAAGGTGACGCTATCGGCAACTGCAGCAATTGTCCCGTCGCTGTTTTCCGTGGTGGAACAAATCAAGGCACAATCGGTCAGCACAGTGCTTTGGCACGGCTGTCCCTGAATCCACTCCTTGCAGGTGCGGATAGGATGTGAATGGGAGGCGGCTTGCGCCCGGTGCAGTGGCAACAAGGGAAGCGCTCGGCACCCGACTTCATTGAAAGCTAAAAACTGCGGCCATACCACGCCCTGTGCACCCGCTAAAAAAGCGCGCCATATCAGCAAACGCAAGCGATGGGGGTCAGCCTGAAGTTGACCTAATTCAGCAGTATTTTCAGAATACAGGCGCAATAACAATGGCTTGGTATGTGTTTGTCCCGCTGTCACTGGCGGCAACAATGCCTGCAACTGCGCGGCATCCGAACCCCAGTCCTTCGCCATTGGCCAATCCTTTAGCAATAGCTGCTTGGCGGGGACGGCCGGGATGACAAATGGACTGAATAATACGGTTGTACTATCCAAGGCCAAACCATCCTCGAAAATATCGGCTATAGCCGCGTGCTGTGCATGCTTGCGATAGCTGCGATAAGCCAGGCACAGGGGCAGAGGATCTGCGGATACGGGTATGCCAACAGACTCCCATTGCACATGCCAATCAGCCCAACTGTGAGGAAAAAGTTGCCGATTGAAGTGCTCAATCGACGCAAACTGCTCCTGCAGCCATGCTTGGAAGGCTCCTGCACCATCCGCCTGCGAGACGTGCATGGCAGTAGAAACTTCGTCCGCAGAAAGGCCCCAACCCGCGCAGGCGGGGTGTCCCGCCAAAGCTGAAAACAGGCATGTCAGCCACTGACTGCGCGCTTCGCGATAAGCGGCGGCATAGCCCTTTGGCGAAGATTGCCATATAGCAGACAGCTTGCATGGCATGCGATCGGTGCCGGCGGAAACCACCACCGACATACCATGTTGCATCACAAGATCGGCAAATTGCAGACATTTTTCAACTACGGCACCGTCGGTGGAAGCATCCAATAGCGACCACATGCCACGGCCAAAGTGGACTTGATTGATACCGCAGTTGGCAAGCCATAGACAGTGTGCTTGCCACTGTTCTGGCGAATACAGAAAAGGATCGTATTCGCAAGCGAAGATAAAATTTTTGCAGGGGTATGTCTCCATAACAGTCATTCCACCAGCAACTCCATATCCTGCGGACTCACACCAACAGGGATCTCACCTTCTTCCTCGCCGCGCGGCAATAATAAAGGATCACGCTGGGGACGGGGCAAAGTGCGCACGCTGAATTCCAAAACCTCGCCCTCGCGCTCCACGCGCACCGTTGCATTCTGATTGGAACGGGTAAAAAAGACTGCACCAGGTACATCGGCAACACCACCAATCTTACGCCCATCTATGGCGATCAGGGTATCTCCCTCACGCAGTCCACTTTCGTAGGCCGGGGTGTCGGCGATAATTTTGGATAGGAAAACCGGATACTGATCACGACTGCCATCGCGCTCACCCACCTCGAAACCCATCCAGCTGTGAATCATCTCACCAAAGTTGACAATGTCATCGCGAACGCGAATGAGCGCATCGGTGGGCAAGGCGTAGGAGGAGCCAATCTCGGGAATTGACGCAACGGTGATACCAATCAGGCGCCCATTAATATCCAGCAAAGGACAGCCCCCCTCACCAACCTCAACGGAAATCGTTGAACGCAGGTAATGGGTAGGAAAAATTTGCACCCCGAGGCGATTTTCAATACCAGTGATCAAACCAAAGCCCGGCGAGGCATCGAAATCAAGCGAGTGGGCCACAGTGAATACCAGACTGCCAATATCCGGACGCGGAACGCCTGGATCGAGGGAGATAAAGCCAAACGTATCCGGCGGCTCCAATACGCGTAAAACAGAGATATTGGTCAGCCGATCATGTCCCAACGGCTCGGCGGCATAAGCCTGCCCCTTGTATTCAATCCACACGCGATCGGCACCATAGGCACGACTGGCGTTGACGATGACATGCCCCTCGCGATTGTAGAAAAAACCCGTACCGACCCGCAGAGTGACATGCGCCCGTTCATTATCGGACCGCGAAGTATCACGAAAAGCCGCTTTAACGCGAACAATCGCCGGTTCTGTCTCGTTGTAAATCTCCACCATCCGCTGCTGCAAGCGGGATGCGGCTGATACAGTGAGAGTGGCACCGGAGAAAAACAGAAGGGCAACGATACTTAAGCGGCACAGTTTGCAAAATAGCGGCATAGACATGACCCGATGGACCCCAGCGCTCAGTAAACAAGGCGTCCGCGAGCCGATTGCGAACCAAAAACACTATCGCTGGCATAATCCATACGGTAGCTGTCGATAGAGCTAGCCACAGCGACGCGCACAGAGTTGGCACCAAAATCTCGACTAAAGGACAATTCCGATTGGGGTTTGGCACTCGCAACTCGACCGATACCAAAATCAGTTCGCTCCACCATTGC
This sequence comes from Puniceicoccaceae bacterium, assembly GCA_007117865.1. Taxonomy (GTDB): domain Bacteria; phylum Verrucomicrobiota; class Verrucomicrobiia; order Opitutales; family Coraliomargaritaceae; genus SKFT01. The sequence continues at coordinate 27,485 of SKFT01000018.1, read as the reverse complement.
CTCAGCTTCTGCCGCAATCGCACTGGCTGCCACTGCCGGCGAAGCGGTTTGCCGGGATACATCCGGCAATTGCGGTTGCAATGCCACTGCTGACGGACTGACTGTTCCTGCTTGCTCCTGCGTACGCAGGTCAACAGCAACCAGGGCGAGTAAAACCGCGCAAGCAGCCACAGCACCAGCCTGCAGCCAGCGCATGCGCAACCAGCGCGACCAACCCATGGATTTTGTTTCGCTGTTGACCAGGGTTCGCAGCATGCGCCCGTGCAACTCCCTGTCGAAACGGTCCCAAAAGACCTCCTCAGGCTTTTCAGCTCGTTTCAAGCGCAACAATTGTTCCAAGCTAACTGCTGGTTTGGTAAAGTTTTTATCTGCTTTCATTTGTATTTGGTAATTGTTTAGCTTAGGTAAGGTTGTAGATCGGCTTGAAGTTGGTTTTTAGCGTAATGCAATCGGGAGCGGACGGTGCCAATGGATGCACCGGTTATTTCGGCGATCTCCGCATGGCTAAGTCCTTCAATTTCGTGTAAAACGACAACAGCTCTATGCTTTTCGGACAACTTTTGGAGACTTTCGTTCAATCGTTCCTGTAATTCTTCCATTAAAACAGCTTTTTCCGTGCGGGTTTTCGAGGCAATCGCTTCAAAAATCTCATCCGCACCCGCCTCTTCTGTCATATTATCAAAGCTGAAAAAACGCCGGCGGCGGTTTTTTTTAATAAAAGTCAGCGCATGGTTGACTGCAATGCGGTAGAGCCAGGTATAAAAAGCGGATTTGCCGCGAAAGCGCCCAATCGATTGAAAGGCTTTAATAAAGGCGTCCTGAGTTAAATCGCTGGCGTCTTCGCGGTTGCCAGTCAAATTATACATAACCGAATACAGACGCGTCCGGTATTTGCGCACCAATTCATCAAAAGCGGCCACATCACCCGTTTGCACCCTTTCAACCAAGGCAAAGTCCACATCCATTCCGCTGGTGGACTGATCTTTGTCACTGGCAAAGACCTTGGTTGCTGAGCGCACTATGTTCATTTAAAGCATATAATGACTGCTTTTCGGCGGAATGCAAAGGCAAATTAGTCAATAACGGTCCGGATAATGAGTGACTGCGATCAAAAACGATAACCGAGAGAAAAGCTAAGCGCATGGCTGTCCAACCCCCACTTACCATCCAGTGCCGGACGCGTATTACCACTGACTCCGCGGTCACTTGCGTAGGCATATTGATAGGTTGCCTGCCAGCGCCAATGCTCATAGCTGCGTCCGACTCCAAAGCCGAAAAAATGGCGGTTGGAATCGGGCACGATCGGCAGAAAATCGCGGTCGGGCACGGCATTTTCCACATAGGTATAGCCGCCACTCACATGCCAACCGTCACGAAGATAGCGGGTGGCACCAAACTCCCAAATAAAAGCCGACTGCCAGTTCAAATCGTAGCTGGCACCGGGAACGCCGTCCAGGGTAAGGGTATTGACGCGATCCCAGTTGGTCCAATCGAGGTTGAACTCAAAATTCCAATGCTCATTGGGACGATAGGAATAGCCAAAGGTGATCGATTCCGGAAAAACCAGATTGGCTGATGCCGGTAATGGCAAGTAGGTATTGGGAGCTATCATCACCTCTGCCGTGCCGCTGAAGCGCACACTCGTCCTTGCTTGGTAGTTTAAGCCAAAGGCATGCTTAAGATGGGGCTTCCAATGCAATGCCATGGAGTATCCAAGGGTATTGTCACTACCATCGTAGCGCAGAGCGGTTGCCTTGACATCGATATCAGCAGCGTCGTAGCTAAGGCCAGCGGACAGCGACAGAGTGTCGGTTATTTGCCATGCGACGACACCGTGGTATTTGACATAAGACAAATCCGCCTCATAGGGCACTGATGGATCAGCGCCGGCAAAACTGGCGTTGGCTCCCCAGTCGGTTCCCAGCGCAAACGGCGCGTAGACGCCAAAGCCGATGGCAAAGGGACGCTCCTCAAATCGGTGGGCCAGAAACAATGATGGCACGGGCTGAAAGCTATTGTCCAAATGGTCCCGCACACCGGCACCCTTATAATCGTAATCGAGTGAGATGGCAAAGACGTTGGCCTGCAGTGTCGTTCCCTCGAGTTGGGTCAATCCCGCACTATTGTAGAATATCGCCGAGGGGTTGTCGGCGGTAGCGGCAAATGCGTTGCCGCGGGCAGTGGCAAAAGCATCGATAAACGCAATGCGCGTTGCCGCAGCATGAATGGATTGTGCGGCGATGGTCAACAAAATGCAGACCAAGGCTGACGCGAATTTTGATTGGGTTTGTTTTCGTTTCATGATGGAGTTATGCGGCAAAGCGGCAGTTCGATTTGTATATCCCATTCGGCACCGTCTTGCCTGGATGCCAGGCACAAAGACCCATGGTGCGCACGAATGATCCGCTGTGCCACTGAAAGTCCCAAGCCCACACCGGTATTGCGGGTGGTAAAGAATGGCTCCATCACCTGCTGCAGTTTCTCGGCGGCAAAACCGCAACCGTTGTCGCGAATGCTGACCTTTAGCATGCTGGAATCGGGATCCGGTGCCAGTGCCAAATCGACGACTGGCTCATCCATCCCCTCCTGCAGCGCGTTGATGAAGAGCTCCTCGAAGGCTTCTTGCAGGGCCTGCTTGTTGCCATACACTTTACATGCCGGCAAAGGCTCGTGAAAATGCATTTTTGCCGGCATCTTACAAAAGACCTGCGCACGCTCAAAGCTTTGTTGTAAAATGGCGACGATCTCAATGGAGCTGTCCAAAGCGATGGACTCACTCGCCAAGTAAAGCATTTGTTCACTGAAGCGCTTGATGCGTCCGCACTCGCTCATCAAGGCATGTTTAAGGGATTGCTGGAAATCGGCTTCGCCCATGCGGCTATCCAACAACTGCGCGTGGGTGGTCAGCGGCACCAGTGAATTGCGAATTTCGTGGGCAAAGCGCTCGGCAATGGTCCGGATAATTCCCTCGCGCGAGTTCTGCAAAGCCGTTTGCTTGACGGCTTCAATCTTGGTGTAGTCCTCCAAAACGACCATAACAGCGCCAGCCCCGCTGCTAGAGTCATAGCTATCATTAAATGGGAAAATCGCTACCCGGTACAATGATTGCTCATCCACACCCGGCATAAAGAAGGGTTCGATGCGTTCCCCTTTCTCAATGGCACGGTGCAAGCGGCTTGCCAGGCGGGAGGGTAATTCGGCAAAGGGGATTTTCACATGCGCGCGCTCGATCTTGCTTAGGAAGCGGTAAACCGCCGGATTGGCGTAGAGAATGTTGAGCGCGTCATCCACAACCAGAGCGCCACTGCTAATCGCGCCGAGAACGTTGCCAACGAGTTGACCATGACGCTTGAGCTCCATGTGCAACCAGCAGTTGCGAATGGCAAGCCCCAGCTCTTCCATCAACAAATACAGCAATTGAAGCTCATCGTCGCTGTAGTCCCTTCCAGTAACGGATCCGTTCAATACCGCAACGCCTATCACCCGCTCACGATCACTGATGGGCACCGCAATCTGACAATCCAAAATCGCCAATTCCTTCCTCGCGGCTGGATCCAGCCCGGGGGATTGAATGTGCAGGATGCGCGGTTGGGCAAATACCGCTTTACCCAAACCACTTTCACGATTGAGCTGAAAACAGTTAATTAGGTCAGCAGGGATCCCAAGTGAGGCAATACAATGCAGGCGCGCGTTGTTTGTTTTCTTGATTATAGGTTGGGCCGAGGGTTCCAGAAGAAAAAGCGCAATGCGGCTAAAACTGATGAATTCACGCAGCTTGAGAATAAAGTGACCACTGAATGCCTGGTAATCCAAACTAAAGCCAAGGATACGCGAAAAATCACGCAGAATTTGCAACTCGGAGGGTGGCCGGACATTGGCGGGAAAATCATTCATTTGCGGTGCGGCAATTGCGCTCTCCGGCAGTGGCTTGACCGTTGTCGTTGGTAAATGCAGCAAGCGATGCAATAATCGTTCGGAAACGGGTTCTGCGAGATACAGATCGGCACCGCTTTGAATTACCCGCTCCGAGGCCTGTTGACAGTTGTCAGCGGCAATCACGTAGATGACCAAATCGCGGCAACTCTCGCGCAAAAAAGTAATCGCCTCCAACTGCGGTTCATCGCCTTTGGCCAAATAGAATACCGCGTGCTCAAAGGCGCCGCGACTGACAGCTGAAGCAACGGATCTGGGGTCATTGCGATAGACCCAGGTACATTGCAGTTCAGACAATAGGTACTCCAATGCTTTGGGTATCGAAGTTGGTTGGCTGATGAGAAGGATTAAACTCACTGGAGAAAAGAAAATTAAACATTCCAAACTATGCAATGTTCTTTTTAATTGTCTTTTACATATCAATTAATTTTATAGCTCCAACATGCCTTCAGCTACACTGTCAGCCGACAAAACTGAATCCGTCCCTGTCGATAGCCAGATCGTGATTTTTCATTCCCGTGCCGGCAAGCGCATCGTTGGTGTGATGGATACCTGCGAGGCGGTGCCGGACGATGCGCCCTATGTGGTCATTTGTCCCAAGTTTGGCGAATCCAAGAAGAATAATCTGCAACTGAGCTACCAATTGGCCGCCAACGGCATGCGGGTGCTGAGATTCGATCACAGCAATCATGTCGGCGAAAGCGATGGCAATATTGAGCAATACACTTTTTCCAGCGCGATTGAGGATATCATTGCCGCAGTCGACTACCTGGAAAAGACGCACTCCGTAACGCGCATCCGACTGGTTGCCAACAGCCTGTCGGCACGCTGTGCATTGCGCGTCGCAGCTGTCGACCGGCGCATCGAGCGCTTGGCGACGCTGGTCGGCGTGATTGACTTCCAACACACTGCCAGGGAGGTTTACCAACGCGACATGGTGGCCGAATACCTGGCCGGACAGATGCAGGGCATCTCCGATATCTTGGGCCATCAGGTTGATGTCGATGCTTTTTTGCAGGATTGCATTCGCCATGATTTACATACGCTGGAGGGTTCCATTGCCGACATCCGCAAAGTCCGCTGTCCGGTTTATCTATTGAGTGCCGAGCGCGATGTATGGGTCACCACCGAGCAGGTCGAGCGGCTGATGGCGGCAGGCGATTGCGTCCACCACATCAACATTCCCGGTGCCATGCATGAATTGCGCGAAAGTCCTGAGGCGGCTAAGTTTGCCGTCGACCAACTCATTCACGCAATACGGGCGAAGTCGCCACTCAAAAAATTAACTGGCCGCAAAGACAGCATCCGCCAACCCTGCAAGGCACGGCTTTTCCAACAAAATCGTCTGGAGCGCGATCGTTTGAGAAATGCCGCACCGGAGCGCGAGGATGAGCAAACCTTCTGGAAGGCGTATCTGGATAAATATAACATCCTGGAGTCAGTGGGCGATTATCAGGAATATTTGGATCTGATTGGTCGCTGCCTGGGACCGGTTGAAAGTGATCACATCTATTTTGACTGCGGTTGCGGTAATGGCCTGTTTGGTGCCTGGTGCCTGCGCGATCTGCTGCAGCGACAAGCCGACTTCGGCGATTCACCACCCTTGTATTTTGGACTCGACCTGACCGCCAAGGGCTTGGGTGATGCCGTAAAACGTCACAACTCCGTCAGTCTCGACGAGATTCCGTTAAACCGCCTATACTATCGCTTCGATCTCGACGCTATCGATGCGCCCAGGGGCGCGGCTAAACGCTTGCCATTCGAAGACGATGCCGTTGACCGCATCTGCTGCAGCCTGCTCATATCCTACCTTAAACAGCCGGATTATTTAATGGATGAACTGTTTCGCATCCTCAAACCGGGGGGCAAAATGATCGTCTCCAGCATGAAACCCTACTGCGATCTGTCGGTTATCTACAAGGATGTTGTCGAGGAGGCCCGCGGCGAGCAAACATTGCAGTCGGCCCGCGACCTGCTGAGTGCTGCAGGGGCCATCAAGCTCAAGGAGGAGGAGGGCATATATAAATTCTATGAAAAGCATGAGTTGATGGAGGTCGCAATTGCCGCTGGTTTCAGGGAGCCTAAGGTCTATCGCTCCTTTGGTGATCAGGCAAATCTGGTGTTTGCTCTCAAATGAATTGGTATCTGGTTGTCAGCTCCTTTGCGGTTACCCTGATTACGGGTTTCTTTATCATTGCTGTGTTGCTGAAGGGAGCAAGGCTTGGACGCAATCGCACCTTTTGCCTGTTCGCACTTAGCGTCGGCAGTTGGTCGTTTACCCACTTGATGTGGCAACTGGCGACCACCGAAGCGGAAGCCATTTTTTGGTTGCGCTGGCTGGTGGTGAGCTCGGCATTCATCCCCTACACCTACCTACACTTTGTCAGTGAGGTAACTGGCAAGGCACACCGCTTACTACTACCCTGCGGCTATGTGGTCGCCTCGCTGGTTTCACTGGCGGGGATGTATGACCTTGTCTTTATCGGGGTCGAGGCCCAGTTAACCTTCCCCTACTGGCCAATACAGGGCCCCATTTTTCCGGTTTACTTCGGTGGCTTTGCGATTGTTGTCTGTTACTGTTTCTTCCTATTGATCCAACAATACCTGAACGCATCGGCGAAAATCAAAAACCAAAATAAGTATCTGATTATCGGCACCGCTATCGGATTCCTTGGCGGCGGGACCAACTTCCCCATGTGGATGGGGATTCCGATGCCACCGATTGGACACGGATTGAGCGTTTTTTATATCCTGGGGATCGGCTATTCCGTAATTAAATACCGCTTACTTGATTTCAATGAAATGGCCATCCGTATCAGCGGTATTATCCTTGCTTCACTGATCCTCGGTCTTGGTTTTGGCGCCTTTGTGATACTTGTTATGAATCGCGCCGAAGCGATTGATTTGTCAATGCATCGTCTACCCCTGTTTTTGTTTTTCACCCTTCATTCGGGTCTGTTGATTCTTGTTGCCCCCACTTTTTCCAGGTGGATTAACCGTTTGCTGCAATCACAGTTCATGCCGGAAAAAATTCAATTCCGCAAAGCACTCAGTGAACTCGTCAACAACGTCGTGATTGCACCCAATACCAGTCATCCACTGGAAGAAATCACAGCACAACTACACGACATACTGGCGGCTGGTCATGTATCCATCTACGCGCGCAACGAATTGGGTGAAGGCTATCAACGGCTGTCGCAATACGGCAATCGCGACATGCCGGCAGATATCTCACTGATCAAGGTGGCGCCGTTGACAAAACTGCTGGCAAAGCACCGCTTTGCCATCGCCTTGGAAGATAATCTTGTCACAGAAAACTGGACCTCGCGAAAAACCCTGAAGCAATTGAATGCCGATGGGATTAATATCCAATCCAATGACTTGATCCAGCCCATCCTAACCGCTGAAGCGGTTTATGGTTTTATCATTATTGGCTCCAGCAAAAACCTGGCTTCTTGTGGTCAATTGGACTTCTTGCTGCTGGACAATCTGGCTTCGCGCATCTGCCTAATGCTGAAAGCGGCAGAACTCGAACGCACCACCAACCGCATGGAGAAGCTGGTTTCCATCGGAACAATGGCAGCAGGCCTCTCCCATGAACTGCGCAATCCCCTGGTTTCCGTGCGCACGCTGGCGGGCCTGCTGGACAGATCCCCTTCATCACTCTCTCTGAACAAGGACTTTGGCAAAATCGTCAGCCGCGACATTCAGAGGATCAGTGCTATTGTCGAAAGTGTGGCTGCTTTCGCACAGAACTCGCCCCCTTCCCTCGCTCCTGTGGATCCTGAATCATTGCTAAACGAAGCGCAGGCACTCTTCAGTTCCGAACTGATACAACATAATATTGTTCTAAGCGTTAACTGCGATCCGCAGGCACCCTTGATCAAGGGAAATTTTGATCAGCTGCTACAAGTCCTTCGCAACTTGTTGGAGAATGCCATGCACGCCATCAGCGAGTGGGATGGCCGCCCCGAAACGGGCCGTATCACCATCACATGTGCCCCCGTAAAAGGTCTGAATTCCTACCAACTGGAAGCGGTGGAAATACGCATTGCCGACAACGGCATGGGCATGGACAATGGTTTTATGCAGAGTATTTTCGATCCTTTTGTCACCTCCAGAGACACCGGTTTGCGCGAGGCTTCGGCTGGCACTGGACTCGGATTGGCGATAGTCAAAAAGATTATAGAGCAGCACAGTGGCCGCATTTCGGTTCACTCAACGCCAGCAGCAGGCACCTTTTTCACCTTGATTTTGCCAATCGCTTTTGATCCTAAACTATGATTGATATCATCCAAGAAAAAACCCCGTCAGCCATTACAGTGGAGGGACTGACCGATGCCTACCAACGTTTCGCCAAGGTCCTAAGTGCCTTCAGCGATTTCGGAAAATTCAGCTCCGCGCTCAGCACTGCGGTGGCAAATGATCCTATCTTTCAACTGGATGTGGTCGAAAGCCAACTGCGGGATAAGCATGATCCACTGCGTATCGAGTCGGCTGAGCAGCTATTTGAAATGGAGAAAGTCATGATCCCGCTGGGGCGGACAAATGCCAGCGGGCAATTCCTCAAATCGGATGGCAAGCATACCCTGGAGCCCTTTTCAGCCGGTGACCTTCACTTGCTGGGATCGCTCGCCAACTTCATTTCAACGCTTCTGACCTGTGCCCGGCACAATGCCAACCATCGCAAACGGGCCGATATTTTGCAATTCCTCATCGATCAATTGCCACTTGGGGTGATTGGCCTGGAGGCCGATGGAAACGTGCTAATGGGTAACTCCCTGGCATGGCGCTTATTGAAGCAACCGCAACCGGCGATTTCGGTTAAGCATGTGCCGGAACTTGAGGCATTGCGCCAGACCACTGCGACCACCGGTGAAGGCCATCTGGAAATCGATGCCCAGTTGCTATTCGTCAAACGCGGATTGCTGACTACCGAGGCAAGTGGGCAGGTCGCTGTTTATCTCATTTACGACCTGAGTCAGGAGCGTCAGCAATTGGAACAGCAATTGGAACGCGCCTATTACCGCGGCCTCTGCATAGAGAGCCCCGCCAGCTTTGCCATGCTCCAAATTGAAGGTGCGCCGGGGCACGCAATTCGCCAACTGCAGACGGCGTTGACCAGTTCACCACAAAGAAAAATTCAGGTTGCGGCTGTCGATGCCTATACCGCTGCCTGTCTGGTGGAAGAGATGAATCAGCGCGAACTGAGAACTTTATTGCGCACTAGCAACACTTTATCGCTTCCGCTGACTAGTCGCATCGCAACCGGTGAGTTGGCTGCTGCAGATGGCAAATCCTTTGTTGAAAAATGCCAAGCTCAATTGCGCCCCAAAACCAGGGCACTGTTGGCGGAATTTGCTGTGCTGGAACCTTATCAACCAGCTTTTGATGCACTCAACATGCTCTTGTGCGAGCGACTCCAATTGCACCGCTTTCATGATCTCGACCGCTTATGTCAGGCACTTGCATCCAAACGATGGGATGGCGCTTTCATAGACCTCGACACCATAGAGGCCAAGGTCCTGCAACCCGTGCTGGATAAGGGTCTGACCCAAAATGGAGACCTTTTTCAACTCTTTTACCTCAGCACCCGCCAGCCGCCGATGCTGACCGGCCTACTGCAAAACCTGCCTGACGCTCCGCTTCTGTGTAAGCCTTTTGATGCCCCTGTGCTATTGGCGAAAGTGGATCAACAATTGGCATTTGCCACCTAATCTATGTCTTTGACGAACGGGTAAACATCCCTATCGTGCACACTTAACCCAAGTCAGAATCATGACAGCCAACCTTAAACAACCAGCCATCGACAATCGCCTGCTAGTTGTCGATGACGAACCCGGCCCCAGACTTTCGCTGGAGATGATTTTCAAGGATCAATTTTCGGTAACAACTGCTGCCTCCGGCGAAGAAGCGGTCGAGCGCTTCCGCGAATCGCCCTGCGCCATTGTCATTACAGACATTCGCATGCGCGGGATGAATGGGATCGACGTCTTGCGCGAAGTAAAGCGTATCAACCCAACAACAGAAGTAATCATTCTGACTGCTTTTGAAACCTTGGAAACCGCTCGTCAGGCAATTAGTCTGGGGGCATCGGAATACCTCAAAAAACCGTTTGATCTCGACCACATCCAATCGGTGGTCGAACGCTGCCACCAGCAATACTTATTTCACTCTCGCCAAGAAGTGCTCGTGCGCAAGGATTTGAATGCCGCCAAGCACAATTTCCTGGAAATCATCAGCCATGAGCTGAACACCCCAATGAACGGCATCCTTGGCTTTATTGAGCTACTCGAAGATAGTTCCCTGAATCCGGAACAACAGGAATATCTGGCTACGATACGCGAATGCAGTTTGGCCAATTTTGAGCGCGTCCAGGACATCCTGACTTTTGCCAAAATCAGCATGAGCGACATACAACCCCACCTGTCACCGTTCAACCCGGCTACATTGATTCTCAACCTCATTGGCAAGGTGGATTCACCGCAGAGCGTCGAATTGATTACCGAATTGCCTGATAATTTGCCTGAGTTCGTCATTGCTGCCAAAAACGAAATCCGCATCATTCTGCAAAAACTGCTCTACAATGCCCTCAAATTTACCGAATGTGGTCAGGTGCGGGTCACGGTCAGCTTCCGCTTTAAGGGTCTCCACTCCGTTTTACTCAGTTTCTGCATAGCCGATACCGGTCCTGGCATTCGTGCTGATCTGATTGAAAGCGGAGCTATTTTTGATCCCTTTACTCTAGCGGACTCCTCCTTGAGTCGCCGTCATCAGGGACTGGGCCTGGGACTCTCTTTATGCAAAACCGTGGCCGAACGCATAGGCGGAACCCTAACCGTCAACAGTCAACCTGGTAAGGGTAGTGTTTTCACACTGGAAGTTACTGCCGAGTTGGATTCTCATTAACCCAACCCGGCGGAGCTGGCGTAGCAAATCGAAATCGCCATTCGCCATTCATCCCGGCGGCGCGGTTTCACCTTTTGGTGCCGGCTACGCGGGTTGGGATTAAACACCTTTTGTCACAACTGCCCCACATGAGTGCCGGAACAAGCGGTTGAAAACTGGCGCATGCTCATAGTGGCTCCGGCAGCTAAACAAACCCAAAAAGGGTGTTGACAGCCCGCCCGCGCTAAGCGTTAACTTTGGAGCTATATCGGGGCATAGCGCAGCCTGGTAGCGCGCTTCGTTCGGGACGAAGAGGTCGCAGGTTCAAATCCTGTTGCCCCGACCATTTTCCTGTTAATCCAGTCATCCTATGCCTCGTTTTGTAAAACACCTTCGTCTGACTTTTGCCTTTTTCTTTTGCGCGCTTGGCATGCCCTTGTTGGCTGCTGAGATTGCCTTGGGGCCAATGTTGGGTCCGGTGGGTATGCGGGAGGCAAGGGTTTGGGTGCAAACGACAGAACCAGCTACCGTGCGCCTGCTCTACCGGGTAGAGGGCGAAACGTCCTGGAATCATGCCAGCGCGCCCGTAACAACCTCCGCAAGGGATGCCCTTACGGCTGAGTTGGTGGCCGACCGCGTGCGCTCCGGAACCCGCTACCAATATACCATTGAGTTGGACGGACGTGTGCTGGAGCGTCTGGAGGGAAAGGTTTTTAAAACCCAGCCATTTTTTCGCGATCGCGCACCAGCGCCGGACTTTACCATAGCGATTGGTGGTTCGCATTATGTCACTGATGATAGACTCGATCTGCCTTACCAAGATTTGGGCGGTGGCTATGAGATCTTTGGCAAAATCCTTGAAGCCGATCCAGATTGGATGCTTTGGGCTGGCAACAGCACCATCATGAGAGAGGCGGACGCAAGTTCACTAAGTGGAATGCTGAGGCGCCACGAACAAAGTCGCAACCTGCGCGAGTTGCGTGCATTACTGCGCTCGCGGCCCCATTATGCCAATTGGAGCCGCCGCGATTTTGGGCCACAGCAGGTGGATGCCGCTTTTATGGGACGAGCGGCTGCCAGCCATGCATTCAGCCGCTTCTGGATAATGCCAGGCCGCGAGCGCGAGTTGGCCGGATTGCAGACTGAGCCCGGACACTATACCACCTTTACTTGGGCGGATGTGCGCTTCATCTTTCTCGACATCAACTCTTTTCGCGATGAAAGCGTAGCCGAAACCGTTGCGCCCGTGTTGCTTGGGCAGCGACAGTTGGATTGGCTGCGGGCGGTCTTGGCTTCCAGCGAGGAGCCCTTCAAGGTTATTGTTGCCGGCACACCCTTACTAAACCCGGCTCGCAATCCCGGCAATTACAGCACCTTTCGCAGTGAACACGATCGCTTCCTGCGCATCCTTCGCGAGCACGGTGGCCCTGGCCTGTTTTTTGTCTCAGGTGGAAGTACCTATGGCGAGTTCACACGCTTTGTACAGTCTGGGCATTATGACTTCCATGAGCTTACTGTTGGTCCCCTAACCGCAACTCCCCATGGGGCCGGAGAAGCACTGAACTTCTTTAGACAGCCCGGCACCTATCACGAAAGCAAGCAATTTGCCCTACTGCGTTTCAGTGGTCAGGAAGAGGAACGCGTTCTGTCAATGGAAGTACGCGCAGCTGATGGCCGCACCTTGTGGTCGCGCAAATTGCCCTACAGCCGAATGAGCAATTAAAGATTGCGTTATAGAAGCAAGCGGTTAAAAATAATAGTCACCATGATTGATTTATTTAAAAAAGCCGTAGCAGCAGGAATCGGAGTAGCTGTTGTCACCAAGGAAAAAGTCCAATCGACCCTGGATGAGTTGGTGGAAAAGGGCCGCATCAGTGCGGAGGAAGCCAAGCAACTGGGTGATCGCATCCTGGCCGAAGGCGAGGCGGAAACCGAAAAAGCCAAAGTGGAAGCTAATCAGTTTTTCAACGATTTACTGCATAAGGCCAACCTGGCTACCAGTCAGGACCTGGCCGCGCTGGAGGCCCGTATTCGCGACCTTGAAGGCCGCTGGAGCCGCGAGTTCCCCAATCCCGGCAACACAAAAGACAAGGAAAAATAAGTCGCTGACTCCGGCAGTTGTAAATGGACGAGCGCACTGTTGCTCCGGAATGGCTTGATTCCTTACCGGCGAATTCGCCAGAAGCCTTGCGTTCGCGGCGCGATTTACGCATCATACACCGATTCATGCGCACGCAGTCTTGGTTAACAAGGGAATTGACAGCACTCACCCCGCAAGCGCGCATGTCTATCGCTGAATTGGGCGCCGGAGACGGTCATCTGCTGCCTGCCGTGCGAAGCAAGCTGACTGACTTGCAAGTCTGTGGTTACGACTTGATAAGCCAACCGTTGAAATGGCCAGCGGATTGGAATTGGCAGTCTGGCGATTTCACGCGACTCAATGGTTTTTCTGAACTGGCAGTAATTGCCCTGATGATCCTGCATCATTTTGAAAATGATAAACTACTGGAACTGGGACAAAAGCTACAAGCTGGCGGGACGCGTTACCTGCTTGCCCTAGAGCCCGCCCGCTATCAAAAACACATTGTAATGCTTCGCGCCGGTGGCTTGCTGGGCTTTTGCAAGACAACGCTACATGATGGTGCAGTGAGCATTCGTGCAGGTTTTCGTGGTGATGAGCTGCCGCATCGGCTGGGTCTCGATCGGGCGCAATGGAGTTGGCATTGCCATACTACCATCACCGGTGCTTATCGCATGCTTGCCTGGCGGTAATTTGCCGGACAAAAAAAGTTAACCAACCGTCGCAGCCTGTCGGACTTAGCCAATCAATTTTGTGAGTTTGCTGCAAGCCTTGCCAGAAGCGGCGCAAGGCTCAGCCTCAGGCTGCCAGCTCAAAAATGTTTTGCCCGCAGATGGGAATTCAACATCTTGCAGCATAATGAGTAAAACTTACGATTTCACTACCTTACCTCAGCGGCAGCATACCGGCAGTTTAAAATGGGACCGTTACCGCGCACGCGACATCCTGCCAATGTGGGTCGCCGATATGGATTTCCCAACGGCCCCCGAGATTCTGCAGGCCCTGCTGGAGCGTCTTTCACACGGGGTTTTTGGCTACACCATCCCCTACCCCTCGGTGGAGGAAGCCGTGCTTGGGTATTTGCAGACAAGGCATGGATTCCAAACCTCAGCCGACAGCTTATGCTGGCTGCCCGGTTTGGTGCCCGCGCTCAACCTCTGTTGTCATGCCTTTGCCGAAGCCGATGAGGCAATCATCACCTGCACCCCCGTTTACCCGCCATTTTTAACCGCACCCACCAATGCCCGGCGTCAATTGATTACGGTGCCTTTGATTCGCGATGGCGAGGCTTGGGCAATGGACTTTGATGCGCTGGAGCAGGCGGTGACCAGCAAGACGCGGGTATTTTTCCTCTGTCATCCCCACAACCCAGTTGGTCACGTCTACTCGGCGATTGAACTGCAGCGCATTGGCGATTTTTGCGAACGTCATGATCTGATTTTGGTATCGGACGAAATTCACTGCGATCTGATCTTTGCGCCTGAGGTAAAGCACCACATGACCGCGACATTATCGGACAGCCTGGCTGAGCGCACGGTTACGCTGATGGCTCCCAGCAAGACCTACAACCTGCCCGGTTTGGCCTGTGCCTATGCCGTTATCACCAATCCGCGTTTGCGCAATCGCTTTCGCCGCACCATTCAGGGAATTATTACTGAAGTCAATGCCTTTGGCTATGCTGGGTGTGAAGCGGCTTATCGTCATGGAGAATCCTGGCGAGATGCCTTGCTCATGCAGCTGCGTGGCAACTACGGCTGGCTGTATGCCAATATCCGGAAGTATTTCCCTGAGATCGTCTTTCATCCCATGCAGGCGACCTATTTAGCCTGGCTGGATGTCCGCGCTTACGGACTTAAGAATCCCTGTGCGCATTTCGAAGCCCATGGAGTCGGGCTATCGGATGGCGCTCCCTTCGGCGATAGCAACTACCTGCGGTTAAACTTTGGATGTCCGCGACACATGCTGGAAGCAGCGCTTGAGCGTATGGCTAACGCCGTCACTGAAATTAGGGCAATCTAAATGAATTCGCTATTAGCATTTTCCGTTGTCTTCTCACAAGGTACTGCCAGCATCAACAATTGAGTCTTTAAATGTTGCAATGATTCCTGAAAACGAAATGTCAGAACCGCAAACAGCTACACCAGGCAAGCATTCGAGCGAAAAGCTCAATGCCTATCGTCGGCAACATGCGGCGCTGCGTAGTCATATGCTGTGGCTAGAGGGAGAAATCCATTTGTTGGAGCAAGCAAAAGTGCCGACGGATGCAAACACAAACAGTGATGATGAAGCTTTGCCGGCAGCTGCTGCCGGTGATCCACCCACTTTGAGCCCCGAGACCATCGACCCGCTTATGTCAAGCACACCAGCGGCTTCGGATCTTGGTAGGATTCGCCTGGGTTGCGCCTTATTCGCGATATTGGCCGCAGCCTTGTTTCTCTACCTGCTGTTTGGATTGCCCTATCGGTATTACAACTGATCCCATGTTACCCGCGCGGCATTATGTCGCAGCGAACGGGCTACCATCTCAGTAAAATGCATGTAGCGCAGGCCATCGGCAAATGAGGTTCGCTCAACCGGAGTTCCCTCGCGAATCGATTGCACGAACTCAGCTTCCACCTGCCACCCGCGGCTCTCCGAGCGCGGAATAGTGAGACGCTTCTCCTCAATCTCTCCTGCCTTGGCATACCAGAGCTGCTTGCGAGCAGCATCGAAACGCAAAGCGCCCTCGGTGCCGTTTACGCGAAACTCCATGCGGGGACGTCCCGACTCAACACCGCTGAAGTGATAAATAAAGCGCATGCGATCACGGGCTAAACGTCCAATAATTGACAAGCTGTCGGGGATATCCACCGCAACCGCCTTTTTGCTTTCTGCAGCAACCCGGGTATTATGCGCTACCATACCATCGGCAATCAACCAGTCGGGATCGCTGTCGAGCCAACGCAAAATGGTCTCGTGCATGATCCCCATCGTCAACACATTGTTGCCACTCAGGACACGGTCTTGACGCCAGGAAAGCGGTGCTTGAGCCGACGCGTATTGACCTCCGGTATGGGTCACGCGCACCTCCAATAAGCGTCCAAGCGCACCCTTCTGGATTTGCTGACGAATGCAATGGTCAAAATCGAGGGAAAAGGGCGCGGGAACCAATTGGCATACCCGCTCCGGATAGGCCCTGGCAGCAGCCATCATTTCCCGTGCCTCACCCAAGTCTCGCGCCATCCTAGCCTCGCACAGCACATGCTTGCCAGCAGCCAGGGCTGCGAGCGTGATCTCTGCATGCATATTTGGCCAAGTGCCTATGCAGACAGCATCCACTTCCGGATCATTGACCAGCGCCCGCCAGTCAGCTGCCACGCGCTTGATAGAGAAGTCTTTAGCCACACGATGAGAAGATGCTTCACTGCGATTGGCGACCACCAACAACGATACCCCGTCAATCTTTTGAAATCCGGGCAAATGCATGGCGCGGGTATTGCTCCCGGCACCGATAAAGCCTATCCTAAGAGGAGATTTAGCAGCAGAGTGAATCTTATTCATTAATCAAATTGTCCCATGGTAAGCGTTAAAGTGCAATCCATCCTGGCGGCAAAATCAGCATTATGGGTGACCAACACCAAAGCGGTGCCCTCCTCGCTGCTTAACCGCTCAATTAAATCCATCACCGCCGAGCCACTGCGCTCATCCAGGTTACCGGTGGGTTCATCGGCAAAAACGACTTGCGGACGATGGATGAGCGCGCGCGCCACCGCTACCCGCTGCCGCTCGCCACCGGACAATTTGGTGACTGCATGGTGAATGCGCTCCGACAAACCCACCCGCTCCAACAAATCCCTGCCACGATCGCGGGCGTGCCGGTTGTAAGTGCCCAGGATGCGCGTTGGCAACAAGACATTCTCCAAGGCATCCAACTCCGGCACCAAATAGTAGGCTTGGAAAACAAAGCCTATCAGTCGTCCACGCTGGCGCGCGAGGCGTCCGCGCGGAATCTTATCAATCGCCTCACCCTGCCAAAACAATTGTCCTTCGTCGTGCTCTTCCAAGCGTGAAAGCACATTTAACAAGGTGGATTTGCCACAACCGGATTCGCCACGAATACCTATCCTCGCACCTGCTGCGACAACAAAATCCACATCCCGCAAAACGGTCAAGGTCGACTCGCCTGCCGCAAAACGCTTAACCAGTCCCTTGGCTTCAATGATCGGTGTGTCACTTTTCGCGTGCTGCGTCATGGCAGTCATCAAGCGATTGCAAACGCAAAAGGTCAAGCGATGACTTTGCAACAGCAAACTATCTGCTAAGGTTTTGCTCAGTGATAGGTCAGCAAGGTATATCCATACCAACCCTCCGTCTCTTCCCCCTTTCTCTGGCCTTCAAGTGAGCCTCATTAATCTAATCAATTAGTATAGCTAATCAAATACTTAAGATTAAAAACTTTTAGTAATAATAGAATTGACTTCAACTGATAACAGCCTTGCATTTCTTAGGATACTATTGAACCATTAAACACGTATCAAAATGAACACAGCAGAGGCAATCGCATCCACTCAAACACAGACACCGGAAGGCGCCGAACACGCATGGCGCGGATTTCGCGGTGGCGATTGGCAAAACGCCATCGACACACGCGATTTCATCCAGCGCAATTTTGAACCCTATGCCGGCGACGATTCCTTTTTACAGGGTCCAACCACGCGCACAGAGGCCTTATGGGCGATCTTGAAGGATCTCCTTGGCAAGGAAATTGCCGCCGGGGGTGTATTGGACGCGGATACTAAAATTGTCAGCTCAGTGGATTCCCACGGTGCGGGCTACATCCGCAAGGAGCTGGAGCAAATCGTGGGTTTGCAAACAGAGGCGCCACTGAAGCGCGGCATGTTACCCTACGGTGGCGTGCGCATTGCGCAAAAAGCATTGGAAGCCCACGGCCGCGAAATGGACCCGGCCACTGCTGATATTTTTGCCAAGCACCGCAAGACCCACAACAATGGCGTCTTTGATGCCTATACTCCTGATATTCGCGCTGCCCGCAGCAACGGGATTGTGACTGGCTTACCCGATGGCTATGGCCGCGGGCGCATCATTGGCGACTACCGGCGTGTGGCCCTCTATGGCGTGGACCGCCTGATTGAAGGGCGCGAGCAAGATCTGGCAGACAGTGATTGTGAGTCGTTCAGCGAAAACTGGGTCCGCGAACGCGAGGAAATGAATGACCAAATCCGCGCCCTGCAAGCACTCAAACGCATGGCTAAAGCCTATGGTTTTGATATTTCCGGTCCGGCCAAAAATGCCCGCGAAGCCATTCAATGGACCTATTTTGGCTATCTCGGGGCAGTCAAAGACCAAAATGGCGCGGCTATGTCGTTTGGACGCACCTCAACCTTTTTTGACATCTATATTCAACGTGATATTGAAGAAGGCACTCTCACCGAAGAGCGCGCACAGGAGCTGATAGACCACCTGGTGATGAAAATGCGCATCGTGCGCTTCATTCGCACACCCGACTACGATGCACTGTTCTCCGGGGACCCCACCTGGGTCACGGAAAGCATCGGTGGTGTTGGCGAGGATGG
This sequence comes from Puniceicoccaceae bacterium, assembly GCA_007117865.1. Classification (GTDB taxonomy): domain Bacteria; phylum Verrucomicrobiota; class Verrucomicrobiia; order Opitutales; family Coraliomargaritaceae; genus SKFT01. The sequence goes on along the minus strand of SKFT01000018.1, from coordinate 9,011 downwards.
TCGCCCGTTGGTCACCCGCACCAGTTTTCGCGTACTGCACACCCTCTACAATCTTGGCCCGGCACCGGAGCCAAACCTGACTGTACTGTGGTCGCAAAACCTACCTGAGCCATTCAAACGCTTCTGCGCTGAGGTCTCGATTGAGACCAGCGCGATACAGTATGAAAACGATGACCTTATGCGTCCGTATTGGGGTGACGACTACGGTATCGCCTGCTGCGTATCAGCCATGCGTATCGGCAAGCAAATGCAGTTTTTCGGTGCCCGTGCCAACATGGCCAAGGCCTTGCTTTATGCCATCAATGGCGGCATCGACGAAATCAGCGGCGAACAAGTTGCCCCACCCTCAGCGGCCTTTGGCGGCGAATACCTGGAGTATGACGACCTTACCAAGCGCTTCGACAAAATGCTGGACTGGCTGGCGGCCACCTATGTCAAGGCGCTTAACATCATTCACTACATGCATGATCGCTATTGCCCGGAGCACATCATGATGGCCCTGCATGACCGCAAAATCCTGCGCACGCTTGCCTGTGGGATTGCCGGCTTGTCGGTGACGGCAGACTCGCTCTCAGCAGTCAAGCACAGTCGAGTGCGCGTGATCCGCAACGAGGCAGGGCTGGCGGTTGACTACGAAGTCGAAGGCCATTATCCGGCTTTTGGCAACAACGAGGAATCGGTCGATACCATTGCCCGTCAGCTGGTGCACACTTTTATGAAAAAATTGCGTGCACAGCCCGCTTATCGCGATGCCGTGCCAACGCAGTCAGTCCTGACCATCACATCAAACGTGGTTTATGGACAAAAAACCGGCTCCACGCCCTGTGGACGCAAGCTCGGCGAACCCTTCGCGCCCGGAGCAAATCCGATGCATGGTCGCGATCGCAAGGGCGCACTGGCATCGATGAGTTCTGTTGCGCGACTGGACTATGCCGACAGTCAGGATGGCATTTCCTACACTTTTTCAATTGTGCCCAAGGCTCTCGGGCGAACCAACCAGGAAAGGATCAACAACCTGACCCTTTTACTGGATGGTTACTTCGCTGAAAAGGGTCACCATATCAACGTCAATGTCTTTGACCGCGAAACGCTGCTCGATGCAATGGATCACCCTGAGAAGTATCCGCAGCTGACCCTGCGTGTGTCGGGCTACGCCGTCAATTTCGTCAAGCTCACACGCGAGCAGCAAAAAGACGTGATAGATCGCACGTTCCACGAATGTCGCTAAACACCACTACGGAACCCCTGTCGGCATGTCCATGGGACGTGGACTTGCCGATAGCTGAGACCACCTTTGCTGCCAGCTCCACCGAGGGATTCATTCACTCGGTGGAGACCTGCGGCTCGGTCGATGGTCCAGGACTGCGCTACGTGGTTTTTCTATCCGGTTGTCTCCTGCGCTGCCAATATTGCCACAATCCCGACACCCAGGGACGGCCCAAAGGCAGCAAGCGGACTGCCGGCAGTGTTGTCATGGATGCCCTGCGCTATCGCAATTTCATTCGCAAAGGTGGCGGTATCACTGTCAGCGGCGGCGAGCCGTTGATGCAAGCAGCTTTTACCCGCGCGATTCTGGAAAAAGCGAAACAAAGCCAACTCCACACCGCGCTGGATACCTCCGGCTTCCTTGGAGACAAGGCCGACGACGCATTGCTGGATGCGACCGATCTGGTTTTGTTGGATATCAAAAGTGGTTTGGCGAACACGCATCTATCCGTTACAGGCGTAGCCATGGATCCGATTTTGCGCTTTGCCAAACGCTTGCAGCAAATGCAAAAACCATTTTGGATACGTTTCGTTTTGGTTCCGGGATTGACCGATACCAAAGACAACCTAGCCGCGACCGCGCGCATTATCAGAGAACTTGACAATTGTCAGCGGGTCGAAATCCTGCCTTTTCACCAATATGGCAAAAGCAAATATACAGCCCTTGGACTGGACTACCAACTGGCAAATACCCGACCCGCGGATGACGCAGACGTATTGCGCGCATGGGAAATCTTCCTTGCCAATGGCATACCAGCGAAACTGAATCCCGGCACCTGAGTCACTATAGTAAGCTTTCACCTCCATGACGAGAACCCACAATCGCTGGTCCATTGCCGCTGCAGCCGTTGGCGTGCACATCTCAATTGGCTCCATTTACGCCTACAGCGTTTTTAGCAAACCGCTCAACGATGCCTTGAGCTGGGATCCAACCGATACCGCTTGGGCCTTCAGCATTGCAATTGTGTTCCTCGGTCTATCGGCATCGTTTCTCGGTCCGACGGTCGAACGGATTGGACCACGCCGCAGCGCTTTTTTGTCCGCCGCTCTATTTGTCTGTGGTTTAATGGTTAGCGGACTGGCAGTCTACATTCGATCGCTGCCGCTGTTTTATTTGGGCTTTGGTGTAATCGCCGGCACCGGCATCGGTGTTGGCTACATCTGTCCAGTATCCACGCTGGTCAAATGGTTTCCGGATCGCCGGGGACTGGCGACCGGATTGGCTATCATGGGATTCGGTTTTGGCGCTTTAATCGCTGGTAGTCTGATTCAGTTTCTGATCACCCATACCGGTTTGGCACCGACCTTTTTTATCCTTGCAGCGCTTTATGGCAGCGTGATGGTGTTCTCCGCTCGTATCCTTGAACCGCCTCCGGAAGGGTGGATGAGGGAAGAGCTGTCAGCCAAGGCGGCCAACGGTAAGCCTCTTAAAGCGGACCTCGCCGACATCGACTCCTGGGCTGCGCTCAAAACCCTGCGCTTCTATTTGCTGTGGCTGATGTTGTTCATCAACGTCACCTGCGGCATTGCAGTGATCTCGGTTGCCTCGCCGATGGCACAGGAAATCGCTGGCTTGAGTGCCGCTGCCGCGGCAACTATGGTGGGATTAATGGGTTTGTTCAACGGCGTGGGACGTCTGGGCTGGGCTTCGTTATCCGATCACTTGGGACGCCCCCTTACCTACAGTGCCTTTTTTGCCATTCAGATCGCAGCCTTTATGCTGTTGCCGCACATCACACATGCACTGATCTTTCAATTGCTGGTATTTTTAATTCTAACCTGCTACGGCGGCGGCTTTGCATCCATACCCGCTTATATTGGCGACCTTTTTGGCACCCGCCGACTGGCATCCATCCATGGCAATATCCTTACCGCCTGGGCAGCCGCCGGACTCGCAGGCCCGCTGATCGCCGCCAGAGTGCGCGAGACATCTGGTAGCTACAGCGGCATGCTGTCGGTCTTTGTTGGCTTACTCATTATTGCCCTGATCGCCTCGGTTGTTATCCAGCTCAATATCCGCGCCATCCGCCGTAGCGATGCGATTTGAATTTTCGTTGACCTCTTTGTAAAGACGAAACTCTCAGCGCTTTGGATGCAGGTGATCCATCAGCGGACTTTTCACCTCTCACGCAGCAAACGGCGATTTTCCTGTAGTGGAATTGGAAAAAAATCACGCTCGCGTGCGCTTAAGGGTTGCCCGCAGTCAACTAACCCGTTTCTACTCATCACCCTATGCTCAGTGAAACGCAAACAGGACTTCTTGCTCTTGAAGATGGCAGCGTCTTCTACGGCCGCGCATTTGGTGCGCGCAAAACCGTGGTCGGCGAAGCCGTTTTCAACACCAGCATGACGGGTTATCAGGAAATCATCACCGACCCTTCCTACTTCTCGCAAATCGTTACCATGACAACCGTCCAGGTTGGCAACTACGGTATTGCACCGGAAGACGTGGAATCAGCCTCTCCGCGCATCGCCGGATTCATCGTTCGCGAAATCAGTCCCATCACCAGCAATTGGCGCAGCCGTCAATCCGTGCCAGACTACCTTGCCGAACATGGGGTTCCGGGTCTTTCCGGCATCGATACCCGCGCCGTTACCAAACGCCTGCGCTCAGTTGGTGCCATGAAAGCCTGCTTGACGACCGAAAACCTGAGTGCCGCGGAAGCGCTTGCCAAAGCCCGCGCATGGGAGGGCCTGGAGGGTGTTGATCACGTCCGCTCGGTAATGCCTGAAAAGCCGTTTGTGTGGGATCCGCAGGATGAGCAAACGGCTCCCTTTACCGTCGAGGGCACCCACTTGCTGCGCGAGGAGGGTTTGGACAGAAAACGCTTTAAGGTAGCTGCCCTCGATTTTGGCGCCAAGTGGTCGATTTTCCGCAAACTGCGCCTTCACGGCTTTGATGTGCACGTTTTTCCGGCCAATACTCCAGTGGAAGCGATTCGCGAAATCCAGCCTGATGGCATTTTTCTTTCCAACGGTCCCGGCGATCCTGCGGCAGTGGACTACGCTCACCGAACGGTTAAAAACTTGATCGGGCACTATCCTACTTTTGGCATTTGCCTGGGGCACCAAATCATTACCCATGCCATTGGTGCGGGAACGTTTAAATTGAAATTCGGTCATCGCGGCGGCAATCAGCCTGTCAAAAATCTGGAATCCGGCAAGGTGTCCATCACCTCGCAGAATCACGGCTTTGCCTCCCATGCCAAAGACTTGGAAAACCACGGTGCAATTGTTACCGAGATCAATCTCAACGACCAGACCGTCGAGGGCTTACGCCTCAAAGACCGCCCGGTTTTCTCTGTCCAATACCATCCGGAAGCAGCCCCCGGACCCAACGATGCCGATCCGCTGTTTTCAGAGTTCTACAATTTGGTTAAAGCGCACAAAAGCTAATCGCCAACTTGCGTTTGCAACCCGCAGGTTACTCACTTCATTCGTTGCTGTGTATTCAATGTCACTAGTAAAAAATGGACAACGCCACTCAAGCAACAGCCAAAGCATCCCCTGCCAGCTTTGACCCGGTCGCCGTCCGGGCGGATTTTCCCATACTCAACGAAAGCGTGCGCAACGGCAAACCGCTGGTTTATCTGGACAGCGCTGCTACCGCGCAGAAGCCGCGTGTCGTCATACAGCGCCTGCAAGACTACTACGCCAGGGAAAATGCCAATATCCACCGCGGAGTACACTTCCTTAGCGAGCAAGCAACAGAAGCCTATGAGTCGGTGCGAAGCAAGACCGCAGCCTTCATGGGAGTAGCGGACAGCGACGAAATCATCTTCGTTAAAGGTGCCACGGAAGGTATCAACTTGGTTGCCCATGGCTTTGCCCAAAGTATACTTAAACCGGGTGATCAAATCCTTCTGACTGAAATGGAGCACCACGCCAATATCGTGCCCTGGCAATTGGCTGCCGAACGCAGCGGTGCATCGATCAAGGTGATTCCCGTTACCGACGATGGCGACCTGGATCTCGCTGCATTCAATCGCTTGCTTGGACCTAAAACACGATTGCTGGCATTTACCCACGTTTCCAATGCGCTTGGCAGCATCAACCCGGCGAAAGCAATGATTGATCAGGCCCACCGCGCCGGCGTGCCGGTATTACTCGATGGTGCACAATCCTTCCCGCACATGGAGGTCAGTCACCGCGAACTCGACTGGGATTTCGCGGTCTTCTCGGGTCATAAGCTTTTTGGTCCAACCGGCATTGGCGTTTTACACGGCAAGCGCGAATGGTTGGAGCGTTTCCCTCCCTACCAAAGCGGTGGCGATATGATTGAAAGGGTTCGCTTCGAGGGTACTACCTTTAAAAGCATCCCCGGAAAATTTGAGGCAGGAACACCCCATATTGCAGGTGTGATCGGTTTGGGTGCAGCTATTGACTATGTCACCCAATTGGATCGTCAAGCCGCTGCCGAATATGAGCATCGACTGCTGGAGCTGGCACGTAGCGGCCTGGAGCAAAGCGACGGCGTGCGCATTATCGGTAATGCTGCACAGCGCACCGGTGCCGTCTCCTTTGTAATTGGTGATACCCATGCCCACGACATTGGCACTTTTCTCGATGCGGATGGCATCGCCATCCGCGCAGGACACCATTGCACCCAGCCCTTACTGGCACGCTTTGGGCTCGCCGCCACCGCGCGGGCTTCGTTCTCCATTTATAACAATGAGGACGATGTGCAGCGCCTTTTGGCTGGCATTGAACGGCTTAAACGGTTTTTCTAAGCGTTCCGCGGCTAGCCATGGACGACTTGCAGACACTTTATCAGGCTATCATCCGTCAGCACCAAAAGGAAGTGCGCTGGCGGGGTTGCTTGTTGACGGCAAATGCTTCCGCCGAAGGTGAAAATCCCAAGTGTGGCGACCAAATTGAGGTACATGCACAAATCGCTGAGGGGACTTTTATCGCCTTGCGTTTTGAAGCGGCTGGTTGTGCGCTTCTAAATGCTTCGGCATCGATCATGTGCGCCAGAATGGAGGGTCAAACCCTGAAATCCCTGACACAACAGATTACAGTCATACAAAATTTACTGAATCACGAAACCACCCCTGACCTGAGTGAACTCGGTGAGCTCAGCGCCCTCGCCGGGGCTGCACCCTACCCTTCACGTCACCGCTGCGTGCTGCTGCCATGGGAGACGCTGGCGAAGGTGCGCAACTCGACTTCAGAAATCAACAAGCAAACGGGATAAATCAATATTCAAATACGCCATAATGCCCTCGCCCCGTGCTCTTCAACAGTTTAATAATCCATCTGCTTCGCGGGCATAGGCGGCGAGGATGCGGCGAACGATGGGATGACGGACGACATCGGACTCGACAAAACGAAAGATCTCGATGCCTTCAACACCTTGCAGGATGCGGGCAGCTTGGACGAGTCCGGATTGTTTGCTGCGTGGCAGGTCGATTTGCGTGACATCTCCGGTAACAACGATGCGACTGCCCTCACCCATGCGGGTAAGAAACATCATCATTTGCTCGGAAGTGGCATTTTGCGCTTCGTCGAGAATAACGAATGCATTGGCCAATGTGCGCCCACGCATGTATGCCAGCGGTGCGATTTCCATCGCATTCCGCTCCATTAGCATCGCTGTTTGATCCTTGCCTATCATGACATACATGGCGTCGTAGAGAGGCGTCAGGTAGGGCAAAATTTTCTCCTGCAAATCCCCGGGCAGAAAGCCGAGTGCCTCACCGGCCTCGACTGCGGGACGGGTAAGAATGACCCGCTCGACACTGCCTTCCGACAGCGCTTGCAAAGCTGCCGCCATCGCCAGGAAGGTTTTTCCAGTGCCCGCAGGACCGATGCCAAAGGTCACGGGATAGCGCTGGATACTTTGCAGGTAGCGCTTTTGGTTGACCGTCTTGGGAACAATGCTCTGGCGTTTGAGACGAATCACTAGCGGATCGGCAAACAACTGTGACAGTTCGTCCGCACCGCCAGCCTGATAGGTTTCCACGACGTAGCGGAAGTCGGATGTGCGCAGCTTGAGTCCTTGTTGACGGGCAGAATCAAGTAACGAAAATACCGCTTTCACATCGGCCACCGCTTGTTCCTCACCCTCAACTTGCAGCCAGTCGTCACGGGTAACCAACGAAACGGAAAAAACCTGCTCAATATGATGCAGATTGGCCTCATCGCTAACGTAAAGTCGCGACAAGTGGCGTGGATCTTGAAAGTGAATAATTTCTTGCTTAGCGAGCATGCAGTTAAGGACAAAAAGCTCTGAGACGTTGCCACATGGCTGCCATCGCCTCGGGCAAAACGCGGGTGTTGCCAATAACAGGCATAAAGTTGGTATCGCCCGACCAGCGCGGCACGATGTGGCAATGCAGGTGCTTGGGGATTCCCGCGCCAGCGGCCGTACCGAGATTGTAACCGATGTTGAAACCATCCGGTTGCAAGGCCTCAGAGAGGATGCGCTTGGCTTCCAAAATATAATCAAAGTGCTCCAAACGCTCCTCTTTCGAAAGCAGACAGGGATCGCCCACCTCGCGTCGAGAAACCACCAGTAAATGCCCCGCATTGTAAGGATAGCGATTCATCACAATGTAATTGTGCTCCCCCAACAGCAGTAGTCCCTCGCGACAAGGATCATCGGTTTGCGGGATGGCGATGAATGGATTAACACGCTCCCTAGGCTTGCCACCATCATCATCATTGGACGCGGTGATATATGGCATGCGCCAATAGGCATGTAAACGATCCATTCCTTGCTTCCCATCCATCGACATATTTACCATTCAATCCGTTTTCAGAAAAAATCCAAATCAAAAAGGGTAAATTAGCTACCCCGGCGAAAAATGCCCAACAAGCGCTGCCACCAAGGTTTAGGGGGCGGCGGCGATGCCGTGCCACTATCGGCAACCGACTCCTCCGGCACAGGGTCAAGGGGGTCATTCGCGTTTGCGTTGACTGATTCCTTTGTCGGCAAGGATACGACCGTGATGGTATGATTGGCCAACTCGGGACGCTGGGCAACCGCTTCCGCGACGATACGACGCAAAGACGTCGCATAATCCTCTGCCGTAGCAGCAAAGCGGAGCGGACCAAACCAATACTCCAGCGATTCGTGTTGATAGCGAACATACCAACCTTGCGGAACAGTGGACAGATCGCTGATCGCCTCGCCTTGAAAACGCTGATCAAATTCCGCTTTGCGCAAAAACTCGCTGAAAGCGATTGCCTCAGGTGGTAGTAGGCGCAGTAGCGGGCCATTGGCGTGGACGATTGCGCCGGTCACGAAAACCAGCAGATAAAGGCTTATGCGCACCAGCGATTGGATGCGAAAGCGATGTGACTGAAGGCTGGCCACTATCATAATCCAGTGGGAATGTCAGAACCCTTCTCCGCCGGAGCGCGTTGCCCTTGAGGACTGGAAGGCTCGCCGCGCTCTGGAGTTGAGGACGGCAACCCGGGACGCTGACCCGTTTGCGGGATGGGACGCAGTTCTATCGAACGACGCACTTCAATTTGCTGCTCGCGGCTGGCACTGCCACCGACATCCAACCCCTCGAAAGAGCGCGCTTCAGTTGCCGCGCCACCTTCTGTCTCACCTGTGCCAGCCTCACCCTGAGCTTCCGCCGCTCCGAGGCCACCGACAGAAGCGGTCTCGCGCGCAGGTTCGGGTAAGACGGGCGCAGCAGGATGAGCCACGGGTTGGCCACCAATTTGGTCAATGCCCTCAAAGGATCGACTGGCAACCGAATCCGGCGCGCTTTCCGCAGCAGCATCGCTTT
>SKFT01000081.1 GCA_007117865.1 Puniceicoccaceae bacterium | reverse complement strand
GGCACCGTTTTCGGCGTTGCAAGATCATCGGAAGCGCGTACCAAGCGAGTGGCTTCCAGTCCATCCATAATTGGCATCTGAATATCCATTAACACCAAGTCATAACGCTGCTTGCGCATACTCGCCAGGGCATCACGACCATTCTCAACCGATTCATAGAGATAGCCCAACTTCTTCAACATCAACTCGGCAACCAGGCGGTTCGTCGCATTATCCTCAACAATCAGTAATTTCTTCAACCTATTGCCAGAAACCTCATTAGTTGCCCCATTGTTATGATCTATGGTTAGCTCGCTATTTACATCCGACGCCGATGCGGCACTATCCATCTGTTGCTGAGCCAGAGCCAGCGGCAATGTGAACCAAAATTCCGTTCCAGCACCCTGCATCGGTGGGGTGAAGCTTGGGTTCAGGGGTGAGCGCACACCAATGGTACCACCCATGCGCTCTACAAGTTCTTTACAAATGGCCAATCCGAGACCGGTGCCGCCCGGGTGCTCGCAGTTAAGATGATTTACCTGACTAAATTTGGCAAAGAGCTTGTCTTGGTCTTGCACGGAAATGCCAAGCCCACTGTCCCGCACTGCGAATCGAAATTTGCCCTGCTCGGGGCTTAACGATTCTAATTCAGTGATAATAGTAATCTCCCCGCAATCGGTAAATTTGATTGCGTTGCCGATTAAATTTACCAGCACCTGACGCAGGCAACGGGGTTCACCGCGCAAGCTATCTGGCAAGGCATCACCCTTTATGTGAACAAGATTCAACCCTTTGCGCTGGGCATTTGCCTGCAATGTTTCAACTGCCTTTTGAACCACCACCTTCAGCGAGAAGTCGCTTTCCACCAATTCAAATCTTCCTGCTTCGATTTTTGACAAATCAAGAATGTTGTTAATTAACTCCAGGAGTCCCTCACCGCTTGCGCGAATGGCATCCAGGTATTGCCGCTGCTCTGGATCCAGTTGGCTATCAGCCAACAGTTCCGCCAAACCCAGAATGCCATTCATCGGCGTGCGGATTTCATGCGTCATTACCGCTAGATAGTTACTCTTGGCCTCACTCGCATTATTAGCCCTGCGGGCCATTTTTTCCGCATATTGGGTGGTATGGTTAAGCTCCGTGTTTAGCCGGACCAGTGCCTGTTCTGATTGCTTTTGACGGGTAATATCTTGTTTTATGGCAATGTAACCGCTTGGCTCGCCATGCTCGTCCTTTACTTCAGAAATAGAAGCATATTCCCAGTAGAGTTGACCGTCCTTGCGCTTATTCTGGAATACCCCTTCCCAGTGCTTATTCTTTTTCAAATCACTCCACATCTGCTTGTAGTAAAAGTCATCCTGAAGTCCGGATTTCAGGATACGTGTATGCTGCCCGATTGCCTCCCTGGCAGTATAGCCTGTTGATCGCTCAAAAGCAGGATTAACATAACAAATGATCCCATTGACATCGGTAATCACTATTGTGGAGGGGCTTTCCTCTACAGCAGTGCGAAAATTGCGCAACTGGAGGTAATCGCTTTTTTGTTGGCTGATATCGGAATGAATCCACAGGAAGCCAGTGGCTTCGCTACTACCATTGCGCAAGGGACAAACTTCGACATCGGCCCAGTAAGGATCCCCGTTTTTCTTGTAATTGAGAATGTCCTCAACAAATCCCTCGCCACGCGCCAAACATTCGCGCATAAACTTGATCTTTTCTGGATCAGTATTTGAACCTTGTAATAAACTTGGGGTCTGACCACGCACATCGTCCAAAGTATAACCCGTGATGCGTGTAAAGCTCGTATTAACCCATTCAATGCGATACTCGCTATCAGTTATAAGAATACCACTGTGTGTCTGCAGACTATCCAATGCGACTGTTTTGCGCGCAACCATTGAATCACCCAGTCGACTGGTTTCGGAGTTGTTACCACTGCTATCTGCAGCAGCAGCATTACCTAGGTGGGCGATAGACATTAACTGGTTTTGCTTAATTAACGTTTGTTTTACAAAAACATGCCGTTTTTTTTACACCCTATCAAGCAAAAAATTCCACAATTAGACTGATTAGGAGCTGGGCTGCCAGCTTTTGCGGAGTTGATCGCTAAAACCCGGAATGCGCCCCTCATCTAGCTCAATCATATCGCAAACATTAACTATCGAACCGATTAAATTAGCGCAGCCCATGTTGGTAAGCGACTCAGCGAGAAACTCGCGTCCGGCCTCGGTCATGCCCTTGTGCACCAACTCCCGATTCCATTCCACCGCCCGCAAATCAGCTGGGAAAAGCTCCAGCAGCGCCGCGTCCAAATCCGTCCCCAGGCCGTGCTTGCGCACCAATGTGACCACTTCCTGCGGCTCAATACCTAGATGCATGCACATAAAGCGATCAAAGCCACGGCAAAAATTTTTCTGATACGACTTGGGCAAGCGACCGTCAAGGTGCTTGGCAATTTTGGCCAGAAAACGCGGCAGGTGTAATAAGCCACATGAATGCGCCTCGTAGGGAGACGGCAAATCAAAACAGATGGCACCCGTAGGCCCCGTATCATCCAAAGTCGCTGAAGTCATTATACTAATCGATGAAGAGGATGGTTTTATTGCCGTGGACGATGACCCGGTCCTCCAAGTGATAACGGAGTCCGCGGGCCAACACAACATTTTCCACATCCTTGCCAAGCCGCATCATCTCCTCGATGCTGTCACTGTGACGGACGCGGGTGACATCCTGCTCAATAATCGGCCCCTGGTCGAGATCCTCCGTCACGTAGTGACAGGTGGCTCCGATTAACTTAACCCCTCTCTCATCCGCTTGATGATAAGGCTTTGCGCCGAGAAAGGAAGGCAGGAAGCTGTGATGAATATTGATCACCTGATGGCGATAGGTTTCACACAACCAGGAAGGAAAGATCTGCATGTAGCGGGCAAGCACAATTGTATCGGGCTTCGCCGCTTCAATAATACCAGCGGTTTTCCCGAATGCGAGCTGCTTGGCTTCCACCTCCTTGGGCACTGGCACGTGATGATAGGGGATACCATACCACTCCACCAAATCGCGCAGGGTCTCATGGTTGGAAATGACGCATGGAATATCGATTTTTAAATCCCCCACCTTCCAACGGTGCAACAGGTAGGCCAGGCAATGATCAAATTTACTTACCAAAAACACCACGCGTTGTCGATAATCGATATTGCTGATGCGCCAATCCATTTCGAATTCGTCAGCAACCGCAGCAAAATCCCCTTTAAAGGATTCCAGTTCTGGGGCCGCACCAGGCAGCTTGAAGCCATAGCGCATAAAAAAGGTCTGCGTGCGCACGTCTTCGTATTGATTGGCCTCGGTAATATTACCGCCCTTACCGGCGATAAAGGTGGCGACCTTGGCCAGTATTCCGATGCGGTCCGGACAGCTGGCAATCAGCCGAAGGTTTTGATGCTCAGTGTTCATCGAGGGGCCTATAATCGGGACAGCACGTTCAAAGCGCTGCAGCAATGCAGTCCGCTCGCTCTACGCAAGCGCTGAACGCCTCACGCACATCGGCGACAATGCTCCCGGCATCCAGTCCATGGGCCGCCCGCAGGTCGTCAACGGATGACCCATGACCGATAAATTGATCGGGCCAGCCAATGCGCTTCAATGGCACTTGAAGCTGCAAGGCGTTGAGCGCTTCCAGCACTGCCGTGCCGAAGCCTCCTTCAATCACATGATCCTCCATCGTCACCAGCAGCTTGGCCTCACTGGCCGTTTGTTGTAAGAGATCGCTATCCAGGGGCTTGACGAATCGGGCATTAACGATCCCGACCGAAAGACCGTCTTCGCGCTGTAAACAATCCGCCAGGGCCAGTGCATCCTCCAGCATGGTGCCGACTGACCAAATGACGATATCGCTACCTTTGCGAATCGTTGCTGCCTTGCCTATTGCCAACGACTGGGATTTTCCCTTGATCGTTACACCCATTGCAGTCCCGCGAGGATAGCGGATAAATGCCGGGCCCATGTGCTGCAAGCCGGTATGCATCATATCCACCAGCTCATCCTCATTGGCAGGTGCCATTATGACAGCTTTGGGAACGCAGCGCAAATAGGCTATATCAAACAAGCCATGGTGCGTCGGCCCGTCATTTGGGGATAAGCCGGCACGGTCCATACAAAATAGCACCGGCAGATTCTGCAAACACACGTCGTGAATAATCTGGTCATACGCGCGCTGCAAGAAGGTCGAGTATATAGCACACACTGGATGGAAGCCCTTGGTGGCCAAACCAGCGGCAAACAATACCGCGTGCTCCTCGGCAATACCCACGTCAAAAAATTGACCGGGCAGGGCATCCGCCAAGTGTTTCAGGCCGGTTCCGCTGGGCATGGCCGCCGTAATCCCCAGGACCTTTTTATCCGCTTTGCAAAAGCGAACCAGCGCCTTACCCATCACATCCTGATAGGCGGGCGGCGTTCCCGCAGCCTGCGGCTTACCCTCGCCGGTAGATATGTTGTAGGGGCTGGACCCATGAAACTTCTCCGGCTGATTAATCGCTACATCGTAGCCCTTGCCTTTCTTGGTAATCACATGCAGCAACACTGGCTCGTCGGACTTCTTGGCAAACTCCAAATAGTGTTCCAACTGTTTGAAGTCGTGACCATCAAATGGACCGATATAGCGCAGCTTGTATTTTTCAAACAGCGAGGAGGATACCAAAAAGTCCTTGGTTTCACGCTTTGCTTTCGATCCAAAACGGCGCAGTGACTCGCCGCCGGGCATCCTCGACAAGACCCGCTCAACGTCATGGTGCATCCGCTGATAAACCGGATTGGTGATCAACTCATTGAAATAGCGCGAGAGGGCACCAACATTCTTGGCGATCGACCACTCGTTGTCATTGAGAATCACAATCAAGCGCCGGGTAGTGGTGGCAATATTGTTCATCGCCTCCATGGTGATTCCGCAAGTAAAGGCCGCATCGCCACAAACCGCTACCACATGTTCGTCACCACCAGCAAGATCGCGCGCCGTCGCCATGCCTAAAGCCGCCGATAAAGCCGTGCCAGCATGGCCCGCACCAAAACAATCGTGGGCGCTCTCCTCGCGGTTCAAAAATCCAGACAAACCACCACTTTGGCGGATGCGGTCGAAGCGGTCGTCGTTGCGCCCGGTTAACAATTTGTGCACGTAGCCCTGGTGGGCAACATCGAATACGAATTGATCCTGCGGCGTGTTAAAGGTCCGATGCAGGGCCAGCGTCAGCTCCACCACCCCAAGGTTAGGACCGATATGGCCACCATTTTTTGATGTGGTTTGGATTAGCCGTTGACGTATTTCCTGAGCAAGCTGTGGCAGTTGCTCGGCGTCGAGAGCTTTAACATCGGCTGGTGAATGAATGCGATTGAGTAGAGCCATGAGTCGTATAAATGAGTTAGTGTTGCAACTAGGTAGCAAGTCAATGAGCAGATCCGGGGTCATCCAGGTTGAGATCGAAGCTTTGACCCTTGTCCTTATCAAATTGCTGCAAGCGCATTTCAGCATCACCAAGCAAGCCACGGCAATACTTAAGTAGCTTGGAGCCATACTCATAGCGCGAAACCAAGTCATGTAGCGAGACCTCGCCATCTTCCACTTCCTGCACCAATTGCTCCAATGCCTCCACGGCTTCTTCAAAAGACATTTTTTCTAACGGTTTCTGTTTCATGGAACAGCAAAATAGTCATAATGCCGTAAACGACAAGTTTTACAATCAAATAAAACTCCGTGCGGAGGTGGGGGCACGGCATTTTCATTTGACGGCTGAAAGGCATCTTTCAACCAACTGAATCTTTGAATTGGCCAACCAGGTTCGTCATGGTTCCTTTGGCGTCGCCATAAATCATGCGGGTGTTGGCAGCGGTGAAGAGTCCGTTCTCAATTCCCGAGAAGCCTGCTCCTTTGCCGCGCTTCAGGCAAAAAACGGTCTTCGCCCGATGAGCTTCGATAATCGGCATGCCGTGGATCGGACTGCTGGGATCGTTGGTGGCCGCTGGATTGACCACATCGTTAGCACCAATGACAATTGCCACATCGACCATTTCCATGGTCGGATTCACATCATCCATTTCGACCAACTGCTCGTAATCCACATCTGCCTCAGCCAGCAAGACATTCATGTGACCGGGCATTCTTCCGGCGACAGGATGAATAGCAAAGCGCACCTCTGCCCCGTTATTGGAAAGGATTCCCGCCAACTCTTTGACAGCGTGCTGTGCTTGCGCCACCGCCATGCCATAGCCGGGGATAAACACCACGTTACTGGCGCTCTCAAGAATATAATAGGCATCTTCCGTGCTAATGGGCTTAAGTTCGCCGCCGGAATCCAATCCGACCTCGCCACTTGCCACCTGTGCGCCAAAGCCGGAAAACAATACGTTGGTCAGCGAACGGTTCATCGCTTTGCACATGATAACCGTCAGTATCAATCCACTGGCACCCACCAAGCAACCGGCAACGATCAAAACGTTGTTTTGGATAACAAAGCCCGCCGCACTGGCCGCGAGGCCTGACAAGCTATTGAGCAAGGCTATCACCACCGGCATATCGCCGCCGCCAATCGGCATAACGGCGAGGATCCCCAGTGCGAGTGCGGTAATAATCAACAGCACAAGCACCACCCCGGCACTGATCCCTCCGTCCAATATTGGCAGTAAAATAGCCAGCAGCACGATTGCTCCCGCGACCCCTGCATTGACCCGCTTCTGTTGCGGATAAATCCGCGCGGTACCGGAAACCTTACCCGCCAATTTGGCCCATGCATAGAGACTGCCGGTAAAAGTGATTCCACCTATAATAACCGCCAACGCAATGATTGCCGAAGTGGCGGGGATTAGTGTTTCCGCTCCGCTTTGACGCACGAATTCAGCGCTGCCCACCAGCAAACTGGCCAGCCCGCCGAAGCCGTTGAAGAGGGCCACCAACTCCGGCATACCCGTCATTTGCACCCGCTTTGCAGCTACCGCACCGATCGCACCACCAATAACGATGCCGACGATGATAAGTTCATAACTGACGATAGAGCGATCCAAAAGCGTGACCACCACAGCCAGGAGCATACCGATAGCGGAAAGTCGGTTGCCCCGTCGGGCCGTCTCCGCCTTGCCTAGCATTTTGATACCAAAGATAAAGCAAATGGCCGCCGCAATGTAGGCCAGATTAACAATTGTTGCGCTAGATTCCATGATTGTTGACAATTTTAAATTAAAGGATCGGTAATTATTGTTTTTTCTTACCCCCCTTAAACATGGCAAGCATGCGGTCGGTCACCAGGTAGCCACCAACCACGTTGATGCTGGCAAGGATTAAGGCCAGCAATCCAATCCAAACCGCTAGCTGAGACTCCCCCTCACCCAACCCCGTCGCCAACAAGGCGCCGACGATGGTAATACCACTAATTGCATTGGAACCCGACATCAAAGGCGTGTGCAGTTGTGATGGCACCTTGCTGATTAACTCAAAGCCCAGAAAACCGGCGAGAACAAAGATGAATAAGAGAAGGATGAGTTCCATAATTAGTTAATTTTTGACTTTCAAAATAACGCTTCAGCCAGCCCTCCAAGCTTAAGGCTGGATCTGCGCGTGCACCCACTGACCATCGCGCGTCAGGCAGGTGGATGCCAGAATGGGATCACTGTGATCGCCAGTAAATAGTTTTTGCTCAGAATCCCAGAAGTGACTGAAAAAGTTGAAGTAATTGGCAGCCAGCATTTGGCTGGCGTGCAGCGGATAGGTGTTTTCTGCCTTGCGCGGACCCATGATGTGCACGCCATTTTCGGTAACGACGGTTTCATCCGGCTTCGAGCCTTCCACATTGCCACCTGTTTCCACGGCAAGATCGACCACTACGCTGCCAGCAGACATTCCAGCGATAGCCGATGCCGAGAGAAGTCTGGGAGCGGGACGCCCAAATAACTTGGCGGTTGTAATAACGATATCAGCGCGCGCGCAGGCCTTGGCCAACCCTTGTCGCTGCCGCTCCAGTTGTTCGGCTGTCAACTCCTTGGCATACCCTTGCTCGGTCTGCCCGGTTTCACCACCCACATCAATTTTCAGAAAACGCCCTCCCAGCGAGCGCACTTGCTCCTCGACCACAGGACGCGTATCAAACGCTTCCACCTGAGCGCCCAGTCGCTTGGCCGTGGCAATTGCCTGCAAGCCGGCAACCCCTACCCCAAGAATAAAGCACCGCGAGGGCTGCAAAGTGCCCGCAGGCGTCATCATCATTGGTAGGATTTTGTCCAACTCCTTAGCCGCAAGGATAACGGCGGCATAGCCCGCCAAGTTGGCCTGCGATGAGAGCACGTCCATTTTTTGTGCCAGCGTCGAGCGTGGAATCAACTCCATGGCATAGGCCTCAATCCCCGCTTCCATTGCCGCCTGAAAAAATGTCTTGTCGCCAAAGGGATCCAGGCTCCCAACCAAGCGCGTGCCCACACGCATCTGCGCAAGCTGTTCTGCCTCCGGACGATGTAAGGCAAACACCCAATCGGCTTCGGCGAATCCCTCGGTTGTGGATGACACCACACTTGCACCCTTTAGCCGATAAGTTTCATTGGAATACCCCAAGTGCGCACCAATACCACTTTCGACAATAACCTCCAAGCCAAGTTGATTAAGTTTTTCGGCTGACTCGGGAGTAACAACTACTCGCGGATCAAAGGCGACATCCGTTCTAGGAGCAAATAATTTCATGTTTACAAAAAAAACATCCGAACACTCTAGCTAATCTGAATCAAGTCTATTATCAGAAGATTTGAAAATCTATATTCCATTGTGATGAATAAGGGTTCTTCACAGATTTTGGTTTAAAGCTCTCTACGAGTTGAGGGGTTTGGTAAGTCATAGATTTTCAGGAGCAAGAATTCAGTAGACAGAATTGCATACAAGCGAGTTGTGAAGCAACCCACTCCACCAAAATGGCGGCTGGTAGCGAGGGTGTAAGTAATTGATAATTAGCTCCTGACTCCCGCCTCCGTTGTGCG
>SKFT01000132.1 GCA_007117865.1 Puniceicoccaceae bacterium | reverse complement strand
AGGTTCCACATGGGAACTTTGAATAGATCCGGCAGGGAATTTGTCGGCCCTGTGCCAGTCCATACCAATTGCTGGATACCATCGTGCAAAGTATAGGGCCAGATAAAGCTGGCCTCATCCTGGCTCAACATTTGTCCGGGCACCTCGGGTACCGAGCAATCGTAATCAAATCCCAAATCACTCAAGGCATGATACATATTACTGTTGACCCCCAGGTAGGGGGCACGAAAGCCGCGCAGTTGCTCCAGTGGGATCCCTGCCAGCCGCGAAATGGCCTCGCGACAGGCAACGATTTCCTCTATCCATCGTTCGTAGGACGTTTCGGATCCCGTGCTGTGGGTTACTGTATGAATGGCAATTTCATGCCCTTGCGAGTGCAATTCATGCAGCTGCCAGTAATTCGTGTAGTTATTGCTGACAAAAAAGGTGAAGGCGATGGGTGATCCATCCGGATTATTGTGTCCGCGGATCAATTGGATGCGCTCATAAACCGGTTGATTCACAGCATCGTCAAAAGTGATGAGGATCATCTGCGGCACGTCCTGAGGATCCAGTCCAGCGGGTGGGTTAGTCGAGACCGGAAGGATTTCCGCAACCAGCCCTGTGGATGACTGAATAACCAGCAATCCAACCAAAATCCATAAATGCGCAAAAAGCTTGTTCAATATTGATTAATAAAATGCTTTATTCGCATAAATGTCAATAATAAGTAAAAAGCAGTCGGTTGGTTCCGTCCGCCGGGTTGGTGATTTTTTTAGCACCAGCCGCTTTTGTATGAGATTTGGTTATACCTGTATTAAGTAGTAAGGATTGAATAATTAATCATTGCCAAATCTGATGGTGGCGCTTTTTTTGGGTTTTATTTAACTTAATATAATGCCCTTACGCTTAAGTATTATTTCGCTCACTCTTGTTCTAAGTGGTTGCGCACTGGATGGCCGCCAATCCTTTATGGATCCCCGCGGTGAGGTTGCGTGGCTGCAGTATGATCTGTTCATGCTGACGGTATATGTTACCTTTGGTATATTCATTGCGGTAGGCGGCACGCTTCTGTGGACGGTTTGGCGTTACCGTGAGCGCGTGGACGACGATCCCAATGAGCATCCGCCCCAGTCCCATGGCAACCCACTGGTGGAGTTTGTTTTAATCGCCATTTCGATAGGTTTGCTGGTCATCATTGCGATTCCAACGGTCAGTGCCATTGTTTACACTCATGGTATGCCGGATGAGCCCGACAGTTTGCTTGGCAGTTACTATCATGGCGACATGTCGGATGGTGCCGAGGAGGAGGTGTTGACCATCTATGCCTATGGTTGGCAATGGTGGTTCTCATTTGAATATCCGCAATTGGGTATTGTTACGGGCAATGAGCTGGCTATTCCCAAGGGCAAGGTGGTGCGTTTTGAGCTTCGCTCTAAGGATGTTATCCACTCCTTTTGGGTGCCGAAATTGGCTGGTAAGGTGGACATGATTCCCGGACGCAATAATTGGATGTGGCTGCGCGGTGATGAAGCCGGCTATTTCTTTGGTCAATGTGCCGAGTATTGCGGTGAGTCACATGCTTATATGCAATTTCGCGTCGAAGTGATGGAGGATGACGATTTCGCCGAGTGGGTTGAGCAACAGCGCCAGACGCCTCCGCCACCGCAGGAAGAGAGTTGGCAGGATTTTGTGGTGCTCGCTGCCCGCGCGCCGGAGAAATTGGTCGATGAACCGGCAGTGCGCGGTGCCGCTTTGTTTTATGGCCGCGGCGCCTGTATACAATGTCACGCGATCAAGGGCACCCCGGCGGCGGGTTTGTTGGGGCCGGACTTGACCACCGTTGCCAGTCGCAAATCCATTGCCGCAGGTTGGATGGAGCATCACAATGACGATTTCACCATTAACCCCGAGCGCCAATACGAGAACTTCTATCGCTGGATTCGCGAGTCTGAAAAAATAAAGCCGGGCAATCTGATGTATCATGTGTCAGGCGGCATGCGTGACATCAATCTGTCAGATCAAGACTGTCACGACCTCGCTGCGTTTATGATGACCCTGCGTCCCGATTCCCTTTAACTGAGTTTTTGATATGTCCACTGCAACTTCCACCGCCCCCCTTGGCGCAGAAAAAGCTGACGAAAATCGCAGCTTGATCGGTTTGCGTCGTCCTGATCACACAACTGGTTTGGCCGATTGGCTAACCACGGTTGATCACAAAAAGATCGCCATCATGTATGCCATTTTCTCACTGGCTTTTCTGGTGATTGGTGGAATCGAAGCCTTGATCATTCGTGCCCAATTGGCGGTGGCAGAAAATCAACTCATTACCGCCGAGGTGTACAACCAATTGTTCACCATGCATGGCACTACCATGGTGTTCCTGGCGGTGATGCCGTTGAGCGCTGCTTTTTTCAACTATCTGGTGCCCCTGCAAATTGGGGCCAGGGACGTTGCCTTTCCCCGCTTGAATTCCTTTAGCCTTTGGACTTTTGTTGCCGGAGCCATCATCCTCAATATCAGCTGGCTGTTTCAGGCTGCCAATTTGCTGGGCTGGTTTAATCCGATTGACGGCCGCTCCGACATTGTTCCGGCGGTCGGATGGTTTGGTTATGCTCCCTACACGGATACTGCCTATTCTGGTATTGGCACCGACTTCTGGATCCTTGGCCTGCAAGTGCTGGGTATCGGTTCACTCGCCGCCGCATTCAACTTCATTGTCACCATTTTCAACATGCGTGCACCGGGGATGTTGATGATGCGCCTGCCGGTTTTCACCTGGATGACGTTGATCACTTCCTTTCTCATTATTTTTGCCTTTCCCCCGCTCACAGTGGCTTTGGGTGAGCTGATGTTCGACCGTTACTTTGGCACCAGCTTCTTTCGCGTCGAAGGCGGAGGCCAGCCGATACTTTGGCAGCACTTGTTTTGGATCTTTGGCCATCCGGAAGTTTATATCCTCATCCTCCCCGCGATGGGAATTATTTCGGAAATCCTGCCGGTGTTTTCCCGTAAGCCACTGTTTGGCTACAGCCTGATCATTTTCTCCGGTGCGGTTATCGGTTTCCTCGGCTTTGCCGTTTGGAGTCACCACATGTTCACCACCGGACTTGGCACCGTCGGCACCGCTGCCTTTTCCCTCCTAACCATGGCGATTGCTGTTCCCACCGGAGTAAAGATCTTTAATTGGATTGGTACGCTATGGGGGGGTAAAATTCGCTTTGATGTGCCGATGATATACGGACTGGGATTTATCTGGATGTTCATGATGGGGGGCTTCTCCGGTATCATGCACTCCTCCGCACCCGCTGATTCACAACAACATGATACCTACTTCGTGGTGGCACACTTCCACTATGTCTTAATTGGAGGCTCCATCCTCGCGCTTTTGGCTGGCCTGTATTTTTGGTTTCCCAAGGTTACCGGACGGATGTGGCAGGGTAAGCTCGGACATTGGAGCGCGATTGTGATCGTTATTGGTTTGAACTGGACCTTCTTCCCGATGCACTACCTCGGTATGGCTGGCATGCCTCGTCGGACTCACACCTATCTGGAAGGAACGGGTTGGCAGGCACTCAATTTCGCTGTGACGATAGGAGCCTTTATTTTAGCTGTGGGTATCCTCATGTTCCTGATTGATATGCTGCGGACCTACCGCAAGGGTGTTCCCGCCGGCAATGATCCATGGAATGCCCGCACCCTTGAGTGGTCGATTCCGTCACCGCCACCGGTTCACAACTTTGACCGCACGCCGGTTGTCAAAGCACGTGACGCGTTCTGGCTGCACAAGTTTGGCACGGTTGATCAGAAGATTGGCTCGGTTGATCCAGGCGCTCACGGCGTTCACATGCCGAGCAAGTCATGGATGCCCTTGCTGACCTCGAGCGGCTTTCTCGTTTTCGGTATTGCGATGGCAATGAAGTCGGCGGGCGTTCCGCTTATGGGCTACCTGGCAATTACCGGACTGAGTATCACCTTGATCGGTATTTATTTGTGGGCACTGGAAGGCCCCGGCGGCTATCATTTGCATCCCGAGGGTGAGCACAGGCCGCATTGATAGCGAGCTAATCCTTAAAACATGGCATAAGATCCGATTTTTAATTATAATGAGTGCAGCAACCGAAGTAACCGAATCACAGGAACATGTCCCTACCGGAATGCATCCGAAGAAGCTAATGATGTGGCTCTTCCTCGCATCTGATTGCATGTTCTTTGGCACCCTGATTTCAACCCACCTGATTTATCGCAAGATTTATCCGGACGTTGGACCCGATCCGCGCTCCATTTTTGATATCGAACTGACCACCGGCAGCAGTTTTATTCTTTTGATGAGCTCGCTATTCATGGCCCTGGCTGTGTCGGCAATCCATAAGGGTGAATTAAAATCCTTCCGCCGCAATACGGTATTGGTGATGATCTTTGGCCTGCTGTTTCTCAGTGGTCAGGTTTACGAGTTTTACGACTTTGCCGTAAACAAGGATTTCAAGTTAACAACCGGAACCTTCGGCTCCTCGTTTTATTTGATGACTGGAACGCACGGTGTGCACGTTGCCCTGGGCATCCTCTGGCTCGGGTCGCTGTTCGCCTATTCCTACACCAAGCACTTCAAGGCAGAGACCCATGCAATGGACGTCGAAGTGGCCGGTCTCTACTGGCACTTTGTCGACATTGTTTGGATTGTGATCTTCACTGCTGTTTACTTGCTCGAATACGTATCATTCTAACCGGGATTAACCACTATGTCTGCTATCGCCTCCGCTGATCCTGCCGCACAAGAGACATTTTTGCGCGAAGAGCGCAAACGCTACTTTACCTTCATGAACCTTGCCTTCCTGATGACGGCATTGACAGGGATTGAGCTAGTATTGATTTACCTGCCATTTCCCAGTCAGACCATCATTTATTTTACTTTGATATTCCTCTCACTGATTAAGTTTGTAGGGGTTATTTTCTGGTTCATGCATCTGCTTTGGGATAAGGCATTTTTGACGATAGTCTTTCTGTTCGGCATGGTCATTGCGTCGGGCACCATCGCCGCCTTGTTGCTTCTCTTCAGCGAGGGTTACGTAGATCCAGCCATGGGAATTTACGAAGCTGATTAGCCTCCTGAGGCTGAGCCTTCCTCCTCCGCCGAGCAGGCTTCGGCGGACATGTGCGCTGCTTCATAACTCGCTTATATTCAATTCTGACGCCTGAATTCTGTCTCCTGACTACTCCATTTGGGATAAAAAACCCGATGGGCCTTTGTTCGGGAAAGAGTAGGGAAACACCCCATAGTGAAGCGCAATATAATGCGCTATGATGCTCATAATATCGACAATGAGCAATGAGCAAAAGTTGGCAACTGGCTGAAATTGCCACAAGCAATACTCTGATAACCACTTTATGGCTGCCATCAAACATTCTATACCATATGACGCGCTCAATATAATTGTCATTGATGACAACGAGGAAGACTATCTCATTCTTCGTGAACTAATCAATGACTGCTTTGGGGACACTGTGAAGACCTCTCATTTCTGGGACCCCTCCGATCCGGATATAGCTGACCAACGAAAGAAACAACTGCTCAGTCAGCAACGCGAGTTCGAACAACTCCTGGTAGATGTCGGCTGTGCGGCTTGGAGGATTAATCTTTCAGATGGATCACTTCTCGGCTATTCAGGCGCAACGGAGAGCCTTCTTAAGGTTAATCTACAGAATCATCTGGGTGAGGATTTTTTCTCCCTTGCCGGATTCAATTCCAGCAGAAAAAGTGTTTCCGACTTGAACAATCGCCTGAAACAAGGCGAAACCGTCAACACGCGGATTCTTTTTAAAACACCTGAAGGTGAAGCGATCTGGCTGCAAATTCGGGCTAAACCTGTCAAGGGAAACACTGTAAAGGGGATTTTTTTAGACGTTACGAAAGAATATTTTATGGAGGAACGGCAACGCCACTTCCAAGATGCCTTTGACCAGACCGAGGATGCGATCTTCATCACCGATGCGGATATTCGCGGCTCCGGCCCGAATCTGATCTATGCCAATGCGGCAATGCTGAAGATGAGCGGACGGAGCTTCGAAGAACTAGTCGAAGAGACCCCTGCCGACCTTCGAGCAGAAAACAATATTGATCCAGCGCGTCAGCGTCTGCGGCAAGCCTTGCTCGACGGGGAGTGCTATGTAGGAGAGTTTCTGAATCATTCCAAGAGCGGAAAAGCCTTTCTAGCCAAGCTTTCCCTAAACCCGATTCGCAACGAAGCCGGTGAGATAACACACTTTCTGGGCATAAAGCATGATGTGACGAAAAAACGCGAAATGGAAAAGGAAATCTCCGATCATCGAGAACGCCTTCAACTGGTCATTGAACACGCGCCGTTTCCGGTAATTCTCTACGCAGACGATGGTGATATTCTGATGATGAGCCGATCATGGAGTCGTTGCGCAAACCATCTCAAAGAGGTTCAGAACGTGCTCGACGACTCATTAATACAGACCCTACTCACCGATTCGGATCTCCAGAAAAAATCGTGGAATCAGATTTTGCGTATGCTCTTTATCAATCAGGGTTCCTTCAATGGCGAATACAGCATTCTTGACGCACATGGGGAGGAGCGGGTCTGGCGGTTCAACAGTGCTCGCGTTGGCACAGACACCAAGAAACGACAGTTGATGGTTTCTATGGCGGTTGACGTGACGGAACTGAAAGACGCACTCGTACGTGCGGAGTCTGCCAACGTGGCGAAATCCGACTTTTTGGCAATCATGAGCCACGAGCTTCGGACTCCGCTCAATCCCATTCTGGGCTTCTCTGAAATGCTGGCGGAAGAAATCGTCAACAAGGATCATCAGAAAATGCTTAAAATGATCCATACTTCGGCTGGCAACTTACTACGGATGATTGAGGACATCCTCGACTTCACGCAGATGGAGGCGGGGAAGCTGAAGATTGAGTCACTTCCCTTTTCGCTCTCCGAGTTAGTGGAAGATTGCATCGGCATGCTCGAGCCGAGCTTCAGGCAAAAAGACCTCAGCCTCAAAACGGACTGGAGGCAATGTCCCGAATTGTTTCGCAAGCGAATTCTGCTGGGCGATGATGGTCGCATCCGCCAAGTCGTTATGAATCTGCTCAACAATGCTCGGAAATTCACTTCTGTCGGCGGTGTCACCTTGCGGATACGGGCAGCGGCAAAGGGCCTGCAAAGCGTCGATGTTTTCTTCGATGTTGTCGATACCGGCATTGGCATGAACACCAGCGAGTTGCAGCACATCTTTGAGGCCTTTTACCAAATCGACGGCAGCATCCGTCGTGAGCAAGGTGGCGTCGGCATGGGGTTGGCCATTTGCAAGGAGTTCGCAACGCGGATGAATGGCGAGATTTCGGTTAAAAGCTCACGCGAGAATGGGTCAGTCTTTTCCTTTCGTCTGCCGCTAAATCTATCCGAACCATTAACGGATGAGGAGGCTTTTATGTTGGAGAGCGAGGAGACGTTGCCGAATGATGATTTTCAAATAAAGAATAATGGTCACAAACAAAACGGGCGCGCATCCAATCAGGATACACTAATCTCCAGCGCGCCTGCTCGGAAATCAATAAAATCGCAAAAGAACAAGAAAACTTCGGGCAAAATGATATTACTGGTGGAAGACGATCCGCGCCCTGGAGAAGGAAGGTCGTCGAATCCCCATTGTTGCCGTCACCGCGAGTGTAGCCGAGAAAGCCCGACATAACTCACTTCAATCTGGCATGGATGGATTTCTCCTAAAACCCTGCTGCCGAAACAATATCGAAGAGATCCTCGGCAAATATGACCTTCCTGGAAGCTCGCGGAGCAGTGGGAATAAACGAATAAAAGCAGAAAATATTGTCGAGTCCTGATGGAAAGTTGACAGTTTTGTTTTTGGGGCAGGAGCTTGCCCCTCCAGAAGATGCCTTCCGATGGAGGGACGCGCTCCTGTGCGTCCGCCCGACTGCCCCATCTCCGTAACGCTACGTCGATTTCGATAGCGATTGGCTACGCCATTGCTCATTTATCCCGTGGAAGGCAAAGACTATTTCACCGGGATCCAACCCGGCGTAAGAGTATCACGATGAGAGCGCTCAAGCCAAGGATAGCGGCGTAAGTTGCTGGTTCAGGAACCGCAACGATGAAGCCGCCTTGATCATACATCAAACCGCCGCTCCAGTCATTGCCTTCAAAGCCGCCAAAGGCATGGAGATCACTACTGTCAATAGTAATCGCCCCTATAGCCAAGGCTCTGCCACTGCCATGGGATGAAGCACCGAAGCTAAGACCTGCTCCAGCGAGGTAGTTGCCGATTAATTCACTGCTTGCGCCGAAGGTAATCGCATCCTGTACATTCCAAAAAACGCCGTAATCGCTGCCGCCATTGCTGCCAGTATTAATGACCGTTACCGATGAACTGGCCGCGGTGGTGAACGCTGCACCAATTTGGAACACCCAATACGCGTTGTCCTGACCATTGCCGTCCAGGATCAGGTTTCCGGTTAAATTAGCCGCCGCAGCGATATGATAAACCCCTGGGAAAAGAGTCAGTCCTCCCAAAGCGACTAGCGTTTCATCCGCCTCCATCCCAGCAAGTCCGTTGCGAAGCGTGAGTAGATCATCCCTTGCCTGATCGGTAACGGATCCCGCTTCAATTTTACCATAAGGCTCCACAATCAAACCTGGAGGGAAACCGGTGATGCTATTGCCAGCCCCCCAGGTTCCAACGTTTCCACCATTGATAGTCGTGGCATGGCTATTGGTGATATCGGTCCCAGCCAGAATCGCAAAATCCTTTGTGCTGAGCAGAATGGAAGCGACTCCCGGTGTTGAGGCACAAAACAAAGCAGCGATCGCCGCGACAGGTAATTGAATCAGTATTTTAGCTTTCATAGACGCTAAAATACACCATCCGTCCACAATAGAATATGGGGTATTACCCACCTATCGGAGAGAAGTAGAAATCGTTAAACTGACTCTTCCATGATGATAACGAGGCAAAAACTCATTCCCATGTCATCTTTTTT